>NZ_JBIBZU010000023.1:0-120221 GCF_043088245.1 Streptomyces sp. NPDC014623 | reverse complement strand
GCGGCACCGTGGCAGGTGTAGCGTGGCTCCCTCCCAGCAACGGCCGCCCGTGTCGTCCATGGCGAATGTTGCATCCGATGCAATATCGCCCACTTGAGGCAGAAGTAGTACCGGCGCGAGCACCGGGAGCAGGTGCTCCTGGCGGCCATCGCGCGGTCCAGCGCCAGCTCCTGAGCCAGCGTCGGGACACGCTTGGGCCGGGCCAGGTCGACCCGGAGAAGGAAGCCCCGGGTGGGGTGGCGGCACGACCACTGCGGGCGGGTCGCGCACAGTCGGCACCGCAGGATCGCGACCGGGCCCTCGTTGTCGCCGGGACTCAGTCCCATATCCCGCAAAGTGCGCCGGGTGACGAGGCCCTCGGGTACGGCGCCACGATCAAACTCGGGCAGGGTCGCGTCGCTGCGCGGCACCTTCTTGATCTCGCGGCGCCGCCCCTTCTTCCGAGGGCGCGGCATCACCGGCTCCAGGTGCCGGGGAGCCGGGCGGGGCGGTGCGGGTAGCGAGGACCGGGGCGCTGCGGGCGGGGCCGGCCGGTCCGGCGGCGCGGGCGGGGGATGAGCACGAGTGATCGCCTCCAGCAGGTAGGTGGGTAACACCGTGCCCCGCTGGCGTCGGTGCGTCGGCGGGGCGCGGTGGGGGGTGGTGGTCAGGCGGCGCAGGTGTCAGGCGCCGCCGTCCCTGCGTGCGGCGGCGGCGATCTCCTCGGCCAGGCGCCGCGAGGCCTCCTGCTCCTCCTCGGCGGCCTTGCGCAGCTGCTCCTGGATTTCCTCGGGGGTGATCATGTGTCCTCCTGTGTGAATACGGGTCGGCCTGAATGCGCGGCCTGGTTGTCTGTTGTCGGGGGTGGAGGGGCGTCCGGTCCTCGTAGTGCGTGGGCCGCCCTGTGTGAGCTACTGGCTGTCCAGCGCCGCCACACGGCTGTGGCGCGGGCCGCGGCGAGTTCCTCGGCTTCCTTGAGTCGCTCCGCCTTCGCGACGGGGTCGTCGCCGGACCGGTGGACGCCCCCGGCGATGCCGTGGTTGGTGCCCCCGAATACGCCGCCGTTGATGGTGAGGGAGCCGTCCGCGGCCTGCTGGAAGGTGTCCGCGCTCGCGGTAGAGGAGTCGACCTGGTTGCCGTTGCCGAAGCGGAAGATTGCCATGGTGAGCCCTGCTCTCTTGGTGGATGCGTGTGCGTGTGGTGGAGGGGAATCAGCGGGTGCTGCGGGGTCCGCAGCTCGTCGAAGGGCGTCGACGGGGCGCGGGGTCGTGGTGCGGGCGGTGTCCACGAGCTGTACGGAGCGGTTCCCTGTCAGCTCACCGGGGTGTAATGCCGTACGAAGAACCGGGGAGCGCCCCCCTCGTGGCTGGTCCTGAGGAGCAGCAGGTCCGGCTGTTCGTCGGCCAGCTTTCGCAGCGCGGCCTCGATCCAGACGTTGGTCCGCTGGATGGTGAGCCGGGCCAGGTCCAGCGCGTCGATCCGGAACTCGTTGTCCTTGGCACCGTCCTGGTACTCACGCGCCCGCTTGTGCAGCAGCTTGTGGACGGTGGCGTCGCCCGGGCGGGTGGGAAGGTCGCGAGGCAGGGCCCGGCAGGTGGTCGCGTGCTCGTTGGCGGCTTCGGCAGCCTCGGAGAGCTCCATCCAGTCATAGCTCCTCGCCGCGCTGTGGGCCTTGGTGAAGTGGCAGCCCAAGCAGGCGACGACGCACCTGTACCGCGCGCACGCTGTGTAGACCAGGACGACCGCGTGGGCCTGGTTGTAGTACCGCTGGACGACGCTGACGCCCTCGGGGTTCCACGTCTCACCGATCTCCGGCCACACCTTCGGCTCGGGGGCTTCCGCCGGTAGGGCGGAGATGGCGGGTCTGCGGGTGAAGAGGTTGCTGAGTGCCATGGGCTGGGGCTCCTTCGTGTTCGGGCGGGTAAGGGTGTGCGGGCAGTGCTGCGCCCCGCCGGCACAAGGTCTGTCGGCGGGGCGTGGGGTGTGTGGGGTGGCCGGGCGGCCTGGCCCGCATCCGACCGCGAGGGTTCGGGTGCGAGGCAGGTGGCTCGGGGTGGGGGTTACAGGTCGCGGGCGTGGGCGAGGTCGGCGGCCTGGCCGAGAATCCGTATGGGGGTTTGTCGGTCACTGCAGGAGTCGTTGAAGGCGGGTACGGACTCGAAGCCGTCACCGAACCGGCTGCGGATCGCCTCCAGCAGGACGGAGATCGCGGACATCTCCAGTCCGAGGTCGCGGTGGGCCTCGGCGCGGACCGCGCCGAACAGGCAGAGGGCGCCGTCCTCGTCGACCATGGCGTTCTTGCACCAGCCGCCGGTGAGCAGGCGGTGGTGGGCTCGCTGCAGAAGGGCGGCGACCGGCGTCGGGTACGGGGTGGGCGGTGGCTGGAGGGTCGGGGTGAGCGGGAGGGTGAGGAGGTCGGCCAGGTCGACGGGCTCGGTGTCGATGTGCGCGGTGTTGACCTCGTAGGCGACGGCGGCCTCCTCCAGTCGCACGCTCATCGCCGTGTTGACGAAGGTCATGCGTTCCTCGAGGGACAGTTCCGCCGCTGGGGTGGGTGCCGTGGCGGTCGGGGTATTCGAGGTGGGGTGGTCTGGGGCGGGTGCGGTGTGGGGCATCGGGGCTCCAGGCGGGGTACGCCGAAGGGCGCCGCCGGGGTGGCGCCGGCGGCGCCCTTCGGCGTCATGCAACAAGGGGTGGGGTTGTGTGAACTGGTAGTTGTGACACCTGCGCCCCGGGCATCCTCGAAGCAACATGTGTCAGGGAAGGGGATCGGGTGGAGTTCGTCTTCGAGTGCGGGTGGTGTGACGGCGACAACTACTTCGTGGGCAAGCAGGTCGGCTTCTGGGTCGACAGGTGGGAGGTCCCCTCGGAGTGGCACTGCCGCTTCTGTGACGGCCTCAACTACACGCCGGACCCGCCGTGGACGGAGGCGTAGTCAGAAGCTGGAGAGCAGTCCGGCAAGTGATGGGGTCGGTCGTGTTCGGGCAGGCCGACCCCATCGGTGATGGATCAGGCGTTGTTGAGGCTCTTGATGGCCTCCAGCGCCTGGCGGGGTGAGGTGACCTGGGACTCGTGGCTGCTGCCGGACTTCGGCCCGCGCTTGCCGCCACCGTCCTTGCCGCCCCCGCCGCGACGGCGAGAGCCGCCGTCGTCGTCGTCCGTGGGCTCGGGCCAGAACTCACCGGGCCTCGGCTCGGGCTCACTCCAGTCGAACCACAGACCGAGCTTGGTCAGCTCGCTGATCTCGTAGTCGGTGAGCCGGTTGATCTCGCTGGGGAACAGGTCGGCCAGGTCGTCGTCGAAGTCCACGTACAGCGCCTTCATCAGGACGGCCCGCCCATTGTCGAGGACCACGACGGCGACACCGCCGGTGGAGACACCGTTCTCGGGTTCGGCCTCTCCGGCCATGGCCCGCTCGATCGCGCTGCCTTCCTTGGGGGCGTAGCGGGCGGGGATGGTCGGGACGTCGTAGGCGTTCTCCATGGTGCCTTCCGCCGCCTTGCGGGTGGCGCCGGGCGAACCCATGTTGAAGATGACCGGCCGGCTGTTCTGGCGGAGGTTGTCCTTCATCTCGGTGGAGAATCCGTTGTGCGCGAACGGGCTCTGTCCGGCCGGGTTGAATCCGATGCCGTACTTGAGGCCCATGACAGTCAGGGCGTCACCGTCGGCCTGGATGAACTCGCCGTACTCGGGGTCCTGGCTCGCGGTCATGAACTCGTCGGCGTAGACGTTGAGCTGCTTGTAGGGGCAGCGCGGGTCGCCGGGCTTGTAGTCGTGCGGCTTGCCGTCGTGCGCCCACGGCATGTCCGCCCGGATCTGGCACAGGGCCTTGGCCGCGCGCAGCTGGCGGGCCATGTAGAGCGGGGTGATGCCCTGGCGGTCGATGTACTCACCGAGGGCGGTTGTCTTCTCGTCCTTGAAGCAGGACGACAGCCACACGATCTGTCCGGCGTTGGACTCGGCCACCATGGTGACGGCGAAGAACTGCGTCTTGCCGCCGCGGGTGACACCGAGGACCAGGCCGTGCTTGGCGGCGTTCTTGTCGTGCTGGAACACGAAGTTGTGCACCGGCTGGCCGGTGATGCTGAACCCGCACACATACATGCCCCTGGCGTCCGGGGTGAGTAGCTCCCGGGTGGCGGGAAACGTCGGGGACAGCGGCGGGGTGTCGAACACGCTGATCAGGAACTCGGCCCCTTCGACCAGCACGAAGACACGGCTGTCGTCCTCGGGCAGGCCCAAGGCGCGGCAGAGCTTGGGCAGATCGATGCGCGGCGACTCGGTGGAGTCGGCCATCCTCGCCCGGTAGAACGTCACGCCGCGCTCGTTGTCGCGGGTGGTGTGGACCAGCTCGGAGCCGGGGGCGCCGCCCTTGGAGCTGGCGACCCGGTCCGTCCACTTCTCCTGGTCGGTGGGCTTGGTGCGGCGGCGCTGGTTGGCGTCGGGGGTGATGCGGGCCTCCATCCAGCCCGGCCCGCCCTGGCGGCCGGGCTGGATGGCGACCTCCGCCAGGACGACGTCGCTGGAGGGCACGGCGAACGGTGCGGCGACCGCGGCCTCGGTGAGGCCGGTGATGGGCCGTCCGGTCTCCGAGGCGCGCAGCAGGATCGTCATGTCGTGCCGCATACCGGGATGCCGGGTGGCCTTGACGACGTGGGTGCGGGCGGGCATTCCGGCGTTCTCCCACAGCATCCGCACCTCGCGGGTGAGCAGGTCGGCGCCGTCGTCCGGGATCGTCGCGACCGGCTCGGGGGCTTCGGCGGGCGCCGGCTGCGCAGCCGGGGCTGCGAGGGCCGGGCGGTGGCGGCGCCGGGTGTGCCGGGAGAACGGCATCACCAGGTAACCGGCCGCCGCCCACCCTGCGGCGAGCAGCCCGTCCAGCCCGTAGGGGCCGAAGCCGGTGGTGGTCTTGGCGACGGTGTCGATGGCGGCGGCCAGGACCAGCGGGGACCAGCGCAGAATTTTGCGTCCGGCACCGTGCACGTCGCTCTTGGCGGCCAGGATCCACCCGCCGAGCCCGGCCGCGCCGGCGAGCTGGACGATCTGGTTGACGGGACTGTCGGGGTAGAGGTTGGGGGCCACAGCCAGCACAGGCGCGGCGAGGGTGTAGGCGAGGCGCTCGAGCGCGACACTGCGCGGCGTGGACACCAGCTGCTCCTTCACAGAACGGGGACGGGCGGCCCCGCAAGGTCTGCGGGGCCGCCCGTGGCGGGGGAGGGGAGGGAGGGGTCAGCGGTCGAAGAACCCGGGACTGGGGGTCTTCTCGCGCCGGTTGGAGCGGATGTCGTCCAGCGCCCCGTAGAGCGTGGAGTGGGTGCGGCGGCTCTGATGGGTGAGGTCGGCGGTCTCCTGCGCGGTGTCGCACAGGCGCCGGACCTCGACCGCGGCGCCGCCCAGGGCGACCGAGACCAGATTGGTCACCTCCACGAACCGGCGGTCCAGGCCGGCGTTCTCGATGTCGCGGGCGACGTCCTCGGTGCGGGTCGCGTTGGCCTGCATACTGCGCCGCAGGCCCTCCAGCTCAAGGGTGGCGTCGTCCATGGCCGCGCCGAGCTTGCGCAGCTTGGCCTGCACGGCCTTGTAGCGGTTGTCGCCGTCGGCCGGGGCGGGCGCCCCACCGGCAGGGCGGCGTACGAGATCGCTCATCAGCGCAGATCCCCTTTCTGGTTCTAGTCGTGGTGGGCGGCGGCCGACGCGTGCTGCAGACCGGCGTCTTCCTTGGCGGCCATGTCCTGGCCGTAGACGCGGGCGACCTGGGTGGCCGCGAGCATGGCCGCCTCCTTGGCGATGCCGCACTGCTCCGCGCACCGCTGCGCCTGCGCCTTCATCCGGCCCGCGGAGTCGGCGAGGTCGGTGATCAGGTCGGTGACGGCGGTGGAGATGTTGTGGTCGCCGACCAGGTCGGCGGCCATCTCCCGCAACGCGTTGGCAACCCTGCCGAGCGCCTCCATCAGTGCTTCGGCTCGCTCCTGGTCGGAGGCGGCCTTGAGGGCGATGTTCGCCATCGCCATCAAGAACTCGTCGAACGTGATGTCGGTGCGGTGCTGGGCAGCCAAGTTGCCCTGCGTGGGCGGCTTGCTGACTGATGCGCTGCTCACGCTGCTCCCTTCCGTGTCCGTCGTGGTGGGTCGGCTGGTACCGGGACGCTCGGTGTATTTCTCCGGCGCGGGCGGCAGGCCCTTGACGCCGGTCGTCACCGCCGCGGGCGGGTCGGGGACGATGTCCGCGTCGACGATGTTGTCCTCGCTCTTGCCGGCGGGCTTCGGCGGGCGGGTCTCGTGCTCAGGCCACTCCACCGTCGGGGCGGGCTTCGGCCCGAACCGGCCCTCCGTCGACCGGTCCGACCGGCCACGCCGACCGGTACCCGCCGTACGACCGGCACGTCCGGTGCGGCCCGTGCGGCGGGTACGGCCCTCTCGTCCGGCCCGGCCTGAACCGCCGGTGCGACGGCGGAACCGGCGGCGCTTCTTCGCATCGCCAGACGCCCCGTCAGCGATCTTGTCGTCCTTGCCCGGTTCACCGGCCGCCGGGGTGTCCTTTCCGGCGCTGGAGGCCCCGTCCGGGGCTTCCTCGGCGGTCTTGCCGCCGGTGCCGTCGGTGCTCTTTCCCTTGGCGTCCTTGTCCTTGGTCAGGCTGACTTTCTCGGGGTCGGCCTTCTCCGCGTTGGCCTTGTCGGCCGCCTGGTCGGCGCGGCGCTTGTCCCAGCGGCGCTGGGCTTCCTCCGAGAGGGCCCCGCCCAGCGTGGTGCGGCCGGCGTCGGCCGACGCCGCGGCTTCCCGCTTCGCCTTCCGTGCCGCCTTCTGCTCCGCCTTCTTCGCCCGGCGGCCCTCCCATTCCTGCTGCCGGTTGGCGCGCGCCTGGTCCCGGTTCTTGCTCCGCTCGGCGAGGCCGGCGCTGTGCCCGGCGCTGCGCCGCTCCTGACGGCCGGCCTGACGAGCTCCAGCACGATCGGCGCGGCTGCGGGCCCGCTCCGCGCGGGCGTTGGACGCCGGGCTGTTGTGCTGCGCCCGGCCGCCGTCGCCCTTGTGGCTACTGCCCTTGCCGGAGCCGCCAGAGCCGCTGTGAGAGCCCTTCGAGCCCCCACCGGTCCCAGTGCGCCCCGAACCGGTGAAACGGCTGCCAGAGGACCGGCCAGGGCCCTTCTGGCCGCCCTTGCCGCCACCGCCCGTCCCGGACCCCGAACGCCCGGCACTGCCGCCGGAGTTCGAGCCGCGCGACCCGGGCCCTTTCGAGCCGGGCCCCGAGCCGTTGCGGGACGACCCGCCGCCGCTGCCGCCCGCACCGCGCGGGGACCCGCCGCCACCGCCGGCCTTCGAGCGGCCCTTGTCCGCCCCCAGGCCGGAGCCGGGCGACTTCATCCGGTCGGCATCGGCCTTTCCGCGCGCCGCCGCCTTGTCGCTCTTCGCTTTCATCATCGCGGCGTGGAGCTTTCCGTTCTGCTCCATGATCGCGACTTCCTGCGCGGTGCGGCCCTCCAGCAGTGCGGCCTTCCGCGCTATTTCAGCCTCACGGAAAGGCGCTTCGCTTTCCTGGTTATACCGCGCCATTTCCAGTCGGAATTCCAGCCAGTCACCGAGGCGGTCAGCGAGAGAACGAGGCTGGACGTATTCCCCTTCCTCGTATTCGCCTTCTTCATCGGCTTCCGGAGCGATAATTCCTTCGGAACGCAGCGCCGTAGCCGGATTGGGAGCGGCCGGAATCGCGGGAAGTTCCACCGTGGTCTCCTCCGGGCTCTCCGGGGGAGCCGCCGGAATGTCTTCCGGCGGCGGAATAGTGTCGATGAAATCCGGGATCGACGGCAGCGTGTAGGTGGAATCGCCGCTCCACGGACCGTGGACCAGGGTTCCGCCGCCGGTGTCGTCGGACTCGTCGGACACGGGGCACCTCCTCTCCTGGGGACTTGACAGACAGTGGGGTCTCGTGTGCACGCGCGTGCACGTGCACGTGTGCACGCTTTACGCGCGCGAGGTCCCGCCGGAGTCCGGCGGGACCTTCAGGGGGTGATGCTCAGCTGCGCGGGCCGTGCTGCTTCAGGACGGTGTCCGCGTACTGCATGAGGTGGTCGAATAACCGCGGGTCGCCCGCCTGTCGCTTCTCCAAGACCAGCTTGAAGAGGCGGCAGACCAGCGTGAATGCGGTGATGACATCACCGCGTCCCACTTTGACGTCCCGGCTGATTTCGGTTCGAGTAACGCGGAGCCAGAATTCCATCCGGCCGATTTCCCCGCGACTTTCGATCGCCTTGCGTTCTTCTTCCTGCAGCCAGCCGTTCCGCCCTTGGATGGAGCGTTCGGCGCTGCTGAGGGGGCGCGTCACGCCGACTCCCTCTTGCCGAGGTCGTAAATCGACGTAGGAACACCATAGCCGGAATCCTGGCCCTGTCCACCCTGCTGCGGCACATTCTGCGGAGCGGCCTGGAGTGTCGGGGTGCTCTTCCGTTTCTTTTCCAGTTCCTTTTCCTTCCTCTTCTTGGCGGTATTCGAGACCGCCTCGTCGTGGGCGCGGCGCTTGAATGCGCTCTTTTCCAGGCCCTTGGTGAGGCCCTCGACGTGCTTGAGGACGTCCTTCAGCGCCCTTTCCACGGGCTGGGCGCGCAGCCAGGCGTCGAACCAGCGGTCGCCCTCGACGTGGGTGTCGCGGCAGTGGACGCGGGTCTCCAGGGCCAGGGCCTCCAGGTTCCTGCCGATGTCCAGCAGGACCCGCTGAACATCGGCCAGGTACCGGGCGGTCGCCTCCGGGTTCTGCGCCACATCGCGCAGGGGTGCGTGATTCGGGTCATTGCTGTTCATGCGGAAAGACCTCCAGGTCTCGGGGCTGGGGGAGAGGGAGTCCTTGTCCCCGAGGCTGTTGCGCGGGGTGGGGTGGTGTCTGTCTTCGTGCCTCGCCCGTACTCCCGCAGGGGCGGAAGTACGGGCGAGCGGCCTGCCGGCCGTGGCCGTCACCGGTCCGCGCCCACGCTTGGGGGCGTGGGCGCGGACCGGTGGCGACTATGAGCGGCAGAGCGTCGGGCGTGTGGTCCGGTCAGCGGACCGTGTGCTGCTTGAGGGCGACGGCGATCTGTCCGGCGCGGTCCGTGGCGATGGACCCGCCCTCAGACCGGACCGCTGCGGCGATGTTGGACCGGTTCAGCGGGCGCTCCTCGGTCCGGAGCCGGTCCAGCGCGGTCCGCTCCAGGTCCGTGAGCGTGATGACCGTGAGGTCCGGACCGCCGTCCTCACCACGGTCCGGGCCGGGGCCGCCTTGCGGGGCTTCCTGGTCGGCCGGTCCGGTGCGGTCCGCGTCCTGCGGTCCGGGCGCGGCGTCGGCGGTCCGGACCGTCACCCCCCGGCTGGCCGCCGGTCCCTGGGTGGCGGGCACGGCCCGAGGTCCACGGCCTGGACCGGAGCCGGTCCGCAGGTCAGCGCCCTGCGGTCCGGGCGGACCGGACTCCAGGGCGAGCGCCGGTCCGCCGGTGCGGTCCGTAGCTCCAGCGGTCCGGACCAGACCGTGGACCGCGTTCCGGTCGCCCGGACCGGAGCGGACCGGATACCCGCCGTACTGGACCAGGCGGACCGCAGCGGGTGTTCCGTGCGGTCCGTGCCGGTCCGTACGGGTCAGGGTGAGCACGTCGGGGATGGAGGCCGGTCCGTGGTCTTCGGCCTTGACCCGGGGGATGACGACCCGGTGCCGGGCCAGACCGGTCCGGTCCGCCCTGCGGTCCGCCCTGCGGTCCGCGAGCTGCGCACCGGCTGCGGTCCAGGCCCGGTCCAAGGTGGTCAGGCGCGGGTCCGTGATCGCCAGGGACCAGGCGGTGAAACTGTGGACCGGGTAGCGGACCCAGCGGACCGCCCCGATCGACGGACGGGCCTTGGCGACCTTGCCGTCCTCACGGAGCTTGCGGCGGTGGATCAGCGAGGCGTACAGCTCCCACAGCACCATCCCCACGATGCTCATGGCGGCGAAAGCCACGGCCTTCGGGGTGAAGTTCCAGTAGCTCATCTGTTCCGTCCAGGCCTGGGTTTTCGCGTCCCAGGCCCGGCTGCCGGGCACTGGTTCGCCCGAGGCGTGCCAGAAGTTCATGACCGCGGCGCCCAGGGCGAAGATCCAGGTGGAGACCCGGTAGAGGGTTCCGGCGTCGCCGCCCTGGCGGGCCTGGTGGTACATCCAGCCCACGAACGCGGTGGACAGCTCCCACGCGGCGGCGAACAGAATCGTGAAGGGGACGGCCCAGCCGAGGATGTCCTCGGCGAACCCGGCCTGCCCGGTCCACGCAACGGCCATCGGGGCGGTGATCGGACCGACCACCATCAACCGCTCCGCGTTGACCTTCACGAACTGCTTCACGCGGTCGGCCACGGCCGGCTTCCCGGCGCGGTCCGCGGCCCGCAGCTGACGGGCCTTCGCCCTGCGGATCTCCTTCGCGTCCCGGCGCTCCCCTTTGGCCTCGAGCTTGAGGCGCTTGCGTTCCAGCGCCTGCTCGGTGCGGTCGGTGGCGCGCTTCATCCGGGCGGCGGCCTCAGCCACCATGTCGTCGGCGGCCTTCAGCGTGACGTCCGCGTCCGCTTCCCGCAGCCGGGCCTGCGCCAGCGCCTGCTCGGCTTCCTTGAGGTCCGCGTCCCGCTTGGTGCGGGCGGCGGCCAGGATCCGGTCGGCCTCCTCGCGGGCGGTGCGGGTCAGACGCTCGGCGTCCTCGGCCGCTGTCGCCCGCAGTCGGCCGATGTCCTCCTGGGCCAGCGTCCGCGTACGAGCCGCATCCGCACGGGACGCCTCCCGCTCACGGGCGGCATCCTCACGCAGCTCGGCTGCCGCCTTCTCCGCCCCGGCTTTCACCTGTGCGGCCTGGGCGCCCGCGCTCTCACGCAGCCGGACGGCCTCGCCCCGCGCCTGCTCCAACACCTGTTCGGCGTCGGTGGTGGCGCGGGTGCGGGTCTCCACCGCGGTGCGCTCCGGAGCCGCGAGCAGCTCGGTGCGCACCGTCTCCGCGTCGGCGAGGGCCTTCGCGGCGCTCTGCTCAGCGTCGGTGCGGACCTGCTCCGCCTGGGCGGCCGCCGTGGTGGCGACCTCCTGCGCCTGACGGCGGGCGTCGGCGAGCAGCTGCTCCGCTGTTGCTTCGGCGGCGGCGCGGACCTGCTCCGCGTCGGCGGCCTCCGTGCGGACCCGGTCGGCGTCCGTCGCGGCGGCGGCCAGGAGGCGGGAGTGCTCCGCGTTGGCGACCTCGGTGATCGAGGCCGCCTCGGTGCGGGCGCCGTCCAACAGTTCAGTGGCGAGCACCTGGCCGTCGGCGAGGATCCGCGCGACGTCGTCAGCGGCCAGGTCCCGCAGGTCGGCGGCGCGGTCGGCGGCATCGGCCAGGACCGGGTCGGCCTCCGGGAAGACCAGCGGCACCGTCTCCTCGGGGGCGGCCGGGGCGGGGATGGAAGCCGGTGTCGCCGGGGCCTTGGCGCGCCCGTTACGGGGCTTCGGGTTCGCCGCGGGGCGCCGGCGGCGGGTGGTGGGCTTGGTGGCCACGGAATGTCCTCTCTCTTCCGGGCGCCTCGTGCAAGAGGTCACCGTGGATCTACGGCGGTGGGTAAGGTCGTGACCAGGCCCTCCGGGTCCCCGGCAGCTGAAATGCCGGGGACCCGGAGGGCCGTTGTGCTGAGGCGGGGCCGGGTGGTCAGACGGCCGGATCAGCCGGGGCCGGTTCGCCGTAGGTACGGGCGAACGTCGCGGCGGCGGCGAGGAGACCGAAGACTTCCTCGACGCGGCGGGCGGGGTGCTGGTCCCAGTCGGTGTAGTCGGCGTAGGGCGCGCCGGTCAGGGCCCGGATGAGCAGCGCGAAGATGTGGCGCAGGGCTACTCGGGTGTCGGTGCTGAAGCGGTGGTCGGGGTCGGTGTTGATGGCGTGGGTCAGGGCATCGCTGATGCTGCGGCCGGCGGTAAAGGCGGGGTTCCAGCCCGCAGTGCGCAGGGTGGTGATGGCGGTCTCGGCGTGGGCGGCGATCTGCTCGCCGGTCAGGGGCATACCGCTGGGGCCCCAGCGCAGCCAGTCGGTGTAGTCCTCGGCCAGTGCCCAGGCGCGCTCGATCAGTGAGGCCGGGGGGCTGGCCGGGGTGGAGGCGGCGATCGTTCCGGCTACGAAGATTTCGATGTCGCGGACGAATTCGCTGGTGGTGGTCTCCAGGTCCTGGCTGCGGCGCAGGCCGCGGTTCAGCTCGAACATGTTGGTTTCTCTCGGTTCGGTGGTGGTGGGTTTGGGCTGTCCGGCTTCGCGTCACCGCCTGGCCCGGCCAGCGGTGTTCGGCGGCCGGTGCGGGCGGATCAGGTAGCCGTCAGGCCGTGGCCGCGAGGGGCCGGTGCGGGGCGACGATCTGGCCGTCGGGGAGCAGTTCCCCGGTGTCCTCCCAGACCAGCAACGCGTTGCACAAAAGGCTCCAGCCCTGTTCCGGGTGGGTGGCCACGACGTGCGCGGCCGCCCGGTCGGGGCTGTCGGCGCTCGGGCACGTCGGGGTGTGCTGGCACAGCGAGTCCGGCAGGAACGTGGTGCCGGTGATCGTGTTGGGCTGGTGGCTGCTTTCCATGGGGCTCTCCTCGGGGAGAAAGGCGGGCCCGAAAGTGGCCCGGGCTGGAGGCGTGCAAAAGGGCCGGCGGCCCGTGGTGCGGGCGGCCGGTGTGGGTGGATCAGCGCGGTGCGGGAGGGAAGCTGGGTTCCTGTCCCGGGGAGCCGATCAGGCGGCAGCGGGGCGGGGCGGCCTGATGCAGGTGTCGGCGTGCTCCTGGGCGAAGCTGCGGGTCACGCGGAGCGTCCAGGCGTACTCGCCGCAGCCGGTGCAGACACTGCTCAGCGAGCCGTCGCTGTCCTGCTCGATGAGCACGGCGGCCCCGGCCTGGGTGGGCAGGCTGACCACGGTGACGGGCACCACGGACGTACTGATGACAGTGAAAGTCATGAAGTGCCTCTCGTGCGCAGGTGGGTGAGGTAGGCGCCCTGGAGTCGGACCAGCCGCTCCCACAGCTCGTCGCCGTCCGGGCAGCGGGGCCCGGACGGCGACGAACAGAGCGCACAGCCCTTGCGGTGGGCGTGCCAGGCGCCGGACGCGTTCATGTAGCGGCCGTACAGGTTCGTCCTGCGGGAGTTCGTCACGCCGCGTTCTTGTTCGCCTGGCGGCGGGCGGCGCGGCGCTTGATCCGGCGGCGTTCCTCCTCGTCGGTGCCGCCCCACACGCCGTGGTCCTGGCCGCTCTCCAGCGCCCACTGCAAGCAGCGCTCCATGGCCGGGCAGGCACGGCAGACAGCCTTGGCCTCCTCGGCCTGGGCCACGGCCGGGCCGCTCGTGCCGATGGGGAAGAACAGGTCGGGGTCCTCGTTCCGGCATGCGGCGTAGGTTCGCCAGTTGGTGTTGACCGGCAGGTCGGCGGAGGGGGCGTAGACGGCGTTGACGCTAGTGCTCTGCATCAGGGGCTCCGGAGGGTGTGGGCAGAGCAGCCCGGGGAGTCTGCTCCCGGGCTGCTCGCTGATTTGGCGGGGTGGATGTCCGTTACGCGGTGTCCGGCCTCCCACGCCCTGGCGGCCGCAGTGGTGGCGGCCGCGAGCAGGGTGTGGGTGAGCGGGTGGGCCAGGCCGCATACGGTGGCCGCCCGCGCCGCGAGGTGCTGCGCGGCGCGGGCGGCCGGTATGTGCCAGGTCAGGGCTGGTGCCGTTCGGGTACGGCGGAGTGCGGACGAGCCGGTGCCGGCGTCGGCTCGGTGCGCCCGTCACGCTCATGCGGAGTCGGACGCATCGGCAGGGTCATACGTGCGCCGACTGCCAGGCAGGCGGCGCACGTCCAGCCGGTGACTCCGAACCATCCCTGGCACCGGTCGCATTGCAGGCCGCCGCTGTTGCTCGGTGGTGCGGGCAGGCTCTGGGGAGCGGTGTCCGTCGCCCGGAACTCGAACGGGCGGGTCAGGAGGAGTACCGGCTGCCGGTCGTAGCCGGGGGCCATCTCGGCGAGGGTGCGCCGCGCCCTGCGGCCGGCCACGGCGGCACGGTCGTCGCCGTCGGCCACCAGTTGCTCCACGAGCTCACGGAAGCAGCGGTCGGTCTCGTCGCGCTCGTAGCCGCGGCCGTCGTCGCCGCTCCGGTCGTCCTGGCGGCCGATCTCCTCAGCCACACCCGCACGGGGAGCCAGGACGGTCCGCAGCTGCGAAACGCCGGTGCACGTGCAGGCCTCGGGGATGAGCTTGCAGACCGGGCAGACGCCACTCGCCGAGGCGGGGATCGTACGTGTCATGCTGTGCATCAGGTCCTCCAGTCAGGTCCTGGACAGCCCCAGGGGCGCAATCCCTGGGGCTGTCGCCGTTCACTCCCCAATCGGGGAGTCGACTGCTGTACGAGCAGCCGAGGCCCGGCCGACCCGAGTGATCGGGTCGGCCGGGCCTCGGTCGTTCGTCCGGAGTGAGTCAGGCGGGCAAAGCCGCCGGGGTCTTCCGCC
Source organism: Streptomyces sp. NPDC014623 (assembly GCF_043088245.1). Classification (NCBI taxonomy): domain Bacteria; kingdom Bacillati; phylum Actinomycetota; class Actinomycetes; order Kitasatosporales; family Streptomycetaceae; genus Streptomyces; species Streptomyces sp. NPDC014623. Next base: position 105,811 of record NZ_JBIBZU010000023.1, on the reverse strand, counting down.
GCGCGTACTGCTTGCCCAGTTCGACCTGCCGCCGGTCGTACGCCTCAAGGTGCTCTGGCTCCGTCGGCACGCTGGGTGCCTCGGCCTGGGCGGGCGCCTCGGGCCGGGCGGGCGGGACGGGAGCGGCCGTACGGCGGGTGTCGGCGTCCTGCACGGCCGGGAGTACGGCGGCCCACTCGGCCTGGCGCTTCGCCTGGGCGGCTGCGGCGTACTGGCGACGCTCCTGGTGCTTCAGCTGCTCGCGGGCGATCGTGCAGGAGGCTTCCGTCTCAGCGAACCGGACCTCTAGGGCGCGGCCCGCGTCGCACCTTCCGCCGGTCCTGCAGAGGGAGCAGGCAGCGCGGTGCTGGTCGACGGCGTGGCGGGCGCGCTCAAGCAGCGGGAGCAGGCGGTGCAGGACCGGTGTGCCCTGCGGTCCCCGATCAGCGAGGCGGGAAACCGGGGTGGGTGGCTGCGCCAGCGGCTTGTAGTGCTGGCGGGCGGAGCGGCGTCCGGTCGCCGTGCTGTCGGCGGCGAGCATCGCCTCGCTCCACTGCTCAATTGAGATGTTGAGCTTGATGACCTGGTTGCTGCCGTCGCACCGGACGTGGTTCCGGCCTTCGGCGACCTTGTCGCTGATGCAGTGTTCGCGGATCTTCAGCTTCGTTTCGCCTGTGATTCGGCGCCAAGTGCGGCAATCGGGGCAAACGATGGACTTGACCTCGCCCTCGCGGATGTTGATGTCCTGGGGGGCGACCTTGCTGAGCAGGAGTGGGGCACGGCGGTTGTCGCGCTTGGTGCGGACGCGGCCGGGGCGGATCTGGGGCATCGAGTCCTCCTGGTTCTGGAGCGGTGCTGCTCTCTCTGCCGCGCCAGGCCGGCCCTGCGGCCGGTTCGTCCTGGCGGACAGACAGCGCAACTTCGCTGTTCAGGGGTGGTTCGGGTGGAGATATTCGGTACAGGCGTCTCGACCGGGGGAGCGCGGGCTCGACCCCATTGCCCCGCCTCTGAAGAGACGGTGACTCCTGCTGTTTTGCGATGGTGCAGGTCTGCTCCCTGCTGGTCTAGCAGAGGACAAACGGGGCGCTTGACGTGCAGATATAGCTGACGCAACCAAGTGATTTAGCGCCCTAAACCACTCGACTACGGAAACCATAGGTCTCGCCGCGCCCCGCGTCAACCATCTTGAACCCATGCGGTTTAATGGGGTAAACATGACCTCACAAAGGGAGGCACGCATGGAAGCGCACAACGTAGCTCCAGCCATGCTGAGAGAGCAGCTCGACACTGCTTTCGATGTCGCGTTGTCACAGTTGAAGGAGCTTCCCGACCCCCTTGAGCGCGCAAAGCTCGCCCACGCGCTCGCTGGCCGGTCGCAGGACTACGGCAACGAGTTCCAGGTGGTCCGCAACGAGGCGATGAACGAGACACTGCGCGAGGGCCAGCTAAACAGCACCCAACTCGCGTCTGAACTCGGCATCAGCAAGGGCCGCGTAAGCCAGCTCGCCAAGGGAGCACCACCAGAGCGTCTCTTCCTCGGTTCCGGCAAGGTCGTCGTGGCGCTGGCCGAGAAGATGGAGGATGGCAACGACAAGGATGGCAAGAAGAAGGCCATTCAGGGTCCTGTGATCGCTACCGAGGACTTCCAGACCTACGAGCGTCTACGAGAGCTGGCCGAAGAGGTTGGATTGGAGATCAGCTTCGAGCGGATCCCTCTCGGCGGCAATGTCCGGCTCAATCGCAACAACCTCGTTGTTATCTGCGGCCCTCGGCTGTCGCCTCTCATTGAGCAGATCCTTGAAGGAGACCCTCACCTGAGGTTCGCCAAGGACGAGGACGGCTGGTACCTCATAGACCGGAATACCGGTCAGGCTTACCGCTCGCCCATGGATCGCGGCGAGAACAGCGACATCGCGTACTTCGGTCGGCTTCCTCGCCCCGACGGCAAGGGCACCTTCCTCTACGTCGCAGGCATCCACGCCCGTGGCTCCGGTGGTGTCGTCCACTGGCTCAACCAGGAGTTGGCCACCGTGCACCGCGAGCTCAAGGTACGCCGGTTCTCGACCCTAATCTCCAGCAGCTTCGACCCGGAAACGTTGGAGATTGTCGCGAGCGAGCGGATCACTCCCTTTTACCGCCCGGAAGGGGCCTGACATGCAGGTATCCATGGCCTCGGCTCAAGGTGTAGGTGTTGCCAACGAGGACACCGTCCACGCCAGCCCCACCGGAGTCGTCGTGCTGGATGGCCTGTCCGCACCCAAAGACCTGCCCATGGGGTGCATCCACGGCACTCCATGGTTCGTACGGCAGCTTGGCACCAGTCTGCTTAACCTGATCGGCGACAACGGCGTCACGCTTCGCGAGGCGCTGCGAGCCGCCATCTCCGGGGTCAACGATCTCCACCGTGGCACCTGCGCACTGGACCAGGACGCTGTCCCGGCATCGACCGTTGCGCTGATCCGCGAACGAGGAGACGCCCTCGACTACCTCGTGCTATCCGACAACGTGCTGGTGCTCGACCTCGGCGACGAGGGCATCCGGACTATCACCGACAAGCGAGTTGAAGAAGTCGCCGGCGAGGAGATGCACGCCGCGCTCCGAGGACCTACAGGAACTCCTGAGCACGCTGCACGAGTCTCCGCACTCGTCACCGTCCAGCGGCACCTCCGAAACCGACCTGGCGGCTACTGGGTCGCGGCCACCAACCCAGCCGCGGCCGATGAGGCGATCACGGGGACCGTCGACCTGGCCCAAGTCCGGCAGGTCGCCCTACTCACCGACGGTGCGAGTCGACTCGTTGACAGCTTTGACGTCCTCAGCTGGGAGCAACTCCTCGATCTGCTCTGTACCGAGGGCCCAGCGGCTTTGATCGCCCGCACACGTAAAGCCGAGCTTGCCGACCCGGTGGGGGAGCGATGGCCACGGTTCAAGCGATCCGACGACGCGACCGCCGCACACGTGCGCTTTTTCCAGCCCTCGGCTCCCCCCTCCGCGGAAGAACATCCGCAGCGGGGACGGCCGCGGCTGCACACGGATAGAGGGCGGCAGTGACGGCCGACTTTCCCGCCAGTGTCGTCGTGAGTCTGCGCCAGAACTTAGGGCACGTGGGCGCTTCGACACGTGGCGCCCAAGGCTCTGGCCTACCGCCCAAGAGCGGTAGGGTGGCATCCGACGTAGATCAAAATGGGAGTGGCCCCGTCGACCGGCTTGGCAACCGGGAGGGGCCACTCTGGCCAAGGAACCTTGTGATGGGGGTTCTTCGGCCGGCCGCTCACTCCTACGAGACAGGAGGTGGCGACGTGATCAGGGTACCCGTACCCCCACGCGCACACACTGCACCCCGCCGTGGGCTCAGCGACCCTGCTGGTCGCTGGTCCTTCGGCGGGGTGTTCGTGCTGCACGGATCCGAATACGCCCCGGTCCACGCCTCTGATGAGGGGGACGGGATGGCGTAGGTCCTTCTGGGGCGGCACCCATCAGGGTCTGCCGCCCCGGGCCTCCGAGCTGCGAGGTGATTGCCGTCGCCTCGCCTGGAGCGCCCATCTGACACCGGGAGAGCTTTGCCGAGCTCCCCCGAAGGGATTGCCCGCCCGGTGGGACACCGGTCGAGCGGTTCAACATCAGGTTTCTCCCCAGAAACCGAAGCCCTTACAGGGGCTTCGTCGTGCCAAGAGGCGAGCCCCTTCAACACGGGAGCCATTGTGCACGACGTTTCGTGCGGCGGCCAGCTTCGGCATGCCCGCACATCCTTTTTCCTGCCTGATTCCGTGCTGCGGAGCGGGAACTATGTGGCGAAGATCACTTCCCTGCCCCTGCTCGGCAGGTGCGGTGGGGGAGCCCCCTTCACCCGCCCTCGTGCCGCCTCGGTCACTGTCATGGCGGTGCTCCGGTGAGCGACGTGGCGGTACCGGCCGCCGCGTTCGCGCGCCCTCGTACGGAGTCGTTCGTCCCGGCCGGGCCGGTCCCGGAGCGGGCGGCGGGTCACCCGCTGTCGCTCGGTCCGGACGCGCGTTCCCGTCTGGGCGGCGCGGTCCGGATGCTGCTGGACACGGCCGGCCCGGCCGGAGCGTCGGACGCGGTGCGCCTGGCGGTGCTGGTGCTGGCATCGCGTACGCCGTGGGAGACCGGTGTGGTGGAGATCCGCACCTCCGAGCTGGGCCGGTGGATCGGGATGTCCGCCTCGTACACGGCCTCCGTGGTGGTTCCGGCGCTGAAGCGGTCCGGTGTGGTCTCCGTCGAGGCGTCGGAGGGTGAGTTCCGCGAGGACACCGGCCTGGAGTGCAAGGTGCTGCCGCTGTGGGCGGCGCAGGACGTCGTCGGGCACCCGCTGAGCCTCGCGAAGAAGGAGTACGCGACGCTTCAGCGGCTGCTGGAGGCCGTGATGGCGCCGGGCTGGAAGCACCGGGACGGCCGGGTCAATCCGGCCGGGCTGATCGGTACGCGTACCGGCCGTGCGGCAGCGACGGACCGCCTGGCGCTGCTGCTGCTGGTGCTGGAGGCGCGGGCGACCGGGCGGGTGCGGCTGTGCGGCGGGGCAGTGGACACCAAGCGCGGACGGGCGGCGGTGACGCTGGCCCGGCTGATGGGGTGCACGGCGGCGGCTGCGGCGGGGATCCTCAGACGCCTGGAAGAGCGGGAGCTGGTGCTGCGGGTGCGTCTGCGGACGGGTTCCGGGATGCCGAACCGGTCGCGGCTGATGGTGCCGGCGGTCGCCGCCGCGCACGGCCGTACGGTCGCCGCCGATGTCCAAGAGGACCGTGCGCAGGCCTCGAAGCCCGAGTTTTCAGACCCCGACGTTGCGGCAGGGCCTATTGAGGCGCCGGAAACGGAGACGAACTCCCAGGTCAGCGGCGTTCCGATGACGGATGTGACGGAAGTTGCTGACCCCGACGTTGCGGCAGCCCTTCACACTGACCACCCTCACCTGGTTACTCCTGCCGTTGATCTCTCGCTCTCTGGTGGCTTTTCCGGCGAAGGCCGTGGGGCTGACGGCCGTCGGCCGGAGCGCGCGGGCGCGGGCGAGGACGGCGAGGACCACGCCGTCGGCGGCAAGAGCGCCGCTGCCGGGATCGGATCACCGATGGCTGAGGGCGGCCCGCTCCGCGGGGAACAGCCGAAGGATTCCCCGGTCGATGAGCGGGTGGAGAAGCGCGCTGCCGGGGTTGGTGCCGGTGGCCGGCCGAAGGCCGTGGGTGGTGGAAAGGCGCAGCAGCAGCGCAGGGTTGACCTTCCGGCTGATCTTGGTCTGCGGGTGGCTCTGGGGCCGGTCTCGTGGCTCTGGAGGCAGCTGTCCGGTTGGCAGCAGGCTCGGGTGGAGGAAGCCGCGAGGGCGGAGCTGGCCGGTCTGGAGGGCCTGCTGGCGGTGCCGGGGGGTGCATCGCGGCTGCTGGCTGACCGGCTTGCTGACCGCCTGGAGGAGACCGGCGGCGAGGCCCTGATCGACAAGCCGTTCGGGTGGTTGATCGGCCGAGGTCTCGTGCAGCGACGCACCTGCTCGGACCGGCGCTGCGACGACGGCACCCGCCTGGACACCGGGGCTGAGTGCGAGAACTGCCACAACGTGGTCCACATCCGGCGGGTGAGGCGGGCGAAGACCGCGGCGCAGATCGAGCGGGAGCTGCCCCACCTGGGCGACGACGAGCGCCGGCGCGTCCTTGAGGAGCGGCTGCGTGAGCAGGCGGCCATCGAGGCGGAGGACCAGGTGCGGCGTCGCGAGCAGGCCCGTGCGGAGAAGGCCCGGCACGCTGAGGCCCGGACGGCTGACCAGGAGCGGGCGGAGCGCGAGCGCGCGGCCGCAGCTGCCGCTGAGACGGCCCGTCAGGCGCTGGCGTGCGAGGACTGCGGGCAGCAGCAGGCCAGTGGGCTGTGCGAGGCGTGCGGCTACCGGCGCCGGACCGAGGCATTGATCGTGGAGGCCGGGATGGTCGCGGCCACCTGGTCGGCCGACCTCGCCGACCAGGCCGACATCGACGCCGTCACCGCCGATGTTCGGGCCGCACTGGCGGCCGACATCGAGCGCGCCCGGCGGGCGTTCCTGGACTCGGCACCGCCCGGCGAGCTGGACGCCGACCCGATCGGCACGGCGGCCGTGCTCGCTTTCGGCGCGCTGCGGACGGTGGAGGCGGCGCTGCCGGAGTTCCGCAGCAGCGCGCTGGGACGGCTGGGCCGGACCGAGGAAGCCGACGTGGAAGCCCGCCAGGCCTACAAGACCGAGCAGGGGCGGCGCTGGTTCCGGCACAACCCGAACGGCGCGGACGCCATCGCCGCCGCGACGAAGGCCGCCGACACCGCCCGGGAGCGCGCTGCCGAGCACCTGCTGTCGACGCGGCTGAAGCAGCTGCGCGAGCAGGCCGCCGCCCGCACCGAGCAGGCCGGGCCCGCACCGTGGGCGGACCGGCTGCCCGAGCTCGCCGCCCGCCGGCTGGACACCGACATGTCCGGGGCGGTGATCGCATGACCACCGAGTTGGAGCTGAGCGGCGTCGACCTCGCGCGCCAGGCCCTGACCACGGCCCGCGAGGCGGCGAAGAAGAACGGCGCCACCAGCAAGAAGCCGAAGCGGCGCACCACCACCGGCGTACGGCGCGACGGCCGCGAGCCGCTGGGACTGGGCAGTGCGATCAGCCGGATGATGACCGAGCGCGGCATGGTCGCCCCGGCCGCCGGCGGAAGTGTCCTCGCGAGCTTCGACACCATCCTCGCGGCGGTCGTGCCCGAGCTCGCCGGGCGGGTCCAGGCCGTGGCCTTCGACGCGGAGACCGGCCGCCTGGACGTCGTCCCCGACGCTCCGGTGGTCGGCACGCAGCTGCGCTGGAGCGCGCCGAAGCTGGTCGCGGCGGCCAACAAGCGGGTGCGAGGCGCGAACGTCCGGGCCCTGCACGTCCTGGCGCCCGCACCAGTGAAGGCCGGCCCCGCCACGGCGGCCGCCGAAGTGGCTCCGCGGCCGACTCCGGCAGTCACGCCGGTGCGGCGGCGGACTCCGCCGGAGGGCTACCGCCGTGTGATCGAGGCGCACCGTCAGGCTGTGGTGCCGTCCCGGGTCGACCCGGGCATCGCGCAGGCGGTGGAGCGGCAGAACCGGGCGATGCGGGAGCTCGGTCGTCGCGCCTTCCCCGAGCCGCCCGTGGTGCCGGACGACGCGCCCGCCCCGATCGTCCAGGCCCGCGTCCAGCGTCGCCGCCAGGCAGCGATGACCGAGGCCGCCGCGCTGCGCCGGGCCCGGGATAAGAAGGCCGGCCGGGAAGTGGCCGTTCCGTGGCGTCTGGACCAGATGGCGTGATGCCTTCTGTGTGCCTTACATGCGGAGGTTGAGGGGGACTGTGAGTGAGACCGCACGGCGTAGCCGGAACTGTCACGATGAGACGCATACCTGATACGGAGTACGTATATGCCCAGTACAGAAGACGTTCTACGGCTCACGATCACTGTCCTGATGCGCCTGACCGGTGAGCGTCAGGCCGACCTCGCCGCCGGGCTCGGCCTGAGCCAGGCCCAGGTCAGCCGCAAGCAATCCCGGGCCGCAGCATGGTCCCTGACGGATGTCGACAAACTGTCCGCCCACTACGGTATCCCCGTCCCCGACCTCCTGGCCGGCGTCGACCGCGCCGTCCACTGCCTGCCCGCCCGCTGGCGCGCACCCGCACCCGGCGCCTCCCAGCTGACCATCACTCCACAATGACGGTTGATGGCCTTGCTCTTCACGGGCCTCAGAAGTTCCCGTGTTCCCTCTCGGAGCCACGAGCGCTTGTGAGTTGAGCTGATCTGAACTGCTGTGGCTGGTTGGATGGGCTGACGTCTTACTTCCGGCCCTGGTTGGAAGCCTCAACTGGGAGTAAGCGTTCTGATGGGAGTGGGAAATGAGTGATCGTAGTTCGATCGAGTGGACGGAAGCCACGTGGAACCCGACCACAGGATGCGACCGTGTTTCCTCGGGATGTGACAACTGCTACGCGCTGACGCTGGCGAAGCGGCTGAAGGCGATGGGTGCCGAGAAGTACCAGAACGATGGTGACCCTCGCACCTCCGGGCCTGGGTTCGGGCTGACGCTTCATGCCGACGCGCTGACTGTTCCCTATGGGTGGAAGAGTCCGCGCACCGTGTTCGTCAACTCGATGTCCGACCTGTTTCATGCCCGGGTACCGCTGGACTTCGTCCGGCGGGTTTTCCAGGTGATGGCGGACACGCCGCAGCACAACTATCAGGTACTCACGAAGAGGGCCCGGCGTCTGCGGCAGGTCGCCGACCGGCTGGAGTGGCCGGACAATTTGTGGATGGGCGTCTCGGTGGAGACCGCCAAGGAACTGCCCCGCGTGGACGATCTTCGACAGGTGCCCGCTGCGGTGCGGTTCCTGTCGTGCGAGCCGCTGCTGGGCCCGCTGGACGGGCTGCGCCTGGACGGAATCCACTGGGTCATCGCCGGCGGCGAGTCCGGCCCGGGGCACCGGCCGGTCGAAGAGCGGTGGGTGACGCAGATCCGCGACCTGTGCCTCGAGGACGGTGTCGCCTTCTTCTTCAAGCAATGGGGTGGGCATACACCGAAGGCCGGCGGCCGAACCCTGGCAGGCCGGACCTGGGACCAGATGCCGCTGCCCGTCGCAGCCTGACCGGCACGCTCATGTGTGGCCGGGCCCCGGAAAGGGCCCAGCACACGGTGTCAGGTGGTGAGGGCTCCGGGGTGGACGGTGATGTCCCGGGTCCGTTTCTCACCGACCCCGTTGCTGGGTGTCTTGCCTTGCTGATGAAGTAGCCGTACTGCTTGGCGGACGACAGGTTCGGTCACCTGTCCGTAGAAGGATCCGAAGATCTCCAGCGTATGGTCGACTACTTTTACCGGACGCCGGGTTCGTGCCAGCAGCCTCTCCAGGTTGGCCGCGATCTCCGGGAGGGCCTTGGCCTCGACTTCCTTCGGGTTTGGGGCCATGGAGAACAAGGCGTCCTCCTCGCGCTCCTCCAGTTCCTTCCACCACTCCGTCCGTGCCCGGGCGACGGCGTCGCCGAACACCCACAGCCCGTACGGACTGCGGGTCGCGAATACCAGCCGGTACACAGCACGCTTGCGCGGCGAGTGCGACACCGGAACCGACTGCACCAGCATCCCGGTGCGCTGTTCCAGCCGGCGGGCGTACTCGCCTGCCACCGCCTCGATGGCGTCCTCGGCCGCACTGTCTCCGCTCCGGGGGGAGACCGCGTCGGCGAAGTAGTCCCGCCACCAGGTCCCGCCGCACACGTCGTCGAACCGCTGAAGCGACTTCTCATTGCCCTTCGGGGAACGGACATGGCCGCCCAGACGCCACACCGCCATCATGCTGAAGTTCATCAGCAGCTCGGTCGCTGGCCGCTTCTGCGGGCGCTTGCGTGCGAGCACATCGACGAGACGGTCCTGCGGCAGGACAAGCCCACACGGGTCCAGGAACAAAAACAGCGGCTCCCGCACCGCGCGCTCGACGACCTGGTCGAGAACACCGTCGACTTCACCGCGGTGGGCATGCGCCCGCACCCCGCGAGCACGGTACTGCTGGACGACCTCGTGCAACCGGTCGTAAGACTTCGGCTGAGCTTCGGAGAAGAAGCACTCCAGCGTCAGCCCCGCTTTGGAACGCAGGTGTGAGGCGACCCGCAGGGCGATCTCCCCAGAGGCCGGCTCCCCGTTCTCGTAGCGGCCCTCGCCCGCGTACCCGTCCAGGTACACCACACGCTTGTCATGTGACTGCGTACCCGTCATCCCGCCGAACTGCGGCAGATACCGCCGCAGAAGGTCGTGTTTGAACACACTGGGCAGCGCCTTGTCGGCCCAGTACACCCCACTTGTTCCCGATGACATCGCAGCCCCCGACTCCCCTGTATCCACTTGATCACACATAGTGATTCACGAGGAGAGGGTTGAACACAAGAGCTTCACCGGGCGGCAACGCAGGATATTGAGCTCCCGTTCAGCCTCCGGGCCCACCGCGTACCAGGCGGCCTTCGCCGCGGCTCGGAGGGGGCGGCAGCCGGAGCGACGCTCCGGGCGCAGCCCTGCGGCCGCGTGATCTCGTCGAACTGCATGAGATCGCCCCGGGGGAGGTGGCCTCATGCGTCACTGCCGGGCAGGTAGCTGACGGCCACCGAGCCGAGCGCGCGATGTCGCCCTTCGCCGCAGAGGCATCTGACCGTATCGGCAGGTCGAATGTGATCCACGTCACCATAGTGGTGCAATGGTGCAGGTGAGGGGCACGGTACGTAATCGAACAGCCACCTTCTGTGGAGAACGGGTGTCTCAGAGGTAACCCTCCAGGGGTCCAGCTTCGGTGAGTAAGGGTGAGAACACGTTGTGTTCCGCCTCTTGATCGCAATGGCGCGACGCCGGGGGCCCCAACTGCCGAACAAAGGAGGCTTCGTGAAGCTCCACCAGGCCTGGTACGCGCGTGCTCTAGCCCGTGCCTTCCGGATGCTCGCCGTGTGCTTCGAAGCCGTCGTACGACGCTCTGCCCATGCCAGCCAATGCTGCGCCGATCCCTTCCTCGAATCTGCGGCCCGTCGGTCCGTACGGCCCGCCCCGGGCTCGACCGGAGCTACTGCCGACAGTCGTCAGGTCGTGTTCCACATTGCGGCCACCGAACCGGCAGCCGCCTGGAGGAGCTGGTGACCGACACCTTCGGCCGGGGGTACGACCTGGTCAATCCCGAGCCGGAGCCTGAACACCAGCTCCAGCCGGTCAAGTTGCCGCCGGACTTCGATGTCTTCTTCAGGCAGAACAAGAACACCTTCTTCCGCATAGCTGTGAACCGTCTGCACGACCCCCGCGACGCCGATGAGGCGTTGAGTGATGCCGCGCTGGTGATGTTCAAGAAGTGGGAACGCATCCTCGCCCATCCGAATCCGATCGCGCTGGCGCACCGGATCCTGGACAACAAACTGACCGACTTCTACCGCCGAACCGCCCGCACCGCCGGGCTCGAACAGGCTCTCACCGAACGCCCCGACAGCTCTTACCTGATGGAACTGCGATCCGGTGACCTGCTGGACGGAGCGCTGGAAGAGCTCAGGCGCCTCGCGCCGCTGCAGGCGCAGTGCTGGGAGATGCACAAGCTGCACGGGCTGACCCACGCAGAGGTCGGCGCACACCTGGGCATCACCGAAGGAGCAGCGAAGACGAATTCGTCTAAGGGGCACAAGAAGCTGAAGTGCCTGCTCACCGAACTTCCTGACGTGGAGAAAGGGGACTCCTGATGCTGGAAGACCTCCTCGCGGAGCGCGTTCGCGACATGCGAGAACAGGCGAGCCGTCATGACACCGACGACTTCATGGACCGGCTCGCCGCCAGGATCGCTGAAGACGCTGCCCGGCCCGCACGTGTCCGCTACGCGGGCAGCGACTTCCTGAACGGCCTGGACCTGGAAACCGAGCGGACAGGCGACATGGAGACCATTACACAGATCGCACCGCCGGCCAACACACCGGATCCCGCGCACTCCCGTCCCCGTGGGCCGGCCCGGCCACTTCCGCGGCGCGGCGTACGGCGGCGGCCCACCCCCATCATTCCGGTCGACCCGTCGGTCTCCCAGACCGCCGTCATCACCTATGTGCGCAACCTGTGCGAAACCGTCCTGCGGTCCAACGACGTCGACACCCTCGCCGACTTCGCCTCCCACTACGACCAGGCCGGCGCTCGGACCTTCGCGTGCCTGCTCTACACCCTCGACAAGCGGGAAAGCGCACTGTACTGGTGGCGTTTCGCAGCGGGCGCCGGAGACCCGCTCGCCGCCCACCTGCTCGCCGCGCACCACGCCGCGGTCGGCCGAAGCCCGGACGCGAGGATCTGGCGGACCTACTCACACATGCTGGGATTCACCAGCGACCGGCACCTGCCACAACCCGTCCGGCGCCACACCGACATCGCCGACGGCTTCGGCCGCGAGCTCCCCTCGTGCAAAGAGATGTGGGAGTTCATGAGGTACCCGCATCTCCCGCAGGAACTCGCAGCCCGCTGAAACGCAGAGGGAACCCTCGACCCCGACAACGGTTACCAGGCCACTGGTCGGGAGGGCTCCCTGCGCGGTGCTCCAGCACGCCCGGAACAGACCAGACAGGAACACCTCCCTTGAAGAGTAAGCGCAACGAAGCCGTCCCGCGGCAGAACAGGCGATCAAGCCGCATTCGGCGCAGAGCCGCACGGCGCCGCATCATGACCGCCCACCTCCTGCGCGGCGCCTGCTACGGCATCGGTACCGGCGCCGTCGGACTCGTCTTCTGGTGGATCGAGAACACCCCGTAGGCCGTCCCGGCCACGTGCTGCTCGGCCCGATCGACCAGGCCTGAATCCGACGTCGCCGCCAGGCCGCGGCGACCGAGGCCGCCGCTTTGCGCCGGGCCCGGCAAGAGTGTGCGGCCCGGGAGCCGGGGACGACCACCAGCCTGACCGCAGCCGCTTCCGCGGCGCTTGGTCCGGCCGGTAGCGTGCTGGCCGCGATCGCGAGCGATTGCACCGGCATGTCGCGCGAACGGTGGTCCCTACCTTGCACCTGGCCCCACGGCGGCCAGTGGAGCTGCCCGGCGCCGCTGAAGCGCCGCGGGCCGCCATCACCCCGGCCAGCAGAGCGTAGGCAGACCGTGGAGCAGCGGGAAGGCACGGTCCGGGGCTGTTCTCAGTAGTACGCCGGGCGTACGCTCCGACCATGACCACCATGCCGAGCCCGTACATCGCCCGCCAGAACCAAGACCCCGGATGGGGCGTCACCGCCTCCTGAACAACCGCTGCCGCGCCCCGGGCAAGAGCTCCGGGGCGCGGCAGTGGCATGAGCGGTCGGCTGTTGGAAGAGGATGCGAAATCTGCCTGACTCAGCAGTTTCAGCCGTTTTTGCCCCATTGGGCGGTTCCGGTCACGGTGCTGCTCAAGGATGACGTGGTGAATATGTCGAAATCCTCGAGCAGACCTCGTCCTCCTCCACCCATCCCTGAACGGCTCGGGTCCCCGGCATGTCAGCTGCCGGGGACCCGAGCCACGAGTGTTCCGCAGCCCACCAGGCATGCACACCCCACCCCCTCAACAGGAGGAACCCATGCCGTACGACGACCACGACGACGCCTACCGCACCAGGCGCCGCCAGGACCACGACCTCGACTACATCCACACCTACTACCGGCTGCCCGAACGGTTCGGTGTCCGCGCCACCATCGGCGGCCGGATCCGCTGGACCGGCAGGGAAGGCACGATCGTCGATACCGTCGGCACGTGCCTGCGCGTCCTCCTGAACGGCGACACCGAGCCGGTCACCCGCCACGCCACCTCGAACATGGCCTACCCGTCGCCGACCGGCTGGGTCCAGGCCACCCGGCTGCCCGATCCCTACGCCACCCAGCTCTCGCCCGCCGGCCCCGGCCTCCCGGAGCGCCCCGGTGCCTGAGCCCGACCACGCCTCCGAACGCTCCCCGGCCCGCGTCGTCGCCTACCAGCACCCCGAACTCGATGGTGTCCTGTTCTGCCGAGAGCACGGCGAGAACTGAGCCGGACTAATCCCGCTCACCATCGCCGATCTCACGGGCGTCGGGTTCTGCAGCTGGGGAACCGACGACGACGCAACGGTGTGCGGCCGCGCCCTCCCCGCCAAGAAGCCCCGGCAGTAACCCACCCGCCCGCGCACACACGGAAGACGGAAGCGCCCATGACCACCGACCCCACACTCATCGACCGCCACAAGAGCCCCCTGCTCGACACCGACCACGACGCCGTCCGCATCGCCGACGCGCTGCGCCGCAGCCCGCACATCACCTACGTCGCCCCGGCCGCGCCCGGCGACGAGAGCGTCTGGTTCCGCGACGCCGACGGCACCAGCTTCGAACTCTCCCTGACCACCGTGGAACCGGACCCCGAGGCCGAGCGGGTGGCCTACGCCTGGGACGCCGTCGCCGCGGCGATCGGCAACCACCCGCACTTCATCCGCGCCGCCCTCGAACAGCCCTCCTTCGGGCCACTCAACCTCAACACGGTCACCGCGCTCACCCGCACCGGCAACGAGTACACCCTCACCCTGACCGCCTGCTACCGCCCCGCCGACGACCAGGAGCCCGGCTTTCCGGCCGAAGACGTCGCCTACGCCGCCGACCGGCTGCTGACCAGCGACCCGAGCGACTCGGAGCGCGCCACGGCCGAACTCCTCAACTACGTCGCCGCCACCTGGGAGAAGCAGAACCCGGCGCTGCGCCAGCACGCCCAGGCCGTCGCCCGCGCCCTGCGCACCCGGTAGGAGGGGATCACCGCATGTCCCCTTCCATGGCCACCCGGCGCGCGTACCGTGAGGGGACGACCCGCCGGGAGGACCAGATGAGCGCGCAACCCGACCACGCACCCCCCGCCCCGTACGCCCCCGCGCCCGGGGCACCGGCCGAACTCCTCGCCCAACTGCGCGCCGATCGGCGCGCCGCGCAGTGGGTGCCGGCCTTTGAGCAGGAGTGGACGGCCGCCCTCGAGGAATCCCGCCGGACGTTCTCCCTTGCCCGGCTGTACGACGTCGTCCAGGGCTGGCAAGGCCGCCTCGCCTCCGCCTCGGCCGTCGACGCGTTCGTCGCCTCCGGCTACGACGACAGCGACTTCATCGACATGACGGAGCTCCGCAGGCGGCGCCGGTGACCGAACAGCAGCCATACGCGGTCCGCTTCTCCGCCCCAGCCGCGAAGGTCCTCACCACCCTGCCCGAGCACGTCGAAGACATCGTGTGGGACGTCCTGGACGCCGCCGCCAGCGACCCGTGGGGCTTCCGGCAGTGGAACGTTGATGACCCCGAAGGCAAGGACGTCCGGCACGCCTCCGTCGGCCAGCTCTCCCTCACCTACTGGGCGAACCATCCCCCCTACGACGCCTGTCCCTCCTCACCATCACCTGGCTTGGATAGCCATCCGTGACAACGCCCCGACCCCAACATCGCCACTGCCGGGGTCAGGCCGTTTCCGATCGTAGTCATGGCCGTATCCACCCGGGCGGCAACGCGTGTTCGCGCGGCAGTCACCAGCTGCCGCGGAGACGCTCGGCACCGAGCTGGACCTCGCGCCGGCATTCCCGGCACTCGGGCAAGCCGCTCGTCCGCCGACCTTCTCCGTCTGCCCAGGTGAAGCGGCACAGCGACGTGAGCCGGTCCTCGTCGTCCGCAGTGATGGTCCGGACGAAATCCGGAGTGTTGACAGGTACTCGGCGGTCAGCGCGGCGTAGGCGGGCGGGCGGCAGTGGTGCTCCGGATGGAACCCGGAGTGATCGGCCGCGGATTCCGTTCCCAGGACTCCGACGATCGCGCCGCCGCAGTGGTGCTCCGGTCGGAACCCGGAGTGTTGGCAGCACCGCATGCCTTCTTGTCAGCTTGAGCGCGCGCCGCAGTGGTGCTCCGGACGGGATCTGGAGTGTTTGGCGTGTCGGTACCCACCGGAAGGTGGTCAAGACGTGCCCGCAGTGGTGCTCTGGACGGGATTCGGAGGGTTGGCGCCGTGCCCGATTCCATCCGGCGGTTGGTGTCCAGGCCGCAGTGGCGCTCCGGAGACAAACCGGAGTGTTGGCCCAGACCGTACCGTGGCCGGGTCCGCGTCGGGGCAGCAGTGGTGCTCCGGACGTGGTCCGGAGTGTTGGCGTCTTCCCGGTCCTGTACTCCCTCGACGTCGAGGAGCCGCAGCGGTGCTCCGGACGAATCCGGAGTGTGTTGAACCAGGCGCCCGGCCATCCAGGTCTTCCCCACCCCGCCGTAGTGGTGCTCCGGAGGGGCCCGCAGTGTTGGTGGCGCATCAAGGACGACGGCACCTTCCTCATTAGGCCGCAGTGATGCTCCGGAGGGAATCCGAAGTATGGGTGCTCTCGTAGCGCCGGCGCCATGGGGGAATCGAAGCCGCAGTGGTGCTCCGGTCGGAACTCGGAGTGTTGGCCTGCGACGAGGTCATCGGCTGCGTGAAGCCCGGGTGGCCGCAGTGGTGCTCCAGTCGGAACCCGGAGTGTTGGCTGGCCCTCGAAGAGGTCCAGTGCCGGCCCCGCACGCCGCAGTGGTGCTCCGGTCGGAACCCGGAGTGTTGGCGGCTGGGGCGCCGGCCAGCGCGGCCGCGCCCTGTGGCCGCAGTGGTGCTCCGGTCGGAACCCGGAGCGTTGGGTTGTCCTGTTGGACGAGGCCTTCGACGAGGCGTGGCCGCAGTGGTACTCCGGTCGGAACCCGGAGTGTTGGCCGGGTTCTCCGCCGCGCGCCGCCCCATGGCCGTGATGCCGCAGTGGTGCTCCGGTCGGAACCCGGAGTGTTGGGCGGACGGAGCAGTCACCACCCCGAAGGTCTACGCGCCGCAGTGGTGCTCCGGTCGGAACCCGGAGTGTTGGTCGTCAGCTGTCGCTCGTAGGCGGCGATGTTCGCAGAGCCGCAGTGGTGCTCCGCTCGGAACCCGGAGTGTTGGGTGACGAGACCGCCGCCGGTGAGGCCGATGGTGTCGCCGCAGTGGTGCTCCGGTCGGAACCCGGAGTGTTGGGGCCGCCCACGCCCTCACGGCCGTCACGATCGCACTGCCGCAGTGGTGCTCCGGTCGGAACCCGGAGTGCTGGGGCGCCGAGGTTGCTGCCCGCGGTGGCGGCGACGGCGCCGCAGTGGTGCTCCGGTCGGAACCCGGAGTGCTGGTCCGTTTCGCCTGCATCGTTTTCGGAGAGTGACCAGGTTCGTCGGTGATCACGGTTGCATGTTACGGACATGTCGGTCATTTAGCTTCGGTGTCGTAGAGTGTTTCGGCGCGTGCTTGTGGTACCGAAGCCTGTGAGTGACGCGCTGTCCGGAAGAGAGCGGTCCGTCGCCTTGTGACAGGCGGGTGCGGTGTGCGGTGTAGATCGCGGTGATGCCCAAGTCTTCGAGGATCGCTGGGTTGGTGGGGGTGTGGATGGCTGGGTGTTCGAGGAGGGTGGTGAGTGCGGTGGTGGTGAGGGGTGGGTGCCAGATGGGCCATGTGAGGGCGTTGGTGGTGGTGTTCCAGCTTGTGGCGTGGGGTCGGTTGGTGTTGCCGATGAGGCGGATGGCGGCGAAGCCGTGGAGGGCGAGCCAGGTTGCTCCGGGGACGCCTTGTTGGGTGGGTTTGCCGTGGCTGACCATGTGGGCGTCGCCGAGGGAGCTGTGGTCGAGGTTGGCGCCGGCGTAGCCGTCGACTCGCTTCCAGTTGGTGAGGGCTGCGTGGAGGTGGTCGGGGTTGTTGATGCAGTGCTGGGCGGCGGTGGCCCAGCTGCTCGGGAGGGTCATGCGGCCTGTCCGCCCGAAGAGCGGGGTGGTGCGGGTGTAGAGGGTCTGGGAGCTGTCTTGCGTTGTCCTCTTCGGTGCTGTGGATTCTTCGGTTTTGCCGGGGGTGGCGCTGAGCGTGTTGATCAGCGCGGTGAACCAGTGGGCGCGGTTGTCGTGGTGGTCGCGTTCCGCCTGTGCGTGGCTTCGGAGTTGAGCGAGGGCTTCTGGGAGGGGCATGCGGAGGGGGTCGTTGGGTGCGCCCGGGCCGGATGTACGGGGCTGGTCGAGGATGCCGGGGGCGATGGCCAGGGGGTCCTTCTCGGGCTGGGCGGGTAGTTGGGTTGCC
Source organism: Streptomyces sp. NPDC014623 (assembly GCF_043088245.1). Lineage (NCBI taxonomy): Bacteria > Bacillati > Actinomycetota > Actinomycetes > Kitasatosporales > Streptomycetaceae > Streptomyces > Streptomyces sp. NPDC014623. The sequence goes on along the minus strand of NZ_JBIBZU010000023.1, from coordinate 88,295 downwards.
AGGAGGGCGGCGAGGCTTTCGTGGGTGAGGGGCTGGTGGGTGTGGAGGATGGCTGGTGCGTCCGGGCCGGCCCAGGAGAGCTGTGGTGCTTGGTCGAGTACGTGGTGGGTGAGGTGGAGGGTGCCGAGGGCGGCGAGGAATCCGAGGGGTGAGCTGCCGTAGAGGGCGGGGAGTTCGAGTGGATGGCGAGTCATGGTCAGGTTCCTTCTTCGGAGCAGGCCATGTCGGCGAGACGGAGGGTGGCTTCGAGCAGGGCCAGTCCCCAGGGCCCGTAGCGGCGGTTAAGGGTGTGGAACCGGTCGGGGCCGGTCCAGTCGGTTCCCATGTCGGAGCTGTCGACGATGACCTGCTGTTGGTCGGGCATGGTGCACGTCACCTTCTCCGGGGCGGGGTCGGTCACGGGGGGAAGGAGCGGGCGGGCGTGGCCGTGATGTGCGGCGACGAGGTGGACCACGAGGTCGTCGTCGTCACCCCGGGGGTGGTCGGGGCGTATGTCCAGCCAGGCGGTGACAGCGAGCGCGCTGATCGCCTCGTGTCGCATGTCCCGATGCCACTGGGCGAGTTGGGCGGCGCGGCGGCGCGCGTGGTGATCGGCGGGGTCCATCCCAGATTTCGCGCGGGGTTCGTCCAGGGATTCGGCCAGGAGCCGGTCTCCGGCGCAGAGCATGCATTGGAAGCGGCGGTGTGATTTTCCGCAGTCGTGGGCGTGTCCTGCCGCCCGGAGGGCATCGACGAGCAGGGGCGGCAGGCGCAGGGCCGCAGCGAAGGCCGCGGTGCGTTCGGCGACGGCGATGCTGTGCCGGGACAGTGACACAGGGCGGGACAGCAAACTCGCGTCGGCGGCGTCGTCAGCGATACCCGGAGTCCGTTCGCGCTGTCCACGCGGCGGCCGCGGAGGAACGAGGACGAGGTGGCAGGGATCCTCCGTATCAAGGACGACATGCCCCTGCTTCTCGGTGCGGCAGGTGGACGCCAGGGTCCACCGCTCGACAGCTCGCAGGCGGTTCAGGCGGTTCTGGACCAGGTCGGCATACGGACCGACAGGGAGGAACCCCGGGGCGAGAAGGACGTCGAGGAGCTCGTTGACGATACTGGTGGTCTCGTCCGGGTCCTCCTCGCGCAGCCGTCGGACTGCGTGGGCGGTGGCCGTGGTGACGCGGACGGTGTTCGAGTCTTCGCCGGTGGTCAGGGGAGCGAGGACGTGGGCGTCGATTCGGGTGGGCGCGGTGTCCGCGGCGGGGTAGTCGCCGAGATCGGTGACCGGTTGGTCGCGGGTACCGGTCCAGCCGTAGAGGTCATGGCCTCCGTAGCGGGCGGGCAGGACCACAGTGCTCCCGGGCCGAATGTCGCGGGGCTCGGTGACGGGCACCCATTGCTCTTCGCGGTCGTCGTACCGCAGCGCCGGCGACATGGGGGGCGCTGGCTGCCGCTTGCCCGGGGGCGCCATGTCGGTGGTGGGCGTCGTGCCTTCGAGGTCGCTGGTGTCGTCGATGGCGGGGGAGCGGGTGAGGAAGCGGCGGAGTTGCCGGGCGGGGATTGCGACCGTTTCGCCGGCGTGCGGCGGGGTCTGACGCATCCGGGTGGCCCACTGGCCGAAGTCGGGCTTGCTTTCCGCCTCGTGAAGGTCGGCGCGCCACAGGACGAGGACGTCCTCGGGTGAGGTGTCCAGGCCGTGGAGGAACGGGGCGGGCGCCTGGTCGGGGACTGGGGCGGGGCTGGTGCGGGTCCAGGACTCGATGAGGGTGCGGTGGATCACGGGGGTGAGGGGTGCCTCCACATTCATGCTGCTGATGTCGACGTTCTCCAGCAGCGCGGGCAGGGTTACAGGGTTGATGAGCAGGCCCTCAGCGAGAACCCGTGCCAGTGAAGCGGCGTGGAGCCCGGACATGTCGAGAGTGAGGGCCCGTTCCATCAAATAGGCCCAGGTACGTTCGGCAGCCTCACCGTAGAGGGGAATGGTGCTCTCGCCGCCCTGGGCACTGGTGCGCAGGACGACGGCCGGGGCGAGGCGCAGGTCGCCGGTGCGGTCCAGACGGCCGAGACGCTGGACGAGTGCCGCGAGGGAGGCGTTCTCGGTGACCAGGCCGGCGAAGGAGATGTCGATGCCGACCTCGACAGTCTGGGTGGCGATGACGATCAGGGGCCGTTCGCGGTCGGGTTGCACGCCGGCGAGGAGTTCGGTGACCAGCGGGTGCGCCAGGAGGCGTTCGCGGTCGAGGGACCGTGAGCGTCCGGTCAGCAGCATGGTATCGGCGTCCTCGCGCTGAGCCAGCAGATGGTGGGCGGCGCGCGCGGCCCGGATGGTGTTGGCGACCACCCCGATCACCGGCCGCTCGATCACCGCCAGCAGCGCGTCGACGGCCAGCGCGGCGGCCTGCGCAAAAGCCTCTGTCGTATCCTTCCCCTTAGGCGCGGCGTCCAGGAGCGTGAGGCGGCGCTGCGCGTTCAGCCGTCGGCCGGCCACGGGGTGGTCGCGGTCGGAGTCGGTGATCGAGTGCCGGGGCCGGTCCTCGGAGGCCGAGGCGGTCGCGGAGAGACTGATTACCTGGACCGCACGGCCGGTGAAGTCCGGATGGTCGGCGTTGGCCTGATAGGCGGCGCAGTCGGTGGCCGTGCGCAGCAACGGCAGCGCGATGTGGGCCTCGTCCACGGCGAGGAGGGCGTCCATGCCGCACAGAGCAGCGTCGATGGGACGCATGCGCGGGCTGGTGTGGTAGCTGCGGAAGAGCAGGCGACTGCCGTACTGATCGACGGTGCAGGAGACGACGGCGGGCTGGACCGGGGAGCTCAGCCAGCGCGAGCTCCAGTCGACGCCGCCCCGCATACACACGCTCTCCAGCGCCGTGCCGCTCGCACCAAGGTCACGCAGCGCCTGAGCGACGCGGCCCGTCACCGTCGTGGGGCCGCTGTCCTGCAGCGCCCGCTGCAGGACGCGGGCGCCTTCGTGTGCCTGGTCGACAACCAGGCGCCGGTCCACGGCGAAGAACAGGCGTAGGGGCACCGTCCGCCGGGCCCCGGTGATGTGCTGCCAGGCCAGCAGGAAGCACCAGATGTCGATGATGCTGGTCTTGCCGAGGCCGGTGGGAATGTCGAGGTCGGGCCAGATACCGCTCTCCGCGACCCGGTGCAGGTAGGCAGTCTGCCAGGGGAAGGGCTCGTGTCCTCTGACCTCACAGACGAAGGCGGAGAACTCCTCCAGACGCAGAGCACCTTCAGAGCCGGCCGTCATGCTGCTCCTCCTCTCGCGGCGACTGGCACGCACAGGCCAAGGCCATAGCTCTTTTTGCTCCCCAGGATGAGCGGTCCGGTGACCGGCTCGGCGAAGTGAAGCCGGACGTGGCGGCTCAGGAGCGGTCGTTCGCCGGCCTTCCGGCGCAACGCATCCGGCGGGAGCTCCGGCGCGCCGGGGAGGTAGGCACCGCGGCGCAAGACCTCGACCGATCGCGGCTCGGGGAAACCGGCCAGGACGCAGCTGGTCGCTACCGATGTTTCGATCCCGTTCGGGGTTCTTCTGGGAAAATGGTCCAGGACCATCGGCAGGGCCGTCGTCCACTGGATGGACGGGGTGGTCCATCGCTCCGCGCGCACTGCTTGCAGCGTGCTCTGCACGGTGTCGCCCACACCGGCGTAGGACAGAGGAATGGGGCGGGACAGCGTTGGCACGGACAGCTTTCGCAGCCCACCACCGAAACGCAGGAGAACTGCCAGCAGCGCCTTGCGGTGCGCCGGATCGAGATCTCGGGGCAAAGCGATGCCCACGCCGCGCAGCCGGCCGTCCGCGTGGCGGTGTCCGACGAACGGCAGCGCCATGAAGGCGCAGACACGCCGATGGTCCCCGGCAGGTTTGTGCCCGTGCACCGCGATCATCTGGTCCACGTCGTGCCCTGCCGCGGAGAGTATGCCGCTGACCTTCGACCGCAACGAGGAGGTGACTTTGAGCGTGAGGGACGGGTCGAGGGACATTCCGGAAGGGAACGCGAAGGGGATCAGGTCGGCATATGGGCCTTCCACCACGGTGTCCTTCGAGTCCGCAGATTCGATGCCGATGAGCTGATAGGCGTGGGGCCGGGCCTGCTGGAACGCCCGCTGCCCCTCATCGTGGGCGCGGCGCAGACACGTGAGGAATCCCGGATAGGGAGCGCGGAGGAACTCCACATCTTTCGCCGCGCGGGAAGCGGGAGACCACTTATGCCACCTGCCACCCACGGGCGCCACCTTCTCCTCGCCGACCCTGACCGCGGTGAGAAGCGCATGCCCGCTGGCCCGGCCGAAGTAGCCGATCCGGGTCAGCAGGTCCTGGAGCACCGCGTGGACACCTGGGGGCGGGCACTGCGGCCAGATGAAACTCACCATCGGCTCCGCGAGATTGCGCTGGGGCCATTGTTTCGGCTGCCCGCCGCAGATCCGTCCGGGCAACACAGCATGCCCAGGCCTCTTTCGCTCGACCGCGTTGGTCGGCACCCACGCCCGCCGCGGCTCGGCGGCCTCCACCGACCGGGCCGGAACCCGGACCGTGGGAGGGGGCTGTTCCTCCAACCACGTCAGTGCCGCGTCCTGAACCGGGTCATGCTCATCGGCCACCGAGACCAGAGCGCAGAACAGGCGGTAGGGGTGCGGCGGCCACTCCGCACCGGACCGGTCCAGCGCTGAGGCGTGGTACGAGCTGTCCAGCAGATGCACGTCGATACGAAACCGCACAGGGTCACTCATCCCCGACCGAGCCGATCCCGGCGATCTCGTACGACTTCTCGATCGCCTGCTGCAGACTCACGTTCGGGCGGACCCGGACCGGCTCGACCGGCCACTCCAACCCAGCCTTACAGGCCCGCTCCAACGCGAGCTCGAAAAGCGCCAGGGCGTCGCGGGCCGTAGTGCACTCCAACGGCTGCGTCACCGGCACCCCATCCCGACCACGCTGCACCCATTCCACCTGCTCCGAGACGACGACCAGGTCGCAGCCCGAACGCAGGTGCAGAGCTGGCGCACCGAAGGCCAACCGGTCCCCCAGCAGCGCAATGGCCGCAAGCAACGCCCGGCCCGCTGACGCGAACTCCTCACTGGCGTCCCCGAAACGCAGCGAAGCCAGCTGCGCCAAGGACACGGTCGCCTGCCGGTGCACCGCCTTGACCGAAACCCCGCCGATACCTTCCGAGGGCGGAATCATGCCGTGACCCAGCTCCGACATCCGCGCGGACGCCACACCCCGGGGCGGCTTCGCTCCGTCCAGCGCAGACCACCCCGACTCGGTGACCGCGACGGTGTCACCGGCCAGGTTCAGCCGGTCGACCCGCCCGGCCGCACGCACACCCACGAGCGGAGAGACGCCGTACATCTCCGAGGTATAGGCGCGGGGCACCCGGATCTGGATCCGGCGCTTACGGTGCGAGTCCCACACCCCGTACACCAGGTCGCAAGGCACAAGACGCAGATAGGCGCTGAAGTCTCCTGCTCCGGTCTGGCGCAGCGCGGCCCCGGCCTCGGTCGCGTCGAACTTCGTGCCCTCGGCGTCTTCCGCGTCGCGGAAATACGCGTCGCAGGACCGGTGCGGCGCCTCCAGACTTGTGATCGCTACGGCCATCCCCTTGACCTCGGTCGCCAGCTCCAGGTGGGGGAGGAACAGGTCTTGGCGGCGTACTCCCTCCAGCAGCGCCTGCTCGCAACGGTTTGCCTGCGACTGACGCTGATCGAGCAGAACCACCCTCACCTCGCCGCCGTCCACATAGCGGGGCTCGATCAGGTAGCCGGCCGCGTCGGTGGACTTGACCTTCACCGTCGGCGGGAAGATCCTGCCGCCCGGCCCGCTGGTCGGTTCATACGCCGCCCGGACCCGGATGGCACTGTCCTCCGACAGTGCGTTGGCAGCGGCGTGCAGCCGTTCGTAGAGCTCCTCGATCACGGTCGACCTCCAGATTCCGCAAAGCACAGTAGCGGCGCATTAGCCGCATACAGTCGCAAAGTTCGGTGTTGTGGCGATATCGAAGCAAGAGGGAGACGCCAAGGCGCATTGGTTGAAACACGAATAAGGGCGTGCTGTCAGTGGCTGCCGATAGAGTCCTTCGCCCGTTGGCGCGCGGGGTGGATCTCTCCCCGGGACCGGTGTGTCGACAGCCGTTCACTTTCGCCATCTGAACAGCCGCAAACGCCTTTGGCCGCAAGCCAACCTCGCTCCCCGCCCATACAGCCGACCGGAGTCACGAACACCACTCGTTTGAGGGCGAGACCAAGTGGGGGAAGGCGTTGTGAACCCGGCGGGGACGAAACGCCCTCTCAGGCAATTTGGTCTCTGTCTCAGAGGGCGGTTCGTCAGTTGATGTCTGTTCTCGCTGCCGTTGATGTGACCTGATATCGAGGTTGCCGTGCTTCGTTGTTGTACAGCAGGATCGGGCCATGTCCCGATCAGTAGGCCCGCACACTGCTGACCCGTGTCCTCGGTGCTTCGTCGAAGCGGTTCGTCCGGGCGTCCCGATGACTGTTGAGGGATGCGATGTGGTCGGCTACCTCTGCGAGCAGTGCGCGAATGTGTGGAGCCGGCCGGTCGAGGGCGATCTGGAGGTCTACGACATCGTCAGGGTGGATCTCCCCAGCGCCACGCTCTACGGCACCGTCTGGCAGGTGAAAGAAGACCGTGTCCAGGTACGCGTTTCGGGTGGTCAGCGGCTGCTTTGGGCCGAGCGTTGGCGACTCATCCTCTACTGACCGACAGTCGACGCCATGAGCCGGGTGTGCTGGGGCAGCGCTGCCGGTCGCAGGGTGACTACTGCTTCGTGGTGAAGCTGCCGGCGTCCGCTTCGGTGAGGATGTTGAGCTTGACGAGGCGCTTGAGCTTGGCGCGGGTGCCTTCGATGTTCTTCGGCAGTTGTTCGTGGCCGAGGGCTACGCAGACTTCACGGGCCCGGAGGGGGCGGGAGGCATCGTTGAAGACGCTGAGGATGCGGGGGTAGTCCGGGTGCTCGGGCCGGTCGGCCATGGAGGTATGGGCAGGGAGCCGGTCAGCGAGCGCGGTGACGGTCTTCCGGGTGATCGCGAGGTGTTCGAGGTGAGTCTCGGCCTCCTGCAGCCGGTTCTGCAGTTCCTCGATCTGCGTGCGGAGGTCGTCGGCTAAGGCTCGGGCGGCGTCCTCCTGGATGTCGAGCGCTTCGAGCAGGGGCTGGATGCTCACGCGCTCACCGCCTGCCGGTCGCGCCAGGTGGGAGTGTTCGCGCCGGTGAGGCGGCGGATCATAACGTGGGTCATCGCCCAGTAGACGCGGGAGGCGGACGAGGAAGGGTGGTGCTCATAGTCGCGGACCATACGCCGGTGCAGTATCAGGATCCCGTAGGTCTGCTCGACCCTCCACCGCTTCGGCTGGGGCACGAAGCCCTTGCCCTGCGGGCTGCGTTCGACGATCTCGACGTCGATACCCAGGCCGGCGCCGTGCACGACCACCTGCTTCTTGAAGCCCTGGTCGACCAGGGCCTTCTCGACGGTTTCGCCGGCATGCTCGGCGACCTGGTCCAGCAGGGCGATGCCCGCGGCGTTGTCGTGCGTGTTCGCGGCGAGGACGACCACCGCGATGACCAGGCCCAGCACGTCCACGGCCAGTCCGCGCTTGCGGCCGGGCACCCGCTTGGCCGGATCAAGGCCGGTCGTGGCGGCAGGGACCCCGGCGGCCGCATGGACACTCTGGGTGTCCAGCACCACCAAGGCCGGGTTCTCTAATCTCCGGGCCCGCTCCCTCACCTGGCAGCGCAACAGTTCGTGGATCACCTGGTCGGTCCCGTCGTCCCGCCAGGCCGCGAAGTAGTAGTACGTCGCGCTCTTCTGCGGAAGGTCGTGCGGGAGATAGGCCCATTGGCAGCCGGTCCGCCCCTGATAAAGGATCGCGTTCACGATCTCCCGCATCGCATAGGCGCCCTGATGGCCACTGACCGAGCGGTGCCGGTCCTTCCACGCCGTGATCACTGGCTCGATCAACGACCACTGCTCGTCCGACAGGTCACTCGGATATGGCTTGCGTCTACTCACCCCGCCACCCCAACAGGCCATGGGCGGCGGACCAGCAGATTCCGTTCTCGCTCACACCATCAGGCGACCACAGAACAACTCAAAGAGTCACGAACCGCCCTCTCAGATGATCTGGTCCGTTGGTGCTGCTGTCGGTGAGGGATGGCAGGCTGCGCCCATGAGCTACGACCTTGTCGTGTGGGAGGGTGAGCGGCCGGCGGATGACGCCGCTGCGGCCCTGTGCTTCACCGATCTGTACGACCGATACATCGACACGGAGGGGCCTGCGGTTCCCCCGGTGGAGCGAATAGCAGCCTTCGTCTCCGCACTCTTGGAACGGTGGCCGGATCTCACCGAGGACGAGGACGACACCTCGCCTTGGTCGACCGGTCCGCTGATCAGGGAGGCCCGCGGCCCGCTGATCTACTTCCCCATGCGCTGGAGTATGGCGGTGGAGGCATCTGCCTATGCGGCGGAGGTTGCTTCGGCGATGGGCCTCAACTGCTTCGACCCGCAGGCACGGCAACTCCGGCCCTGACGATGGCCCGGGAGCCGTCAGAACTACCCCGGCCTGCGTCGACCATATTGTGTGAGATGGATTGTCACCCTTGCGCGTGACGGTATCCGGCTCTCGGTCATGGCGGTCCGCAGGGTGCTCCACCCTCGCAGTGACAGGGGCGATCCCGCCAGGGCGGAGGTGTTCGTGGACGGGCCCGCGGTGGTGACCTCTGTCCGGGAGTACACCTCGGACGTCGAGGTCGGGTTCGTCGTCACCGACGGCGTTGAGCGTTCCGGTCCGTCGGCGAACTGGTGGGCAGAGCCCTTCGAACTGGTATCTCCAGCCTGATCCGCGTGCACCCAGGCTGGCCCGCCCTCCATTGATCCCGACACCTCATACTCTCGATTTCCGTGGCGGGAGGGGCGGAAGCCGCCCCTTCGTACGGCAGACGTGTACTCAGCCAGCCAGGACATCGCGCAGGTCCTGCACCGCACTTTCCTGGTGGTGTTGGGAGGGGATCGAGTGGTACAGGTCCGTCGCGCGGTGCCGCACGAGGCCGCCGCGGTAGGCGTCGGGGAGCGCGGTCAGCACCGAGATGACGCGCCGGCAGGCTTCCTCGGTGTCACCGTCGTGGTGAACACACGTGGCCGCGTCGATAGCCAACAGGGAGCGGGTCATGGTGCTGGTCGACGCGGACAGTTCCAGCGCGCGTTGCTGGCTTTCACGGGCGCGCCGGGTGTCACCGAGTGCGGTGAGTGCGTGGGAGAGGTGGACGTGGTGTTTCTGCTCGCCGTGGGTCAGCCAGGTGTCGGCGCGGCCGGTGGAGTCGAGTCTGTCCATGAGGGCGTCGGCGGCTTTGAGGGCTTGGCGGGCTTGTTCGGGCTGGTGTGACAGGGCGTAGGCGCGGGCGGCGACGGCGGTCGCGAGGGTCGCGGCTGCCGTCGGCTGGTTCCCGTTGATCCGTCGTGCTCGCTCGGCCAGGAGTGCAGCGGCCTGCGGGGCGCCGTAGTTGATCGGCACCATCGCTTCGCGGGCCAGGACCCATGCGTGCAGCTGCCGGTCGCCGGATTCCTGGGCTGCCTTGGTGGCCGTCGCGAACCACTTCCTGGCTTCTTTGCGGGTGCCGAGGTCGTGCAGGACAATCGCGATCATCCCCGCCATCTGTCCGGCGGTGTGGCACACCCGGATCCGGGCGGCGACCGGTTGCGGGCTGTCGAGATGCGGCCGGAGTTCGGCGAAGTCGCCGACGAGATCGGCCAGGAACCGGATCGGGGCCTGCCCGTGGTACCCGTAGCCGTAGGCCTCGGCAGCTGCCTCGAGGTCGGACAGTTCGGCCGGCTCGGTGTCGGCGGCCAGCGCGAGATCCAACGACTGGCGCGTCTCGGTTAACACGGTGAGGGCGGTGGTCGTGAGGCCGGCGGCGAGCGCGCCGCGCAGTACCTGGCGGCGGTTCATCGGGTCATCTTCATCGTCGGACTCCGGGTGCGGTCTTGGGGAGCTGTGTTCCCAGGGTCGCGCAGCGAGGCCGAGTACGGCACCGGGAATCCGAAGTGCGTCCGCGATGCGCTCGATCGCGTCCAATGTGGTCACTGTCGCCTTCCCCCGGGCGACCTTGGCGACCTGCTCGGCCTTCATGCCGGAGGCTTCACCGATCCGGTAGAAGCTGACCCCGTGCTCGCGGGCCATGGAGAAGACCGTCGTGAAGTCACGGGCCCGGGCGGCACGGGCGAACACCGGGTCGTTCAGCAAGTGGTCTGGAATCTGCGCTGGTGACGGATGTAAGTCGTCCACGAGTCCCCCTTCGCCCCGCAGCGTCAGACCAGACGCTACCCCCACCGCGGGCCCCCATGGCGGGCTTATCCACAGGTGCCGTTCCCGCTTCACTGATGACTGCCAACAGCGCGCCGCCCGGCCGCTGAACCCCCCTTTCTGCAGGAGGTACCTCATGGAGCCCAAGTCCGCTGCCGCCGCCGCCGGCATCCCGGTGTCGACGGAGGAGAACGAGCTCACCGGACCCGTGGTGGTCGCCGTCGACGTGGAGGACGAGGAGTAGTCCTCCCTCGCTCCCGTGTCCTGATCCCAGGGGATGCCCGCCCCTCCCCTCGCGCCCAGCTGGGCCGTGGGGAGGGGCGGGCGTTTCTCGCCCCGGCCCTCTGGAGGCCGCAGTGATTCACGTATTCGTCGGGCCGACGCTGGCACGGTCCGAACCGCAGCTGTCCGCACCGGGCATTCGCCTCTGGCCCCCGGCAAGGCACGGGGACCTGTTCCACGCCACGATCCGCGACAGCGACACCGTCGTGCTCATCGACGGGGTGTACCACCAGGCCCCTGCCCTGCACCACAAGGAAATCCTCGCCGCGATGGGCCGGGGCGTACACGTCATCGGAGCGGCCAGTATCGGTGCGCTGCGGGCCGTCGAACTCGCCCCGTACGGAATGCTCGGCATCGGCACCATCTACACCGCCTACCACCGCGGTGACATCACCGCCGACGACGAAGTAGCGGTCGGCCAGGCCCCGGACGGGCAATGGGAGGCCCTGACCTGGCCACTGGTCAACCTTCGCAGCGTGCTCCGTCTGGCTCAGGAGGCCGGCATCCTCGACAGTGCCCGGGCTGCTGATCTGCTGGAGGAGCTGCGCACGGTCTACTACCCGCAGCGCACGATGGCCGCGGTCCGGGCCGTCTGCAGCCAGCAGGGCGAGTCCCAGTTCGTCCGATGGCTGGCCGAACAGTGCGCGCGGGAGGAGTACTTCGGTGACGTCAAACGGGCCGACGCTCTCGCGGCCGTCCGTACCGCACGCGCCGGCCGGGCGCCGCAGGGCGGCCACCGGCTGTCGCGCCCGGTGTGGGAGACCACGTACTTCCGACGCTGGTCCAACGCCTTCGCTTACGACCATGTCGACGGGCTGAACCTGCGTACCGAGGACCGCCTGGTGTACCAGCAGGTCTTCGACCCGGCCTTCCGGGAAACGTGGGAGGCCTACCTCGAACACCGCTCCCTGCACCCCGCCCACGGCTCGGGTCTGCCGCTGACGGTGCGGCTGGCCCAAGCGGCCGGGAACACCCTGCCCGCCGACAGGGTCTTCCACCCCTCCATCGACCTCCGAGACAAGCAGACCGCGGCCCTGCTGCTGGCAGGCGAGAGCCCGCAGGACCGCCAGGCCGTCGCCCGCTACGCCAAGGCCCTCGAACATGCACGCACCCCACGGCCCGGGTTTTCCACGGCAGCCGTACGCGACAGTCTCACCCGGCAGCTCCTGCTGCGGGTGTGGAAGTGCCCCGAGCAGTACTTCGACGCGGAGGCCTCCGCACGCGGGCTGGTCTGCGGGGCACACGCCGTCGCGGCCGCCAAGCCCCTCGTGCCCGGACTTCTGGACGAGATGAACGAGTCGACCGCGAAGAGGGAGACATCTGGTGAGCGCTGACAACGTGGTAACCCTGCCCGGCACGGTGCGCGCCCGGAGCGCCGAGCAGACCTGGGAGGCGGTGGCCGGGCACCTGTCGCACTACGACATCACCCGAGTCTCTGACCTGACCGGCCTGGACTGCATCGGGCTTCCGGTCTGGACGGCGATCAGACCCGCCTCCCACAGCCTGAGCACGTCCCAGGGAAAGGGTGCCACCAGCCTGCTCGCGAAACTCTCCGCGGTCATGGAGGGGATCGAGCTGTGGCACATCGAGCAGCCGCTGCCCATCACTGCCCGCGGACCGGCAGCAGAGGTGGCCCCCGACTGCCCGCTTGTCGCCCTGCCACTGACCGTTCCCCTTCCTGGACATGCCTTGGGCCAGATGGTGTGGGACTGGACGCTGGGCACCGGTCTGGACAGCGGGGAAGAGGTCCTCGTGCCGGTCGACGTGGTCCGCCGTCGGACTCAGCGGCCCGAGTGGGACCCGGATCTGATACGCGCGACCAGCACCGGCCTCGCGTGCGGGAACACCAGGGACGAAGCTCTGCTGCACGGCCTGTACGAGGTGGTGGAACGAGACGTGCTCCACCGGGATGGTCTGAACAACGGCAGGAACCGCATGCTCATCGAGCCCGCATCGGTCGACGACCCGCACAGCCGGCAGGTGATCGACCGGCTGGCGGCCGCGGGCATGATGTTCGAGATGGCTCTCGTGGACGGCCCGTACGGGCTGCCGGTGTGCGTGGCCTATCTCTGGTCGGAGGACTACCCGGTCGTCTTCGCCGGTGGCGGCTGCCACAGCAGTCCCACGATCGCCCTGACCCGGGCGCTGACGGAAGCCGCACAGTCGCGGCTGACTGCCATCGCCGGGACGCGCGACGACCTCCCCAGCGACATCGCCAGCTTCGACACCCCGTTCCATCCACCGCAGGCCACCGGCCTCATGCCTTGGACGCAGGCGACATCCCGGTTTGCCACACCCAGCTCGGGCTTTGCCGAGCGCCGAGCGGACGTGGTGCGCAGAGTCACCGGCGTCACCGGGCACGAACCCATGGCCCTGAACCTGTCCGCCCCCACAGCACCGGTCCACGCCGTGCAGGTCCTCTGCCCCGGCACCCACTCGCGGATCCGGAGATCGATGCCCCGATGAACACCACCACACCCCAGACACCCGCACCCGCGCCGCCGAGTCCCGCACAGTACGACGCCTTCCGCACCGCCCGTGCCCGCACCGATCTCGTCGCCCGGATGTACGCCGCGGCGATGGGCGCCGACTACCCGGCGGAGATCGGCGCTTCGAGCTCCTGCGACTGGCCCCTGCTGGGACTCATCACCAGCCGGTTGAGCATGCGCCCGGGGCAGCTCCTCGTCGATGCCGGCTGCGGAACCGGCGGCATCGGCCTCTGGCTCGTCCGCGCCCTGGCTCTGCGTCTGGACGGCTTCGACCTCTCACCGGTCGCTGTCAACCAGGCCACCGCCCGCCGCCCCCACTTCCTCGGCAACGACACCGCCCGCGCCACCTTCCGCGTCGCCGACCTGCAGAACACCACCCTGCCCACCTCCGCCGCCCACGGCATCGTCTGCATCGACGCTCTCGGCCGCGCGGCCGACCGCGACCAGGCGGTAGCCGAGCTCGGCCGCGTCCTGGCCCCGGGCGGCCGGCTCGTCATGACCCGGTCCCTGCGCCGAGACGCCACCCCCGCATGGACCGAGCAGACCGCAGCAGCCGGGCTCATCGTGGAGCACGTGGACGAACGCCCCGGCGAGCCCGCCATGTGGGAGCGCCTCTACCGGCTCTGGATCACCCACGCCGACGAGCTGCGCCGAGAGCTGGGTGACGCACCGGCGCGGAGCATGCTGGCGGAGGCCGAACAGATGCTGCCCGCACTGCCCGGCCGACGGGCCGTCCTGCTGACCCTTTACCGCCCCGCGACCGCCCCTGATCAGGCCAGTACCGCCGATAGGATGACCGGGCCCGACCGCCACGGCGGCAGGCACACGCCCGACGAGAGGACCCCGCAGTGAGCCAGCCCCGAAGCCGTGCGGCCGTGTTCTCAGCAGGATCCTGGGGCACCGCCGTCGCCAAAATCATGGCCGACGCCGGCACCGACGTCACCGTCCACGCCCGCCGTAGCAAGATCGCCGACGGCATCAACACCACACACCGTAACCCCGGCTACTTCCCCGACATCGAACTGCCCGCCACCCTCACGGCCACCACCGACCCGGCCACCGCGCTGGACGGCGCGAACTACCTCGTGCTCTCCATCCCCGCACAGTCGCTGCGTGCCAGCCTTGCCGTGTGGGCGCCGCTCATCGGACCGGACACGGTGATTGTGTCGCTGATGAAGGGCATCGAACTGGGCAGCGGCCTGCGCGCCAGCCAGGTCATCACAGAAGTGACCAGCGTCAGCGAGGACCGCATGGCAGTGCTGTCAGGGCCGAATCTGGCCCGGGAGATCATGGCAGGGCAGCCCGCCGCCGCGACGGTCGCATGCCGCGACGAGGACACCGCCCGCCGGGTTCAGCAGGCCTGCCACACCCCGTACTTCCGGCCCTACACCAGCACCGATGTGACCGGCTGCGAGCTCGGCGGCGCCGTGAAGAACGTCATCGCCCTCGCCGTCGGCATCGCCTCAGGCATGGGCCTGGGCGACAACGCCTCCGCCATGCTCATCACCCGCGGCCTCGCCGAAACCACCCGCCTCGCCACCGCCATGGGCGCCCACCCGGCAACCCTCGCCGGCCTGGCCGGCCTCGGCGACCTCGTCGCCACCTGCTCCTCCCCGCTCTCCCGCAACCGCACCTTCGGCACCCACCTCGGCCAAGGCATGAGCGTCGAGCAGGCAACAGCCGCCACCCGCACCACCACCGAGGGCGTCAAGAGCGCAGAGGCGATCCTCGCCCTGGCCTGCGCACACGACGTCGAAATGCCCATCACCGAAGTGATGTCGGACCTGCTCCACGACAAGATCAGCCTCGATCAGGCCACGGCCGCGCTGATGCAGCGGCCCCCCAAGCCCGAGCGCTGACCCCCAGGCCACCCCGGTACACCAGGGCGGCCACACCACCCTTCACCCTCCCGCCCGGAGGTTCGCACCCATGCCCCAGTTGGTGCTGCCCGCAGCCCAGATCACCCTCACCCTCGCCCTCATCTCATGGGTGATCACCGGCTTCACCCGCCTGCCCGGACGCTGGCTCCGCTGGAAAATGTTCTGCCGGGCCAACTTCACCGTCATCACACTCACCGGTACCAAAGAGGATGGACAGACCGAGCCGGTCAACGTCTATGACCACCTTTCACCAGGCTCCTTCATCCTCGGCCCACCCCAGCTGCAGGCCATTATCAACTACCTGATCAGAAGCGGCCGCTACGCACGCCTCGACGGCCACGGTCGACTGCTCAACGCCCAAGGGGAGCACCACATCGAGGTGAGGGACAGCCATGTGGTTCTTTGACAGCATCGCCTCCGGCTTCCAACACCCCACCGACCCCGGCCGCCTCCAGCTGTTCCGCATCGTCTTCGCCACCGTGCTGACCCTGCGCTTCG
This sequence comes from Streptomyces sp. NPDC014623, assembly GCF_043088245.1. Classification (NCBI taxonomy): domain Bacteria; kingdom Bacillati; phylum Actinomycetota; class Actinomycetes; order Kitasatosporales; family Streptomycetaceae; genus Streptomyces; species Streptomyces sp. NPDC014623. The sequence goes on along the minus strand of NZ_JBIBZU010000023.1, from coordinate 72,855 downwards.
CCCTGTCCTTCGGCCACGGCGGCTGGGACCGCTTCACCCCCGGCTCGCTCAGCACCCACCTCGCGAAGCAGCGCTTCGGCATCACACGGGCCCGCATCCTGGCCCGCTCCTATCGGCCCGCGCTGATCATCCGGACCGCCGCCGCCGTTACCCTCGCCGCAGGCCTCCAGCCCCGGCTGTCCCTCGTCCTGGTCCTGGCCGGCGCCGCCATGGAACTCCTCTATCTCAAGAGCCCCAACGCCGTGCGCTTCACCCTGCTGACCGGCACCTGTCTCCTCTTGGCCGGCGACCTCGGCCACGGCCTCCACATCGAGCACCAGCCCAGCACCGCCAACACCTGGGCCCAGTGCCTCCTCGTCCTGATCACCGCCGACATCTACTGGAACAGCGCCTGGCAGAAACTCCGCTCACCCCAGTTCCGCACCGGCCTCTACCTCGCCCAGTGGATCCACGTCTACGACCAGGTCAAAGACCGACTGCCCTACCGCCGCCAGCACGCCGTCCCCGCCTTCGTCCGCCACCACACCGGCAACCTCACCGACCAGGACATCCGCTTCTGGCGTCTGGCCTCGGCCGCCGCCATCGCGGCGGAGATCACCCTGCCCCCAGCGCTCCTGATCCCGCAGACGATGCCGTACGCAGTCGCAGTCGGCATCACCATGCACGCCGCGTTCACCTGCCTCAAGCCGCGACAGCTCATCACCTTCTCCGGCCTTACCACCGGCACCTACCTCGCCTTCACCACCTGACCCCTTCGGCAGCCCGGCCCAGAATCGGCGGCGACGACCCAAGCACAGCCGGGACAGCACAGGAACCGGGCGACTACCGGTTCCGGAGGCGCCACCGAGGCGGGGGCATGCTTCCAGACCGCTGATGGGGCCGGAGCACGGGGTGGCGGTGGGCGCGGTTACGCCGCGGGGCCGGCCGCGTCGTGGGCGTGCTTGAGGGCGGTGCGGGCCTGCACCCGGTCCGGTCCCGACAGTGTCGCCCAGTACGGGTGAGTGATCACAAAGGTGGTCAGCTCCAGGATCCGCGTCCGGTACGCGGCGAGCCGTTCTGCTTCCTCGGTCGTGTATCCGGGGCTGTCCTCATTCTCCGACAGGTAGTCGCTGTGCAGCTGCTTGTCCGACTTCCACCCGGCCATCGGCTCGGCCGACCACGGCAGGAGCTGAGCGAACTCATCATGCTCGGCCTGCACCTCGTCGAGGGCCGCCTGAGCGTCGAGCAGGTCTTGAGGGAAGTCGAATGCTGCCACAACCTCAATAATATGTACGTTCGAATCGCGGTCGCGCACGCCGCACCGGTGCAGCATGCGGAGGTACCCGAACACTGCGGCACATCCGGCTATGAGCGTGCCGCGCCCGCACTCCGTGGGCAGCAGGCTCCGCACACTGCGACGTTCGAAGGCCGCGGGCCTTCCCCCGTTGGGGAGCACCCCAATCACGGCGGCCAGCTCGAACCCGGCCCGGGGCCATCCCCGCAGGCGCGGGAAGCACGGGCTCGCCTACGAGGACCAGGACGTCACCGAGGGGCCATCCCCGCAGGCGCGGGGAAGCACCCTACGCAACGCCTCAGCTTGACTCTGTCGGGGATCTTGGAGTTTCCCGGTGCGGCAGCATGGTCAACGGGCATGCTCGGGTGGTCCGATGACTGATGCAGCTGTCGAGGTGTGCCCGTTGTCCCTCCGTCCCCGTTCCGGTGAGCGAGTCCCGCCTCTGACTGCGCAGGTAGCGCGGGCAAGCAATCCAGGGGGTACGACGCGATATGGGTGCGTGACCGGCTGGATGGTCTGTGGTGCGACAAGGACTTTGCCAACTGGTACCCGCGCGACGGGCGGCCGGGTCTCTCGCCTGCTCAGCTGGCCACGGTCTGTGTGCTGCAGTTCGTGCTCGGCCTGTCCGACCGGCAGGCCGCCGAGGCGGTGCGCTGCTGCATCGATTTCAAGTATGCGCTGGCCATGGAGCTGGAGGACCCCGGCTTCCATCACAGCGTGCTGGCCGACTTCCGGGACCGTCTCACCGAGGACGGCCGGGCCGACCGCCTTCTCGACCTGGCGCTCGCCCGCCTGAAGGAAGCCGGGTTGGTGCGCGAGCGCACCACGCAGCGCACCGATTCCACCCACGTTCTGGCCGCAGTGCGGGACCTGACCCGCCTGGAGCTGGTCGCCGAGGCGGTCCGCGCGGCACTGGAGGAAGTCGCCGGCATCTCTCCCCACCTGCTGGACGGGCTGGTCGATGAGGACTGGGGCTGCCGCTACGGCCGTCCGGTCCGTCTGGGCAAGAACCCCACCAAGCCCAAGACCAGAATCCTCGCCACCGGTGACGACGCCGCAAGGCTCCTGGAGCACCTCCACCGGCACGGAGCGGAGCGTGTATCGGGCCCTCATGTCCAGGCCCTGCACCAGGTCATAGTGCAGAACTACCACTGCGGCGCCGCGGGCCGCCTGCGCTGGCGCACCGCCGAGAAGGAAGGCGGGCCCGGACTGCCGCCCTCCTCCCGGGCGATCGTCTCTCCCTACGACACGTCGGCCCGCTACGCACGTCACGGACACATCATCAGCTGGAAGGGGTTCACCGCCCACCTGACCGAGACTTGTGCTCCCGACCGCCCCAACGTGATCACGGACGTGGCCACCACCGCGGCCACCGCCCACGACAGCCAAGTCCTGCCCGGCGTCCACACTCGCCTCGCCCGCCGCGGACTGCTCCCCGCCGAGCACCTGGTCGACGCCGGCTACACCTCCCTGCCCCACCTGGAACAAGCCGCCCGAGACCACCAGGTCACCGTCTCCGGGCCGCTGAACAGCAACCCCACCCGCCAGCACCGCCAAAACGAGGGGTTCGCCCGGGACGACTTCCACATCGACTACGACAAGCAGCAGGTCACCTGCCCCCAGGGACAGGTCAGCGCGGGCTGGCACGACCCCTACCCGACTTCCTCGCCCACCGCGGCCCCGCTGATCGTGGCACGGTTCACCAAGAGCCAGTGCCGCCCCTGCCCGGTCCGCACCCAGTGCACCAGCACCGCCGACAACGCCCGCACCGTGGGATTTCCCCCGCGAGAACTCCGCGACCTGCAACTCCGCGTCCGCACGGAACAACAGACGCCCGAGTGGAAGGCCCGCTACGCGGTCCGCTCAGGAGTGGAGAGCACGGTCAACGAGTTCGCCCACGGACACGGCATGCGCCGCTGTCGCTACCGAGGGCAGGCAAAGGCCCACACCCAACACGTCCTGACGGCCATCGCCGTGAACATCGAGCGCCTCAGCGGACTATCACCGACAGAGGAACCCCCGACACCCCGCCGACCGACTGCCTTCCAGGACTACCTCGACCAACGTGACATCCCCCGGCTGAAGTCCTGGCGAACCCTGGGCAGCTGACCTCAGCGACTCCAAGATCCCCGACAGAGTCAAGCTCAGACACCGCCGTCTATCTGGGGCCATCCCCGCAGGCGCGGGGAGCACGAAACTTTCCGGACTTGCGAAAAAGCCGATCAGGGGCTATCCCCGCAGGCGCGGGGAGCACCCCTCCTCTCGTGGACGCGCACCCACGGTGCCGGGGCCACCCCCGCAGGCGCGGGGAGCACGACGAGCTGGACTCGCTGGCCGACGACCTCCGGGCGCACGGGGGGTCATCCCCGCAGGCGCGGGGAGCACGGTGGCGGATGACCAGGAGGTGATCATCATGCGGGGCCATCCCCGCAGGCGCGGGGAGCACGGCTCACTGAGGAGAAAGCAGTCCAGCACGCGGGGGCCATCCCCGCAGGCGCGGGGAGCACCGGCCCATGGGGTTGCGGCCCCGCTGGTGCATGGGGCCATCCCCGCAGGCGCGGGGAGCACAACGCCCTGACGGCGGTGCATCTCCTTGGTGAGGGGCCATCCCCGCAGGCGCGGGGAGCACCCGCCGGGCCCTCCCTCGAGTAATGCCAGGACAGGGCCATCCCCGCAGGCGCGGGGAGCACGGCCCGTGAGGGGGGCATAGAGCGCCTCCCCGGGGGCCATCCCCGCAGGCGCGGGGAGCACGCTGCAACTTGTAAACCCGCAGGTCAGAGGTGGGGGCCATCCCCGCAGGCGCGGGGAGCACTCCCCCTCCCCTGTACGGAGCGTGGGGGCACGGGGGCCATCCCCGCAGGCGCGGGGAGCACGCAGTCGACTCCCTAGATCCGCAGCGCAAGCCGGGGCCATCCCCGCAGGCGCGGGGAGCACTCCGACTTCCTGCCAGAGGTCCCCTACAGCAAGGGGCCATCCCCGCAGGCGCGGGGAGCACGCAGGGAAATCCGTGGCGTCCCGGCCGCTGCTGGGGCCATCCCCGCAGGCGCGGGGAGCACCAGGTCACTCCCGTCTGCTGGACGGTCACGGCGGGGCCATCCCCGCAGGCGCGGGGAGCACTTGACGGCCAGGATCCTTGCCCGGGTGTCCTTGGGGCCATCCCCGCAGGCGCGGGGAGCACCGCATGAAGTACTTCGCGGAGTCGATGCTCGTGGGGCCATCCCCGCAGGCGCGGGGAGCACTCTTCGTGACCTGCAGTGTTGTTAAGCCTGGCCTCTATTTTGAAGTAGTTTCATTGAAACGAACATAACGCCCATAAATCTCAATACCTTCCTCACCCTCGTCCGAAGCGACGACGCTTCGCTGCGTTGCTCCATCCCTTCTTCGGAACTTGCCTTGGGGCAGTGCTGTCTGGGCTCGGCCGACGGATCAGGGTCAGGCCTTCATGGTCGACCGGGTGCCAGGCGTGGTCGTGGGTTTGGAAGGTGAATCCCTGTTCGTTGTTCGTGGTGTGCGCGAGCAGAGCCCGGCCCTGCTCGGCATATTCCCGGACCTCTTCCCACAGCAGGTCACGGATGCGTGCGGACGGGTTGCCGATGAACACGCCAGCGGAGATCTCGAGCAGCCAGCGCGTCAGGAAGCCCCGAAGGCCTGCGGGACAGTTCGTGAGGACGATTACGGTCACCAGGTCGTCTCCACGTCGTAACCATTTCCGCCACCGTAATTTCGGCCCGCGACCACTGCTTGGCCGCCATCACTCTGCAGCGTGACGACATCAGGCGCGTCGTTCGTGGCGGTGTTGGGCACAGGCTCATCGCCCAGAAGAAGCCGCTTGATGTCATTCACGCAGCGGTCCAGCAGAGATGTCTCGTTGATGCGGTCCCGAAGCGCGCGGCGTGTGCGGGAGCCGACGTCCTCCTCGTCCTCGGCGGCAACGTCGAACGCGAGCGGGATGCCGATCTCGGTCTTGTACAGGTCGGCGACATCAAGGACGAATGAGAGCTCGTGGCCGGAGTGAACGAAGCCCAGAGCCGGGCTGCAGCCCAGAGAGGCGACGACTGCGTGGGCGATGCCGTACATGCACTGGGCGGCTGCGGTAATGGCTTGGTTGACCGCGTCACCGCTGCTGAAGTCACCGGGGGTGTACCGGCGGCCGCGCCAGGGCACTCCGGTACGGGTGGACTGGGCGCGGTAGCAATCTTTGACGCGGCGGCCCTCGTAGCCGAGGAGTTCGTGGCGGGTCAGGCCAGCGGGATCTTCGTCCGGAAAGCGCAGACGGTACATAGCCCGTGCGACGCCGAGGCGGCTGCGGACGTTCGCCCATTGCACGGCCTGTGCCTCGGCGAGAGCGGAGGAGCGTGTCAGTGCGCGGCCGCCCGCGTAGTAGCGCACGCCTTGTTCGCCGACCCAGCAGACAGCGGCTCCGGTCTCCCCCAGGACACTCATGGCCTGGTGTGTGATGCGGGTGCCCGGGCCGAGCAGCAGGGTGCCGATGGTTGCTGAGGGGATGTGGGTGGTGCCCTCGGCGTCTTCGGCTGTGATCGCGTTGGCGTCGCGGTGCACGGTGCAGCGCTCGAGATAAACAAAAGACGTTCGTTCGCCGGTGCGGGTGAGCTGGCGTGGGGTGAGGGCTGCGCGGCGGGAGATCGTTGTCATCGGGTCAGCCTGCTGTTCCGAGGGGGGCGAGGGTGAGCAGGCCGCAGCCGTATGCCTTTGCCTTGCCGATGCCCTGCTGCAAGGTCCGGCGCAGCTTCTGAGGGTCGGTGACCTCGAGTCGGCCGTCGAAGGTGGCGGTGACCAGGTTGACCGGAGCTTTGCGTGTCTTGGTCATAGGGCGGCTGCGGGTCTTGTCGAAGGAGAGGGCGCGTTTGTCGCTGACGGTGAGTTCGTAGCGGTCGCCGTGGTGGGGCTCGCCTGTGAGGGTCGTGCCGCTGGGCAGCAGACGCCGGTCGGCGGGCTTCTCGAGAACACGGAATCCGCATGGCTCCTGTCGCTGGAGGAGCCACCCCATCTGGTGTACGGGGGTGATGTGTGCGGTGCGCTTGGTGGGCTCATCGGCTTTGCGGCGGATGTGGTGGATGGGGTTGGCCGTCAGTCTGAACGCCCACTGGTCCCCTGCGGCGAGCCGGTCGAGAAACGGGCCGTAGGGGCGGCTTTCCCAGCCTGGCGCGGAGTGGGAGGCCGCTGCGGGCCAGCCGGCTTGTTCGACGAGGTGGGTCATGTCCGGTCGGTCGGGGCTCACGACGTAGAGCATGACCTCGGCGCGGGCGGTGTGGTCCAGGCGCCACAGGACTCGTGGTCCGTCCGGAGGAGGCGTGTCACTGGGCAGCAGCGCCGGGAAGGAGGACATGACGGCGGCGTGCAGGACTTGCGGCGACGACAGCAGCCTGCGGGCACCGGGGCGCGCGGTGTTCACGCGGAAGCGGGTGAGGAACATCAGGCGCTTTCTTCCGGGAGGGCATCGAACGGGTTGTGCTGGGGTCGGCGACTGGGGGAGGGGCCGGTGATACGCACGGTGTCGCTGACGACGGTGCGCAGGGCGTGTCGGCGGTGCTCGGCGGCAAAGCTGACCGGCTGGTCGCGGAGGGTGTCGGCGAAATCTTCTTCGTTGTCGCGGGCTTCGCGGAGCACGGTCAGTTCGATGTCCGTCTGGTCGCGGTGCTGCCTGCGGTACCAGGCGGATGCCTGCCAGGGCACCTCGCCCAGTACCTCCATCAGCGAGGTGCCATGGTGGAGGCCGAGGTCGACGGGCTGGGCCGGTGGGCAGGAACGCCGGCCGAGGAAGGGCGCGTATACCGGGTTGCGGAGCGCGGCATGGAGGCCGGACAGGAGCGTGGTGTCGCCCTCGACGGCGGCAACGAATACGGCGTCGGCCAGGTAGAAGCGCTCCGACAGTGGCATGGATTTGCCGCTGACGCCGTGGTGCGCGGTCTGGAAGTCGCGTGTCCGGGTGCCGGGCTGGTCGATCCGGACGGCGAAGCGGAGGGCTGCCAACGGCTTGAGGCTCGCGTCGTCGCTTCGTTCGATGCCCGCGGCTGCCGCGAGCATGCCGATGACCGCGCTCTTGGTGGGGGCGGACTCGGTGGTGCGCCGGGTGAAGCGCGCGGAGGCCCCCCATGACTGCAGGGGGCCGGCGAGCCGCAGGCTGAGCACGCTCATGCGGGCTTCTCCAGGCGCTCGGCGACAGCCTTGCCGACCGCGGCGACGAGTTCGCCGATGTTCTGGGCCTCGGTGCCGATCCCGGCGAGCTTCGCGGTGTTCGGGCCGACACGCAGAACCCAGGTGAGGGTGGAGTTTTCGCCCCCGTACGCGCGCTCGATGTCGGGGATGAATTCTGCGAGGCGTTCGGACGCCTCGCGGACGTAGCCGCCCTGGTCGCCGCGGACCGGCTCCTCGAAGGCGGCGACAAAGCTGATGGGACGGGTGGTGCGGAGCTTGACGACTACGGCGTCGGGCATTGTGTGGTGTCCGAAGGTGTTGATCTTTCCGGTGGGCAGGGATGCGGTGAAGCCGTGCACGAAGGCTTCCACGGCCCGGCGTACCGGAGTGGTGAGTGGTTCTTCGTCGCGCAGTCCTTCGCCGAGGTTCGCGGCGAGCTGGTGCACTCCGAGAGCCGCGTAGCGGTAGAGCGTCGATGAGTTGAAGTCGACTGTGCCGATCATGCCGGCGCCGGTCTCCTCGTCGGTGTTCTCATCGTCGACGGCAGTGTAGTAATCCGACTCGTTCTCCACGCGGTGGACGCTGATGGCGTGGGCGACCTGGACGGCAGCATCGACATTGAAGTCAGCGGCGTCGGCGACCATCCGCCCGAAGAGCGCGATATCGACGGAGTGGTGGGTGTCCGCGATCTCCTTGGCCTTGGCCTTTGTTTCTTTGTTCTTCAGGTGGGCCGTGATGTCGGAGGCACCCTCTACGCCCAGCCGTGCGAGGCCGTCCAGCTGATGGTTGCTGAGGAAGACGAGGTACTTGGCTTCCGGTGCCGGCTCTGGCTCCCCTTCCTTGGCGGCAGTGGCTTTGCGCTTGGGCACCTCCGTCTTCAGGCCCGCGGCTTTCACGGTTTCATCGGCGATGAGCAGAGCTGCCTCACCGCTGACCGAGGGGTCCAGCTTCGTGATCCGGTCGGCCACCGCCTCCACGATCTTCTTCGTCCGCACCCCGAGCTCGCTCGGATCCAGCAGGTGCTCCTCGGAGAAGTAGGTGCGGGCCGCCCGCTTCCACGCCTGGCTGGAGACCCGGGCACGCGGCACTCCCCCGTACACCGCGCTCTTCGGAGCACCGGTGTCGTCACGGTTGAGGTTGCTGGGCGGAACGGTCTGCAGGGCGTGTACGTCGAGGAAGATGCGGTTCACGAGGCGTCCTTGTCAGTGTCCGTGGTGCGGGGGGTCTCGTCGTGGGCGGAAGCGGGGCCGTCGGCCGGTTTTTCTGCGGTGCTCTTGTCATGCCATGCGTGGAAGGAACGGCCCCACTCACGGCGCACGATGTCGGCGCCGCCGGGCAGCTGCCAGGTGTAGAGCTGTCCGGCGAGCAGGGCGTAGTCGAGAGGAATGTCCGCACGGCGCAGCAGAACGACGATGTCGCGCAGCCGCTGGGCAAGGCTGGTCAGGTCAGAAGCGGTGCCCGCCCGCACCAGGCGCTTGCGCAGGGGTTCGTCGATCTCGCCGGGTTTCATCATGCGGCGTACGGCGGTGCCGAGCCCTCGCCGGCTGTCCGGCCGGTCGGGCTGGTGCATGCCCGTGGGGCGGGACTGCTGATGCAGGGCCCACAGGGTGAGGGCCACGTGCAGTGCGTCTTCGGCCCGTACGAGGTCGCTCTCGTGCAGGGGCCGGGCGTCGCCCGGGGTTACGTGCAGGGGGCTGGTGTCGATGAGGCTCCACAGGTCGGGAAGCTGACCGGCCTCCCGGCCCGCGCCGCGGCGCAGCCTTGCCAGGGCCGCCACTTCCCGGGACTGGTCGGCGAGATAGCCCCTCTGTAGGGGTGCCAGGTGGTGGGCGGTGAGCTCGGTAACGCGCTTGCGCGGTGTGGGCGGTGCGGTGACGGTGCTCATGCCAGTGCCTTCACGGTGGTTTCGGAGTCCGGCTGCTCATCGGTGCCCGGAGGCGTGCCGGACGGGTCGGGGCGCCCCAGCTCTCTGTCCAGGGCGATGCGGAACCACTTGCCGGCCAGAGCGGAGTTGAGCCACTCCGTGCCCTTCTTCGTCTCGATGGTCCGTCCCTGCCACGCCCCGGGCCCCGCACCGTCCACGAGCCGGTCGCCGAACCCGGCGGCCATCTCGTACGCCTGCTGCTGCCATGCCAGCCGCTGCTCGTATGGGTCGTCGGCCTTGGCCAGGTCTCGGAGCCACGCATGGTAGGGGGCTTCGAGGAGTCCGTACGCGTGATTCCGGGCGGTGGCACGTGGCCCGTCCGTTTCGGCGCCGGCAGCGCGGGCCAGATTCGTGGCGAGGTCACCGATGGCGTAGACGGCACGGTCGGCGTCCTCGACGGCGGCGATAGCTTGCTCGGCGTAGCGGCGATCCTGCTGGTGGAGGAGGACAACTGCCATGGAGACGGAATCGTCGACGATCTCGTCGATCACGGACTGCTGGGTACCGTATTGCGGCCCGATGACGCGGGCACGGACGAGGAAGCCCCGCTCCAGCTCGCCCTCCGAAACCAGCCGGGCCACCCACTCCAGCACACGCGGTCGGAGGTAGGCGGGGGCGTCCGAGCCTTGCCCGGGCACAGAGGCGTCGGCGATGAGCGAGGCGATCCCCCGCCATGCCGCCCGCTCGGGGTCATGGTCGCGCGGCAGATAGACCACGCCTTCCCGCAGCTTCTTCTCCTGTGCCTTGCTGCGCCTCCAGGCCGTCATCGGTTCGCGGTCGTGCTTGTTACGGGGGCTCAGCGGATCTCCGTAACCGAGGACGACGCCGTGCACGCCCTGGTCGTCGAAGTGCAGCCGCAGGCGCCGTGTCTGCCAGGTGTACAGGTCGCGCACCCCGCTGGGCGCACGTTCGGCGCCGCCCGGTCCGCAGGGATCACGCCGCCAGGCCGGGGCGTCCTGCTCGTCGATCCTCACGTCGTTGGTGTCGGCGGCCACGAGATTCAGCAGCAGCGTCTCCCGTAGCGTGGGGCGTTCGACGAACACTCCGCCGAGGTTGCCCGCCCAGCCGACGCCCAGCGGGTAGACCTTCCCGCCCTTGGCACGCTTGTCGCCCTCCACGCCTGTCTTGATTCCGGAGGTGTCGTACGCGTGCGTGTGGATGACCCAGCGGGCCGCTTCGGCGAAGGTGAGACGATCGACGTCGGGCATCCTGGCGCTGAAGAACGGCTCCCCGTTGGGGACGTCGGCCACGACGCGGTTGAGGGAGAACACCTCGTCCTTCGCCGTCCGCAGGCCAGCTGTCTGGAAGAACGGCGCGGTGGCGTCCAGCAGGTCGAATCGGTGGGCATGCGCATCGAGATAGGGCCCCACAGGGGCGAAACACCGCTCGTCGCCCCACAGGTCGGACCAGTCGTCGATGTCCTCGGGTCCGCCGAGTGCGTCATGGACGACCGCGAGCAGCAGACGTACCAGGGCGAACTCCTGGGTCGGTAGATCCCCGACGACTCGTCGCAGTTCGGACGCCTGCTCGAAGACCTGCCGCAAGGAGAGTTCGTCCTGTTCGCCGTTGCTTCTGAGCACGGGGATCCAGGGCTGCGTGGTCAGGTCGAACGAGAACGTGCCGTCGCGGTCGTTCCGGCTGTTGTCAGGCATGGGTCACCTCAAGGCCGTCACTCTTGCTATATCGGAGGGAGAAGCCTGCCAGGTGGGTCTGACAATCCTCATCGAGCGCGAGAATCAGCTGGCCGGCCAGCCAATGACTCCCTTTCACCTGCCAGGCAGACACATGTAGTTCTTCGAGTTCCGCAATTGCCCGGTCCATCGTCTCGGCGTAGCTGAACTGGATCGGGAGCCGCAGTCCGCAAGATGCGGCGGTACGTGCGGCCAGGGGCGTGGGGACCTGATCGGTGGGCAAGGCCAAGCCGGCCAGGGTGCGGCCTTGGCGGTCCGGGGCGAGCCACGGGAGCGTCGCGAGGGTGCCGTCGGACTTCTTCTGCACGACGACAACTTCCAGACTTTCCCGGCTGTCACGTACCTGCGCCTTTCCCTGACTGGTGTCGTCCGCGTCGCCGACTCCTGCGGTGACCCACCCGAACAGCGGCCGGCCGGGGCGGGCCACCGCGCCCAGACGGAACGTCGCCGCTCGCTCGGCCTGGTCTGCACGAAGTTCGTCGTACCGGGCACGTGCTGCTTCCACGTCTTGCGCCCAGTTCTCGGGAACAGGGGATCCTTCGGCGTAAGCCTGTTGCACCAGGGGGCTGATGTCGGCCGGCAGTCGTACCGGGCGTCGTGGACCGCCGTCCAGATGCGGAAGCAGCGCGGCAGCGGACCGTAGCAAGGCGTACGCCCCGTACACGGCGACAGAACCGCGCACCGGCTTAGGCATGCCGGCGGTCCAGTCGACGCCGCTGACCAGGCAAAGGGCTGTGCGCAAGCGTTCAGGACGCTTGGTCTGGGTTTCCCCTCCGCGCAGATGCCTGTGCAGACGGCCCATGCGTTGAAGCAACAGGTCAGCCGGGCACAGATCCGTGACAAGCAGATCGAAGTCGACGTCGAGTGACTGTTCGGCGACCTGACTAGCGACCACTACATGTTTGACCGGCCGGCCCTCTGCCTTCTCCGGGGGACCGAACCGATCGAGCAACGAGGCGTCCTTCGCCGCACGGTCAACATCGATGAAGCAGGAATGCGCGACGCTCACGTGGGTGTCCCCGAACCGCTCCCTCAGCACCCTTGCCGCGTCCAGCACACGACGAACGGTGTTACGCACGACAAGAACGCAGCCGCCGTCCTCGAGCTCGTCCTCCAGCCGGTCGGCGAGGACCTCTAGATCGTCATCAATGCGCTCGAGCTCTACATCCACCCCGCGACCTGAGGCCGGGGGACGTCGCAAGACGGGTGCGCCGGCCGGTGCGACAGCTGTGAGAAGCGGATAGTCGTCGGCTCGGGAGACGGAGTCGAAGTCGCGACTGTCGGCTTTCCGCCTCCCCGCATACGCCTCGACAAGCTCCCGCCGCCGAGTTGCCGGGAGTGTCGCGGAGAGCACCACCACCGGGACACGATAGGCGCCCAGCCAGGCGAGCACCCGGTCGAGGTAGGAGCTCATGTAGGTGTTGTAGGCGTGCGCCTCGTCGATGACGACCACTTTGCCGGCGATTGCGAGGTGACGGAGGGCGAGATGGCGGCTCTTCAGTCCGGCGAAGAGCAACTGGTCGATAGTGCCGGCCACGAATGACGACAACATGGACTTCTTCCGGCCGCGCAGCCAGGAGTGCGCCACCAGCTCGGCGGAAGCAGCGCGTCTACGGCTGGAGAGCCTCAACTCCTGTGATTGGTTCATCGCGTCAAGCTCGACGGCCTTGACCTGGCCTCGTTCCATCAGGTCGGTGAAATCCTGGTTCAGCGCGGACTTGGAGTGAGCCAGCAGGACCGAATGCCGCGTGCCATCCGGTACGGGAAGCCGTTCGATCCACTTCAGAAGGCGGGGGAACATGGCGTTGCCCGTGGCCATCGTCGGCAGAGCGAAGAACACACCGCCGGCGCCGGACCGTGCGGCGAGGACTTCCGCGGCGCCGAGCGCGGCCTCGGTCTTCCCCTCCCCCATGGGCGCCTCAATCACCAGTAGCCCCGGTTCTTCCATCGTCCGGGCCAGCTCCACGGCCGCCTCCTGGACGGGACGGATCTTCGCCCCGGGAGGCAGGTCGAAGCGGGAGGCGAACAACGCCTGCGCATCCGCAGGCGGTTCTGCGGCGCGCCACGCTCCCGGCAGGTTCAGGCCCCGCCAGGCAGCCGTGATCCGCTCCTCACTGCTACGGGAAGCGTCCTGAGGAAAGTAGGGGAACAGGTCGGGATTGCTGGCGATCCAGTCGGAGACGATGACCAGCGCGGTGAGAGCAACCTGCGCGGGCTGCGGAAGCTTCACCGATCGCCAGGCGCCGAGCCTGTCGTGCACGCCGAACTCTGCCGCACAGGCTTCAAGCAGTTCCTGCTGTACGCGCTGCCACAGCTCCTCGCTCTCGCCAGGAGTGCGTAGCAGCTCAGGGTGTCTGTCCAGAGCGGTGATCTGACCGTGCTCGGGAGGAACCCCGTGGTGCCCGCCCACCGCGACGGTGAACTGACCTGTCTGCGAGACAGCCCAGCCGTGCCGGACCTCCAGCCACTTCCCCAGCAGCATCTGCCCGGCCAGCCCGTGCGGAGCCAGCTTCCGGTCCGCACCCATCGCCCGCTGGGAACGCATCTCCAGCCCGTCGGCTCGCATGGCTTCCGCGAGCGATTCGACCTGGCAGGCAAACGTGGGCGTGGCCTTGCCGATGTCGTGCACGCCCGCCAGCCACACAGCAAGACAACGTGCGTCGTCCGCGCCTTCTGGTAACTCTGCGGCGATCAGTCTGCGGACAGAAAGCGGCAACCACTCGTCCCACAACCGCTCTGCTACCGCAGCGCTGTCCTCCATGTGCCGCCACAGCGGCAGCCATCCATCGGAGTCCCGGTCGTGCTTGGCCCACACCCTCAGCACGGGGCCGCGAAGCCTCGCCCGCATGCCGACATGGGCACCCCCCTCGACTGTCATGCCAGATGAATATCTGGAGAAAGACCAGGTCCGCAGGCAAATGGAGAAACAGTGCAGAGTATGCGCCTACTGTGGCTGTTATTGCCTCGACTGTGACTGACCGTCGGTAGAGTTGATCGATTGGCTGCTGATGACGCACCAGTGAGGAACAGGCCAGAATGTACGATATGTCGGTTACTTTGAAAGTGCTCAATACTGAGCCACTGCGGCGGTAAACCTGCAGGTCGCGCAGTCTGCTCCCCGCGCCTGCGGGGATGGTCCCAGTGCAGCAGGCAAGGATGTGGGGGTCGAAGGCTGCTCCCCGCGCCTGCGGGGATGGTCCCTGTGCGACGTGATCGTGACCGCCACTGTCGCGCTGCTCCCCGCGCCTGCGGGGATGGTCCCGCCTGGTAGACCGGGTCTGTCACCGTCCGGGCCTGCTCCCCGCGCCTGCGGGGATGGTCCCTTCCATTCGTGCGTCGTCTACCTGGGCGAGCTCTGCTCCCCGCGCCTGCGGGGATGGTCCCCTCCAGACCCGTACACGGGGGCGGCTGCCAAACTGCTCCCCGCGCCTGCGGGGATGGTCCCGCGTGGAGGCACTGAACTGGGAGCACCGCGCCCTGCTCCCCGCGCCTGCGGGGATGGTCCCGACCACTCGGTAGACGCACTCCGCTACGCCATCTGCTCCCCGCGCCTGCGGGGATGGTCCCCGCACGGCAGGCGGATCCGGCCCGGCGGCCGTCTGCTCCCCGCGCCTGCGGGGATGGTCCCTGGGCCCGCCGTGGCCCGCAGGTGTCCACCGCCTGCTCCCCGCGCCTGCGGGGATGGTCCCTGGCCGACACCGAGCGCACCCCGGACGAAGGGCTGCTCCCCGCGCCTGCGGGGATGGTCCCGGCCGCCTTGTCGCGGGCGTCCTGCTGGATCGCTGCTCCCCGCGCCTGCGGGGATGGTCCCGTGGGACCCGACCGACAGCGACGTCGAGCTGGCTGCTCCCCGCGCCTGCGGGGATGGTCCCACGTCAGCCCCCCAGGTCAGCGAGAGCGATGTCTGCTCCCCGCGCCTGCGGGGATGGTCCCGCGGTGGCCCGTACCGACCTCGGGTACGTCCTCTGCTCCCCGCGCCTGCGGGGATGGTCCCCACATGCCCTTGGTGTTCCACGTCCCCCGGGTCTGCTCCCCGCGCCTGCGGGGATGGTCCCAACACCCTGGCGAAGTGGGCGACGGCCGTCTCCTGCTCCCCGCGCCTGCGGGGATGGTCCCCGGCATGCCCGGGGCCCACCACATCGAGGCCCGCTGCTCCCCGCGCCTGCGGGGATGGTCCCGGCGTGTCGGTCCGTGCGCACTTGATCAGGCGCTGCTCCCCGCGCCTGCGGGGATGGTCCCATCATCACGCGGTCCACGGCGAACTTCTCGATCTGCTCCCCGCGCCTGCGGGGATGGTCCCCGGAAGTGGAAGCCGGCGGTGGAGGCGGCCGTCTGCTCCCCGCGCCTGCGGGGATGGTCCCGGGACTTGAACCTGTTCCGTTACCCACTTTTGCTGCTCCCCGCGCCTGCGGGGATGGTCCCATTGGGGACAGCGCGCTCAAGGGCGACGCCACCTGCTCCCCGCGCCTGCGGGGATGGTCCCCCCGCCATTCGGCGGCCGGTGCTGCGGCTCGCTGCTCCCTGCGCCTGCGGGGATGGTCCCGAGACCCGCCGACGGCGCGGCCGAGGACTCCTCTGCTCCCCGCGCCTGCGGGGATGGTCCCGTGCCGGGTACCGAGGGGCGCGGACTTCGGCGCTGCTCCCCGCGCCTGCGGGGATGGTCCCGTCGCCGATCACCTCGGCAGACACATGGTGCTCTGCTCCCCGCGCCTGCGGGGATGGTCCCTGGCCTCCCTGAAATGGCTGGACCAGCAGGGCCTGCTCCCCGCGCCTGCGGGGATGGTCCCATGCCGAACCGCAGGCCGGTCGAGCCAGGACGCTGCTCCCCGCGCCTGCGGGGATGGTCCCTGCTCGCCCGGCGAGAGCGGCCCCGTGATCAGCTGCTCCCCGCGCCTGCGGGGATGGTCCCATGCGGGCGGCGGTGCCCGTGGTGCGGATGAGCTGCTCCCCGCGCCTGCGGGGATGGTCCCCGTCATGGACTGGCCGGCCACCGGGGCGTCCGCTGCTCCCCGCGCCTGCGGGGATGGCCCCACTTCTCCAACCCTAGGCGGCATTGTCTTCTGCTGCTCCCCGCGCCTGCGGGGATGGTCCCCCGGCCGGGATCACGTGCAGTGCGTGCGCACGCTGCTCCCCGCGCCTGCGGGGATGGTCCCGTCGGCCTCGCCCGCATCGACGAGAACACCAACTGCTCCCCGCGCCTGCGGGGATGGTCCCTCGACCGGCTGATCCGACGGAAGCTCGAGCAGCTGCTCCCCGCGCCTGCGGGGATGGTCCCTGGTCGAGGGCCTAGGTGGAAGCTGTGGAGAACTGCTCCCCGCGCCTGCGGGGATGGTCCCGACGAGCCGGTCCGGGCTGCGGTGCTCGGTACCTGCTCCCCGCGCCTGCGGGGATGGTCCCGGCATGGAAGAGATCGTCGACGACGACTGGGACTGCTCCCCGCGCCTGCGGGGATGGTCCCGGACGTGCTGGAGTTGCTCGCCCGGGAGGCCGCTGCTCCCCGCGCCTGCGGGGATGGTCCCGGGTCCCCCTCGGTTTCAGGCACGATTACAAACTGCTCCCCGCGCCTGCGGGGATGGTCCCGACGTCACGGTGAAGCGGGACGGGGGTGTGGACTGCTCCCCGCGCCTGCGGGGATGGTCCCCGCGACATCGTCGACCGCACGGGGCTCAACAACTGCTCCCCGCGCCTGCGGGGATGGTCCCTGGCCGACACCGAGCGCACCCCGGACGAAGGACTGCTCCCCGCGCCTGCGGGGATGGTCCCCGACACCTCTTTCTGCGGAGCCAGAACGAGGTCTGCTCCCCGCGCCTGCGGGGATGGTCCCTCGGCGACTGGCGGTAAATCCCTGACGGTCATCTGCTCCCCGCGCCTGCGGGGATGGTCCCCGACGTTCTCGAGTTGCTCGCCCGGGAGGCCGCTGCTCCCCGCGCCTGCGGGGATGGTCCCTTCGCGGCGTTGCGCAGCTCGTCCGCGGAGCGCTGCTCCCCGCGCATGCGGGGATGGTCCCCGGGCTTCCTGGAGGATCGCGTCGTACGTGTCCTGCTCCCCGCGCATGCGGGGATGGTCCCGCTTGCGATCGACGAGCCCAGCGAGGACAGCGCTGCTCCCCGCGCATGCGGGGATGGTCCCAACCCGAACACCCGACTGAGCCCCGGTGACCACTGCTCCCCGCGCATGCGGGGATGGTCCCGTGCCCAGGGGTACGAGTTCTGTCGTGCCGTCCTGCTCCCCGCGCATGCGGGGATGGTCCCATCCCCGTGGAGATGCGGCTCAAGACCGGCGGCTGCTCCCCGCGCATGCGGGGATGGTCCCCTAGGCACGTACGGGCTCCTCATCCTGGTGCGCTGCTCCCCGCGCATGCGGGGATGGTCCCCAGCTCTCAGGGTCGAACGCCGGGTCGGCACACTGCTCCCCGCGCATGCGGGGGTGGTCCCGGCAGCGTGGCGATCGCCCGCCCCGACAACGACTGCTCCCCGCGCATGCGGGGATGGTCCCTCTTCGGGAACGCCCTGCAACCCGCCTCCGCCCTGCTCCCCGCGCATGCGGGGATGGCCCCCGTCACCTCCTCTACGACGCCGACCCGGACGCCTGCTCCCCGCGCATGCGGGGATGACCCCGGGCCGCCACGTCTACATGCAGGGGGGTGCCCCTATCTCTTTGGTCAAGGTCGTGGGCCAGGATTGCGGCATGACGATCTGGTTCCGGACCTACTACGAGGACGAAGATCTGTGGCTCTACTTCGAGGCGGATGACGAAGGCTGGGCAGCCCGACAGGTCGAGGTCCGAGGGCAGGACTCGAGGCCAGTGACGGCGGCGTCTCTGGAAGAGGTCCTGCACTTGCGTGAGCGAGACGATCTCGCGGCGATGATCCGCTATGAACGGCAGTTCGGCGTTCTCGTCGAAGGCCCCATGAACGGCTGGCAGGACCAGCCCCGGGCGGCCGGGATCTCCGCGGAGGAGTTCGAGCGGCTGTGGACTGAAGCACGGCGGGCTCTCAGCAATTCAGCCTGACCTGGCGGGTTGAGGTTCGTAGAAGGTTCCGTCGCGGAGCATCGAAGAGGGGGAGTGTTCAATGATCATCGGATCCGCCGATCATTGAACCCTCCCCCTGCGTCTCGGGGCTGCGGAACCATGTGGGGTCAGCTTGGCACCGGTATCAGCGTCGCGCTGTCACCCTGCCGCTGCGTGTTCCGGCTCCTTGGACAGGACGAGGTCGATGACCTGTTCGGTGAGAGGTTCGAGGGAGATGTCGTAGGTGTGGGTGATCTGCTGGAGGCGGGCGATGGCCTTGCGGATTCCTGCGGTGTTGCCGGTGGCCCACTCGATGCGCATCCAGTCGCGGTAGAGGACCTCGGACGTTTCGTCGACGTCCAGGCCGCGCAGGACCGCGTGTCGTGCGGCGTCCATGTCGGGGTTGTCGCCTTCGGAGAGCCAGGCGGCGAGGGTGTGCGCGATGTCGACCAGGCGGGAGATGATCTCGTGCTGGATGGAGTCGGCCCACGGGTAGTCCTGGCCCTCGAAGGGCTTGCCGCGGACCAGGCCGAGCGCGTTTTCCAGGTCGCGGATTCCGGTGTCGGGGCCGGCGGTCAGGCCACGGGCGGCGAGCTCTTGGAAGTGGTCCCAGTCGCAGCGGATCCCGGTGCGGAACTCGTAGCCGTTCTTCGGGCGGGGCAGGTACGGCTGTCCGTCGGCGGCGGTACCGAAGCGGGAGCGGATCTCGGAGAGGCGGGACTGCAGGGTGCGCGTCGACCACGGGTTAACCGGGTCCATCGCCGTACACAGGGCTTCGGCGCTGCGGCCGGGGCGCAGGTAGATCAGCGCGGCGAGTGCCCCGACCTTGGGGCCGTGACCGGAGCTGCTGATGCCGCTGACCTGCAGCGTGCCCAGCACGCGAATCTCCGGCGCCGCCAGGTCGTCGGTGTGATCGCCGTCCGGCCGGGCTGTCTGCTCCGGCACCACCCGGCTCCCGTCTTCGCCCGGGCCATCCTGCGACCCGGCTTCGGCGGAGGCCTCCACGGCGTCGCCGCTCTCGTCGCTGCTGGCTGAGGCGAGGAGCGCGGGGAACGGGTTGCCGGGGTCGGTGCCACCCTCGTCCAGAAAGAAGGTGTGGGGGCCGGTCAGGGGGTCGCCCGCGGCGTGGGTGTGGTCTTCGGTGAGTTTCCAGGCCCCGGTGGCGGGGAGGGCGGGTTCTTCGGTCACTTCCAGGGCGTGGATGAACTCGCGGTACTGCTGGTCGGTGAGCCGCTGCAACACGAGGGGCGTGCCGGCGAGGTCAGGAAATGTGACGGGGGTGTCTGGTGTGGTCGGGATCGTCTCGGCGTCGGGGAAGGCCTGGCGGGTGGCGTCGTTGGCGGGCAGCACGACGGCGATGGGGAGCTTGCGTGCTGCGGAGACCGCGTCGGCGAGCTGCCAGACCTGGTCGCCGTCGGCATCCCTGGCGCAGATTAGGATCCACGGAAGCGGGCTGGGCGCCATCTCGTCCTGCTGGTGTACTTCGACGAGCAGACTGCCCAGATCAGCCACGACCGACTGCAGCTTCGGCATGGTCCGCACCCGGCCCTTGGGCAGCAGGGTGGCCAGCCGGCTGCCGAGCCCGACGGTCATGATCTCGGGGTGATCGCTCCAGCCGCACGTTCCGGCTTCCAGTGCCAGAGCCCGGGTGACGGCCAGGATGTCGTCCGGCTCCCCGTCCAGGAGCAGTACTCGGTTCAGCAGGTTGACCAGGAGCAGGTCGCCGTCCTCGGTGGCTCCCAGCGTCACGAGCCCCGGGTAGGGGGCGGGGATCTGGGCGGCGGTTTCCTCGTCCAGCAGTACGGCCTTCGGATCCAGCACCCACACGCCCGGCTCCTCACCGGCTGTGAACGGTGCCAAGGGTGTCACCGACTTGTCCTCGACCAGCAGATGTACGGTCCGCCCGGTGATGCGGGCTCCGCGTACGAGGGGCAGCTGGGTGTCGGCACCGGCCGGGCCGGCCAGAGTCCGCAGCGCGAGGTCGAGCAGCGCGCCGCTGGCGGGCTCCCCACTGGTGTGAAAGATCTGCTCCAGCAACGACGGATCGGAGTCGATCGCGATCCTCTCGCCCGCCCTGCGACGTCGCTGCTGCAGGATCCGCTTCACCACGAGCGCCCCGGCGAGGGAGGCGGCCAGCAAGGCACCGATCCCCGCGACCAACGCCACTTGCTGCAAGGAGTCGTCCGCAGCCTCGACCTTCTCCGCATCCGCGGCCGCCGACGGCCCAGCCTGCGGCGGCACGGAACCCGACGTGCTGCTCTGGGCCGGCGGCGTGCTCTCCTCGGACGGCCCGGCGCTCGGCCGGGAGACGGAACCGCCCGGGGCGGGAGCGGTCGTGGGCTCCGGCGCCGCGATACTCGGGGCAGGGGCCGACGGTTCAGCTGCCCTGTCGCCACCCGGTGCCTCGTCGTTGTCCGGCTGCTGGGCCTCGTCCGGCTTCTCCGGCCTGTCGGGAGTTTGCGGAGCGGGCGTGTTCGGACTCTGCTGCTCTCCCGCTTCTGCGTCAGGGTCCTGCGGTGCGGCGGTGGGGGAGGGGAGGGTCAGGCTCTGTCCGGGGAAGATTTGATCCGGGTCGGTGAAGTCTCCGCCGTCAGGCTGTTCTTCGCCCTTGTTCAGTTCGTAGATCTGCGGGTACTTCGACTCGTCGCCGAGCTCGGCCGTGGCGATCGTCGAGAGGCTGTCGCCCGCCGCCACCACGTACTCCTGGCCTCCGGTCTCCTCCTGGACTCCGGCGGCTTCCTTGCCGGCGCTCTGTGCCTGGAGCCCGGCCGAGGCGTCGGCCTCGGCAGGCGGCCCGGCCGCGGGTGAGGCGGGGCGGGCATCGTCAGGCAGGTGGAGGACCCACCCGGGGTGGATCGGTGCGTCCGCACGGAAGCTCCGGCCGTCGGCCATGGTGCGGCCGTCGTTGAGGGTGGCGATCTCTTCCCACCGGTTGCCGTTACCGAGCCGGTCCTGGGCGATCGACCACAGGCTCTCGGCGGGCTTGGCGTTGACCACGGTGTGCGTGACCTGCTGGCGCGCGTCCGCATCGCTCTGGTCCACCGCGTGCTGCCCGGCCGTGGTGCTGGACGGGCTCGGTGTCGCCGTGGCTGCGACTGTGGGGGATGCGGTCGCGGGACTGGCGGAGGCAGCGAGCGCGGTGCCGGTCGGCAGGGCCAGCAGGACGGCACCGACCAGGGCTGCGGCGGCGCGCTGGCCGACCAGCATCTTCAACTGCGGGGCGGTGTGACCGCGCAGCTGAGCGGGGATCTCGACGAGGACGGACAGGGCGAACATGGCCCACCCCACCCAGCCCGCCGCGGCGAGGACCAGGAGGAAGACCTGTCCGGAGTCCTGTGTCGACAGCAGGCTGCCGAGCGCGTCGATTCCGGCAGGGGCGACCACGCCGGTCGTCCACCACAGGAGCAGAGGCAGACCGGCCAGCAGTGCCACCAGCACTGCCAGACTGATCAGGGCCCGCACCACGGCCAGAAGTCCAGCCCCCTTGCGGCGGGCCGGTCTGGCCGGGCGGCGGGTCAGGCTGGTGGGAGACTCTGACATAAAAGGCGCCCTTCTTGTGGGGTCGTACAGGTGTCAGTCGGCTTGATGCAGGAGCGTCGCGGACCCGTGCCCGGACACCGCCATGGAGCCGACACCGACCACGGGTAGAAAACGGGTCTCGTAGGAGTCGGTCACCGTGACGACGACCTTCGTGTTGTTCTCGGTGAAGCTCACCTTGCCGCTGACGCCGGCACGGCCGAGGTAGGCGTAGGCGGCAGCCGCCGCGGCCTGCGGGTCGACACGGATCGCGTCACCGCTGGTGGCCGCAGCAGGGTCGATGGCCTGGCCGCCGGCCCGGGCGGCTTCGAACGCGACAGCATCCGCCCGCTCGGTGGCGCGGAGCTTGCCCCCGCCGTCCAGCACCAGCCCGATGATGCCGAGCAGCGCGACCACACAGACCGCGACGTACACGACGACTCCGCCGTCGTCGCGCCGCAGCCGGCTCGAGAGCGCAACGCGACGGCTCGACGGGGCGAGGAGTCTTCTCGGCATCTCAGTCCTCCCGGGAGCGATAGGCGTCGACCACGGAACTGAAAGTGCTGGAGAGCGTCTTGGATCCCGGGGCGCCGGGCAGCAGCAGATCGGAGAACGTCACGGTGCAGTGCACGGTGATGGTGGTGTAGCCGACCTGCCCGATCGGTACGTTCAGCCCGGAGGCGTCCACGGACACGCTCTTCGACGCGCACTTGATCCCCTGGTCATCGAGCGAGCGAGCCGCGGCAGAGGACGCGGCCGCGGTGGCGTCGCCGTAGGTGCGCTCGATGGATGCCGCTCGGGCAGCGTCCTCCGCAGCAGCGTCGATCTTGCTGCCCGACGTCACCAGACGCCCCGCCGCGACCCCCATACACACGAACGCGATCAGCAGCGGCGTCACGATCGCCGCCTGGATCGCCTCACTACCCCGATCACCGCGCAACGTGCCCGCCCGCAGCCGGAACCACGACTGGACACTGGCACTACCCCGGCCGCTCATGGTGTGGTCCAGCGTTCACGGGCCCCGGTCGCCGACTGCGAGATCAGCAGACCGGGGATCCCTGGAACGAGGGATACGGCCCGGCCGGTCACGGTGACCTTCATCGTCTCCCCGCTGCTCCCTGCTGTGCTGACGCCGGCGTCGCGCAGGCTGTCCCCGGCGATCCGGCCGAGTGTCTCCCGGGCCCTAGCCGCCCCCTCGACGGGGGAAGCCTGATAGACCCGTCCGGCAGAGACGCCTTCCCTGGCGGCGGTCAGCGCGATGTTTCGTGCGTAGTACTGCATCCCCACCTGCACCGCGGTGATCGTGAGCAGGATGACGAACGGGAACACGATCGCCATCTGGACTGAGGACTCGCCCCGGTCCGTCCGCGCCCGGGTGCGGGCGGCGGCCGCCCAGCGCTGTATCACTGCCGCTGTCGTGTTCACGCGCGATCAGATACCGGTGAGCATGCCGTTGTACTTCGAGACCACCACGGCGATTGTGCCCGCGATGAGCAGAGCGCCGGCGACCGCAGCGACCCAGATGATGACGGTGGTGATGCTGATGTCACCCCGGTCCTCGCCCTGGGCCCGGCCCCGCTCGATACGGCCACGGAGCCACTGACCGGCACCGGACATTCTGACGGTGAGCTTGCGCATGACGATGTCTCCTTCGATTCAGGTGTTGAGGATGCGAATGACCGCGGGAAAAGCGATGAGGAGCATGACCAGCACCGCGAGCAGGGCTCCGGGCGCGGTCATCTTCTCGCTGTCGGCGTTGGCCTCGGTGGCCTGGTCGGACAGCAGCTCGGTACGCAGGTTCTTCGACCGGGAGCGCAACGTCGCGTAGACGGACGCCCCGTCGTCCGAGGACTGCCGCATGATCGCGGCGAGGTCGTCCAGCACTGGAAGGTCTAGCTCTTGAGTCAGCCGCTCCAGCGACTCCCAGTGAGGCACCTTGTCGACCCTGGAGCGGGCCAGAGCCTCCTGGATCCGGACGAACGCCCACCCCTTGCCCACCTGCGCGGCCTGCTCCATGGCCTGCTCGGCACTGGTGTTACCCGCCCGGCGCAGCGCGACGAGATCCAGGTAGGCGGCCATGGCGTGCGCGAACTCTTCCCGGGCCCGGCGTGCCTGGTCGCGCAAGGCGAGGTCGGGTGCGAACCAAAGGATCGCGCCGAACAGCAGCCCGACGCCGACCGGGAGGTAGAACGGCATGCCCAGCAGCAGGAACGGCAGGGTGCCCAGCGGCGGGATCAGTAGACCTCCCGCGCCCAGCGCCACCTTGGTCAGCATGAACCTGCTCGGGCTCTGTCCTACCAGCGCCAGATTCCGGTAGGGCACCCGCACGCCCGGCACCCGGCCAAGATGCTCCAGCAGCCAGGCACCCCATCGCTCATCCCGGTCCGCGCTGGTCAGTTCCGGCCGCGGCGGTGCGGGATGGTTCAGCCGCTGCAGCGCGGGCCCGAGAGCGGGTGCGGGACGGGCGAGTTCCTTGATGAGCAGGGCCACACCGGCACCAACCGTGCAGCCGGCAAGGACTGCGCCGACGGGAATCACAGAGCCTCCTCGAGGACAGGAACCTCGCCGGACGAGGGAGGCGGCGCCACGGTGACTCGACTGTGCGGATCGGCGATCAGGAAGCGAGGGACGGGCTTGGTGTCGGCCAGCGACCGCATCCACGCCAGGACCGCGATGAAGCCGGCCACCAGCAGGGCGAGGACCAGCTGCCCCAGAACCGTGCCGTAGGGGGCGGTGTAACTGGGCACGAGCATGCCGACGCCGATCACACCGAGGGTGATGATGGTCATCCACCGCACGGTGGTGCGGGGCTTGGCCCGGTCCGACTCGATCGCCCGCCGCTTCGCGACTTCCTCATGCACGGACTCGGCCAGGTCGTCCAGGGCCTGGGCGAGTCCTGGGCCGCGGTCGGCGGCCGACAGGATCAGAGCGGCCACCACCTTGTCGCCGGTCACGTCGTCCAGGGCGTCACCGAACTGGCGCAGTGCGTCCGTGGAGCGCCATCCGACCTGGAGCCGGTCGACGAGGTCCCCGACTTCTTCCTCGATCGCCTCCGGCGCACCCTTGCGAGACAGCTTCAGCGCCTCGTCCAGGCCGCGGCCGAGCCGCAGCACGTTGCTCAGGCGCTGCGTCCAGTCGCCCAAGGCCTCCAGCTTCGCGATCCGTCCCACGGCGCCCTTGGTCGGCGCCAGCAGCCACGGCACACCCACCGCCGCTAGCACGACCAGCACACCCAGCACGAACACCCCGGTCACCAGCCACAGCACCGCACCCACAACCAGACCCAGGACGAGGAGGTTGCGGCGGCGTGCTTGGGCATCCTGGTCGGCGTACCCGGTCCGCGCCCGCAGCCGGGACGCCACCGACAGGCCCTTCGGCTGGGTGGTGCCTACGACTCCGGCGACCAGGCCAACAATGCCGCCGGTCAGGGCGAGACCGGCCAGCACCCACAGCAGCAGTGCACCCATCAGGACACCTCTCGGACCTTGAGCGGCAGGACCGTGGGCCAGGTGCCGCGGGGCGCATTCAGCAGGTCCGCGTCGAACCCGACGCGGCGCAGATCGTTGATGCACCTGGGGTGCATCAACGGCACGGCTCGGGGCTCGTCCCACTCCGGGCGCGGCCCGAAGATCGTATTGGTGTCGGGTCGACCGCCCTCACCGATCCCCGTCACCTCGACCACGTGGGACAGGAACCGGTGGCGGTGCCCCGCGATCTTCGTCTCGTCGATCGAGTTCACGAACACAATGAAGTGCAGCCCGTTCGCCGCCTGGCGGTACGCCAGCTGCTCGGACATGTTCGCCTGAGCCAGCAGGTACAGTTCGGCAATCCGGTCGAAGACCACGCTGGGATGAATGGCGTGCAGGGTGCAGAGATTGCCGCCCTGACCGTTCGTCATCGCCTGCAGCATCGCCACGATCTCCGGACCGCGGACCTCCCCGACGACAATCCTGGCCAGCGACATCCGCAGCGCCCGGTACATGAGGTCCATGAGCGAGATCTCGCCCGCGTTGTGGCCGTCGACCCGCTCGCCGTTGGACTGGCGAGCCTCCATCGGCACGACCTGGCGGTGGAAGCCGTTCTCGTGGGCGAAGAGCTCGAACTCGGTCTCCAGCGTGGCGAACCGCTCGTCCGGGTCGATCTCCTTGAGCAGGGCGCGCAGCAGCGTTGTCTTACCCGCGGCCTGACCGCCGACGATCATCACGTTCTTCTCCGCGCGCACGCACGCCCTCAGGAACTGCTCCAGCGTGGTGTCCAGCATCCCGAACCGCACCAGGTCCTCAAGGTTCGCGTGCCGCATGCTGTGCCGGCGGATCGCGACGTAGGTGCCCGGGGTGACGTCGATGATGGCCTGCAGCCGGGACCCGTCGGCCAGACGCAGGGCGAGGAACGGGTCAGCGGTGGACAGGCTGCGCTCGCTCTGGCCGGTCGTACGCCGGGCGAGATCCCGCAGCAGCTCACGCAGCTCCTCGTCCGAGTCGGCGACCGGGGCGACCTGGACGCGGCGCCCATCGGTGAAGTCCAGCCACACCTCCCGGTAGCCGTTGATCAGGATGCTCTCTACCCGCTCGTTGTCCAGATGCGCCTGGAGCCGACCGGCCCGAAACTGCAGATCAAAAACCGCCTGCGAGATCGCCGCATCCTCAGCCGGCGTCGTCGCCAGACCACGCTTCACCGCCTCGGCATCCGACCAGATCGCGACCTGCTCATTGATCAGCGCCCGACCACGCTGCTCCTGCGCCGCCTGGGGCATGCCCGGCTCGGCACGCAGAAGAGCGGTGAGCCGCTCGCCGACCTCCTTCTTGATCAGCCGCACCGCTTCGTAGTCGACAGCAACCCGCAGACCAGGAGCCGCCCCACCTTCGACTGTCTTCTGTGCCGGTGTCCGGGCCTGACCGTGCGCCGGGTGAGAGCGCGGCTGACTCTGCGCAGCGATCCGCTCATCGAACGGCGTGACCTGGGGGTTGTGGTAGATCGGCTTAGCGCGCACCGGCCACCGCCCTCTGTCCAGGAGGGCCCAGCCGGGCCCGGCGCACCGCGACCAACCGCTGTGCCTTCTCCGTCGCGGTGCGGGCTGCGCGCATGAGCTCGCTCGTGGCGAACTTCCGCGGCTGCTCCGCCCCGTCGGACAGCACAGCGGCCTCGGCCGGCCGCCACGGCAGGGTCGCGACCACCTCGGTCCTCAGATGCTTTTGGACCTCTTCCTTGGGGAAAGGACCACGGTCCACCAGCAGCAGCCCGATCTCCGGGGCATTGCCGACCTGCTCCCGCAGCGTTGTGAGCCGGACCTCGGCGCTCTGCAAGCTCCGCAGCGTGTTCTGAGCGACCATCAGCACCACGTCGGCGCGCTGCGCCAGGACGCCGGAGGGACCGAACGCTCCGCGGCGGCCCAGGTCGACGAGCACGTCGTGATGGTGCTCCTCGACTCCTGCGAACAGGCGCGCCAGTTGATCCCACACCGGCCCCATGGACGACGCGTGCGCAGGATCGTAGAGACCGGGCAGCACCAGACGGTCTCGGGTCCCGGCGTCGGTGACATCCACCAGCTGGCGCCAGAACGCCTCACCCAGCTGGTTCTGGCGTCCGGCCAAGGCCAGATTCCGCAGGCCGTGCGTATTGCTGAGGGTGCCCTGCAGAGCACCAGGCAGGATCGCACCACCGTCCGGGTCGCATTCGGCGAGCACCACCCGATGCCCGGTCTCCAGTGGCCACGTCAACAGCAGCGCCATCGCTGCCGTGGTCACCCCCGGCGCCCCGAGTCCGCCGGCCAGCGCGATGACAGCCATCAGCTGCCGCCCCGGGCATCGACGATCACCGCGACATTGCCCGTCGCGACGCGAGCGGCCAGGGCTGCTCCGTCCTTCACCGGCACCGCGACATCCACGACGACGTTGCCCGTCCCCGTGGCCGGGGCGCCGACCGCTACCACCGAAGCGGCCACCGTCTTCGGCTTTGCGTCGAGGCCGTTCTCCTCGGCGGTGGCCACCGCGTCAGCATTCGGAGTGCTGACGACGAGAACCTTCTGTCCCGGCGACAGGCGAGTGGCGGGCAGCTGGGACGGCTTCAAGCTCACACCGACCAGTTGCTGACCGGGGCCGATCAGAGATTTGTCCGTCACTTGGGACGGAGTCAGCAGAGAACCGGCCCGCAGATCGACCGCCGCCCTTTGACCCACGAGCCCGGCGGCCCGGGATGCCTTCACCGACTTCACCGCAGGGTCCAGCGCGACGGACGCCTCAGCGAGATCCGCTTTCGTCAGCTTGGTGCCCACCGAAACGTCCCGGGCCACGACCAGGACCGGGGTGCGCTGGCCGGACGCGGAGTACAGAACGGCTCCGGACAGGCCGCCCACCGCGATCAGAGCGACAGACAGGGCGATGAGCCCTGGCCGGCGCCGACGCTGCTTGACGATACGCGGCGCGGCAACCGGCGCGGGGCGGCCCTGGGCCGACTCCTGCGTGCCCGGGCCGGGCGCGGGGATAGTGGTGCTCTTACTCACGATCTGCTGCCTCCTGGGACACGCAGGTACTCATGGGATGACGAGGAAGCCGAGGCGGGCATGACCAGGCTCGGCCGGGAAGCGGCGCTAGTTGACGACCTGGACCTCCGCGACGGAGATGTCCACGTCGCTGTCGCGGACCTCGGCGAGCTGGCCGGTCGTACCCCCGCCGGTCCAGTCGATCGTCCATGTGGACGTCGCGGTGACGTGGTACTTCCCCGACGCCTGCGTCGAGGAAGGACGCGTGTAGCGGTGCCCGCAGTCCGGCGACGGCTGAGCGCCGAAGGACTTCTTGTACGGCGTACCGGCAGTCGTGCACACGACGCTCTTGCCGTCCCCCATGGACCAGACGATCTTGCTGACCTTCGCCACCGCGGTCACCGTGACAGCACCGGCCGTCGCACTCGCCGTGTTCGGTCCGAACGTCTCGGGGCCGACGGCCGTCCACATGTAGACCGGCATACCGATCACGCCTGTGCCCCCCGGCTTCGGAGCGATTCCGATCTCCGGACCGCGCAGCAGCATCTTGTCGACGGCACGTCGCGCCAGGATTGCCGGATCGACGGCCTCCGGCTGGTCCTGGGCCCAGAAGACGCGTCCCATGGTGGAGTCGGTGGCCCCTCCGACGTTAACTTCGGCGCAGGGAGAGACGTAGATGGCCCCGTCCCCGGGCTTGTGCCCCTCCCACAGTTCGCTGCTGGCGTCGGGCTGCGGATCGAGTTTGCGGATGGTGCAGTCCCGGCCGGGGATCGGGATCGTGCTCGGGGCTTCGCTCGATGTATCGCCGGAGCCTCCCTGAGGGGCGGCCTGCGACCCGCCGCCAGTACTGCCAGGCGTCTCGGGAGTCTCCGCCTCGACACAGGTGTACAGCCCGCAACCTGCGACTCCTCCGTGCCCGTCCGCGAAGGCCTGCCCGGACAACCCATACCCGGTCAGCAGGAGCGCCGCGCCCGCGGTGAGGAGTGATCTCTGCGCGGTCAGCATGCCTTCCCCTGCGGCTTGTCCTCGATGACGACCCAGCCCTGGGGCCACCGCTCAAGGGTGGAGGTGACGAGATACTTCGTCAGGCGCGTGGACGGCAGAGGCAGCGGCTTCTTCGTGGAGGCCTTCACGACCGTCCACTTCGTGATGTCCAGGCAACTGGTCAGGACGACCTTGGGAGCCTTCCGGTCGATGTCGGAGGCCGTGACCGTGGAGTCGACCACCGAGACGTTGCCAGTGATCAGGTTGCCCTTGTCGTGGAGCTGCTTCACGTCGCGCTCGACGTTCACCAGCGCCAGCCCGGAGGCCACCTTCTTGAGCTGGTCCGTGTTGCTGCTGCTGTCCGCGTACAGCGTCTCCAGCGTTCGCCAGTACCCCGCGTAGGCGTCCACGGCTGCCGTCTCGGCGGCTTGCGTCGGGTCGGCGGAGGGCGAGGGCTTACCTGCGGCGGTGGAAGGGGTCGCCTTCTCGGGCTTCTCGTCTACCCCGGTATCGGAGCTGCATCCGACCGCGCTTGTCAGCGCGCATGCGGTCAGGACCATGGCCGCTGACCTGTGGCGGTTTCGCTTGCGAAGATTTGAGCGGTCCTGCCGTCCTGTCCGCGTCACTGCGTCTCCCATGCATATGCCTACAAGCGGTACGACCTGCGCTGCACTCTCGGTGGCAGGAGATCGCCCCCGAAACCAACTTGACGGTCTAAATCGATACCTTACGCAAAGTTGTCTCAACAACCCATCCTGTTAGGGGCGTTGAAAACCGACACGGGTCACCGACTATCTGGGCAATCCGGCCCTCGGTGCATGGAAATTTGTACGCCTGTTCCATCTGCCTTT
The DNA here is from genome assembly GCF_043088245.1 of Streptomyces sp. NPDC014623. Classification (NCBI taxonomy): domain Bacteria; kingdom Bacillati; phylum Actinomycetota; class Actinomycetes; order Kitasatosporales; family Streptomycetaceae; genus Streptomyces; species Streptomyces sp. NPDC014623. The sequence continues at coordinate 42,971 of NZ_JBIBZU010000023.1, read as the reverse complement.
CCCCGCACCAGTGTTGACCAGCCGGTATCCGGTCACTTAGTCGATTCATCGGCAACCCCTCCGGGCGCACATCCGGCAGCTGCTGAGACCGCCCGCGAGGAACCGTCCGCCCGGTCTCGTTCTGACGCCCGGGACAGCTGCAACTCCCCACCCCTCTCACCACTCGGCGCCATCCCCGTACGCCGCGCGCTCTTCAGGCGTGCCCCACTGGCGAGCGATCAGCGCACGCAGCCGGACGGTCAGCACGTCTCCCTCGTCCACGGCACCACTTGAGCGGGTGTCCGCTTCGGCCTTCCACAGGGCTGACGCACTGCTGGCCGCCTCTTGAGCTTCCTGGGCGTCGGCCACGCAGCTGGGGCACAGTGGGCCGTACGCTGCGGGGATCGGCTGCCGGCACGAGGGCTCCTCGCAGTCCTTCATAGGGCCCGTGCGCCCTCCAGCGTTCCCTGAGAGCTGGGACCGGGCGTCGCGGCCCGTTGTCCCGGCACGCCCCTTGTTGGGCGCCCTGGTCGCCCGCCGGTCAGCGATACGGACCTCACACAGACGGCATTCGTCGCCGGTGAGAACGTCGCGGCCGTTCTCGCACCGCGCGTCCGCACACGCGAACCGGTCACCCCTGCGCAGAGGCCGCACCATGGCGATTGCCGCACCTACAGGGTTGCTCAGCTGCCCGGCAGCATCCTTCGCGGCGAAGCCGTGGTGAATCCACCGGTACTGGATCCGCGCACCGAGCTGCTCCACGGTCCGCCCGTCGATGCGCATGGCCGACAGGATCGCCGTGGACACCTGAGGGAGCTCCGGCAGATTCACCAGCAACTCAACCGGAAAGTAGCGTCGCACCGCCCGCACCGTGGCCAGCTCAGCCGCGGAGTGTCGCACCTTTCGTGCCGACGCTTGCCGGCCGCTGCCCGACTCGGCCGAATCGGGGTGGAGGAGCGTCTTGCCGGACGCGGCGTAGCCGCCTGCGGGCTCACGCGCGCTACTACCTGAGGTTGAAGTCCTACGGACGTCCCCACCGCTACGCGGCGCAGCCGCATCCTTCTTCTCCTTGGTCTTCTTAGAAGTAGTGGTCTTCTTATGTAGGCGATTTTCCAATGTTGGCTCACCCTGTTTAGGGAAATCGCGTTTAGGTTCTGACCTGCGGGTTTCCGTGCTGTGGGCCTGTGTGCGGTTTTCGCATCTTGGCTCCGACCTGCGGTTTCTCTCCACCCCGCCGGGGTTCTGGCCGAGGGGGTCGAAGCCGGGGTCGAAGGAGAAGGTCAGGCCGTCGGGCATGTCGGTGATGAAGTACTCGGCTTCGCCGAGCTGCCCGAGTTCGTTGCGCTTCCGCTCGCGCTGGAGGTACCCGAAGTCGATTAGCTCCTTCAGCCCGGAGCCAACGGCCGCGATCCCGTCGGTGGAGAAGCTGGCGATAGCGGCCTGGCTCACTCCGAAGCCGTCCCGGTGGGTGCTGATCAGCCCGAAGATGCCCTTGGCCTTGAAAGACAGCCGCCGGTCCCGGAAGAGAGCGTTGTGGATCTGGGTGAAGTGGGCCTGGAAGGCGTCGGCGGCCATCGGCCCCCGAACGATGCTGCCGCCGAATTGCCGCGTTGGCTTCGCCGCCATCAGAGGTCCATCCACGAGCGGCGCTCGGCCGGCCCCGACAGCGGCGTCCACACCGGCGCTGACGGCCCGTGTTCCTCCAGGTCCTCGAGTACGGCCGCACCGAGCGGAACCTTGGCGGCCAGCGTGGCGACAAGCGGATGCTCGGTGGCCATGGCCCGCAGGTCCTCGGTGCGCTGCTGCAGCGTCCGGGCGGAGGCACCGGTGAGGATGAACAGGATCCGGGGGAAGCGCGGGTAGAACCGCTGCCAGGCCAGCATCGCCGCCTGGTCCCCGACCAGCCCCCGGCGCCCGACCGGCTGCGGGGTGTAGTCGTGGAACCGGGCATAGGAGATGAGCTTGCTCGCCAGGCGCTCCGAACTCATCGTGGCCCGGTCGATCTCCACGAACGACCGGTACTGCAGCCGCCGCGGGGAGGACGCCGTGTAGTGCATCACCGCGTCCGCGATCAGCCGGTCCTCACCACCGGTGTCCGGCAGCCGGTGAGCAATCTCCGGCACCCAGTCCAACGCTCCGTACTCATCCCCCCTCGACCGAGCCTCCTCGAGGAACGTCATGTGCGCGCGGATCCCGGCCAGAGTGTGCGGAGCTCGTAAATTCGCCTCGGTGGCATTGCCGGGAGGCACCACGCTGCGCCCCCGCAGTTCGGGCCACAGCGTCGCCACCTGGGCGCCGCGCGGGGTGAGGAACCACAGCCGCGTCTTCCAGGAACGGGGGAGGACCGCAAACGAAATCAGCTTGTCCGCTGTCAGCCCGCTCAGGACAACTGACATCCTCCGCCGGTCGGCCTGAGGAGACACCATCTGGTTCAGCTGCGGAGTCGAGATGACACGGTGCTGCGCGAGCAGGGCCATCACCCGGTGCGCGGTCGTGTCCTCGGGGACGCGTCGTGAACCTGAGCTAGTGCTCTTCGTGCTGGTGCTGGTGCTGGTCTCGGCCGACTTGGGGCGAGTGTTCATCGATACCGCTTTCCAGTAGTGGTGTCTGAGCAGGCGGTCTCCGGGCCCGGCTGAGCGAGAAAGCCGTGGACGGTCTGCTCATGGGCCGCGGCGGACGCGGCGAGGGTGGCGAGTGGCTGGGCGCCGGTGTTGGTATGTGCGGCGCGCGTAAGGGCGCGGACCTTGTCGCGCTTGGCGAGCGATCCGAAGACTTCACCGAGTTCCGGACCGCGGATGAGGAGCGGCCCGACGCGTTTGCCGGCGACGGTGAAGGATGCCCAGTGCCTGTAGCGATCGAGCTCGGCCGCGTCCTCGGGGCTGACCTGGTCGCCCCATTCGTTGGTGATGTGGCGGACCGCTTCGACCGATCCGGCGGTCGTGGACAGGCACGAGGCGTTCTGCAGCAGCGCGGTCCGCACGTCGCCGCTGAGCCGGTGCAGGAGCTGGGTCATGCCGTGCATCCGCACCCCGAACTTGCGCAGCTGCTCGGTGATCTCCGCCAAAGATGTGGACGCCGAGCCGTCCAGGGAGATCAGCTCGTCCAGATACAGCCGGAACGCTGCCCGGCGGCCCTCGGGCAAATCACGCCTGGACAGGCCGGCACGCAGCATGTCCCGCACCAGCAGCGACACCAGCAGCCGGTCGGTCGGCCCGGTCCCGGCCGGACAGATCCACACCACATGCGAGTCGTCCATCGCCCGGCGGATGTCGTAGCTGCCGACCGGCTGCCCAAGGAACGCCTTGATGACCGGGGAGGAAGCGAGACGGTCCAGCGGGTTGAGAACCGTTGGCAGGGCGTCCTTGGGGATCTCGATGAACGACGTCGTCCACCACGCGGCCGCTTCCGCATCGAGTCCGCCGACCACGAGATGGCGGAAGCCGGGATCGGTCAGCAGCGAGCGGATCTGGAAGACGGTGGCCTGGCAGTGCGGTGCGTCGTGCGCGACAGCCTTCGTGTTCACCGCGACCAAGGCCTCGATGGCCTTGGTCAGGATCGTGATGGCCCGGGGTGCGTTCGCGTCTCCCCACCCCAGACTGGTCGCGAACGCGTCGACCAGGGCGGCCGTCACCTCATGAGCGGCACGCCCGCCCCTCATGTCCAGCGGGTTCCAGCACGCCAGCTTGTCCTGGCCCCGCCGCACTGTCAGGTCGAACAGCCAGACCCGGCTCATGATCTCCGGGTGAGCGAGGTAGGGGGCGACCGTCGTCCACGAGTCACTGTGCGGATCGACGAAGCCCAGCCCCCGCCCGCCATGGGCGGAAGCGACGGCCTGGCACAAGGCGCGCATGGTCTTACCCCATCCGGCTTTGCCGACCTGCACCTCGAACAGGGTGTCGTCCTCACGGGTCGCCACCAGCCGCTCGCGCCCGTCCGGACCCCGGTACCAGCCCTGCGGCACCAGCCCCTGCTGGAGCTCCTGCGGATCGAACGTGGGAATGTCCGTGGCCAGCAGCGGCAACCGGGCGTGCACCGTCGGCGGCTTCAGGAACCCGGCGAGCTCCTCCACCCGCGCCCACGAATTACGCCCCGGCCGCATCAGCCCGCTCGCCCACCGCTCATCGAACCGCTCCCGCCACGGCCACCGGTCCGGACCCACCCGCACCGGGCCCACCGACCAGCCGGCCGACGACAACCGCGTCCGCGCCGCATACACGTCCAGCGCCGCCTCGATGTGCCGAAGCCGACGCTCCGCCCGGCCCACCACGTTCGAGGAACACCGCACCAACAACTGCACCCGCACCAGCCCGGCATCCTCGGCCAGCTTCCCCAGCGCCTTGTCCCGATCCAGCCGCGGCGGCCGCGGCGCCATCAGCAGACTCCGCCCCGACCCCGAACGCTGCTCCTGGGGCATGGTCAGCTTCGTGACCTGCCAGGCCAGGGCGTCCTCCATCGTCGCGGCGTCCTGCGTCATCCACCGCGCCTCGCGACGCGACTCACGCCGCGCGTGCTGCCGAGCAGCGTCGACGACCTGCCAGCGCCTGGCCCGCAGCCGCCACTTCGACGCCGGCGACAGGTCAAGGCACACCTCCGCCAGATCACCCAGATCCACCCGAAGGTCAGCGACCGCGTCGATCAGCGGCTGCAACGGATCCGGCTCCAACGGAACCTCCCGCAACCGAGCCCCCGGAGCCCCGTGCAGCGCGAACACCGCCCGCACCGTGTGGTCCGGCTCCTTGCGCTTCCGCTTGGCCCGCGGTGGCCGGACCGGCTCCGAACGCACCCGCGCATACGGGGTCTGCAACAGCAGATGCCGGGCCGACGCCGGGGCCTCGACCAGGTACGTCAGCGGCTTGCCGCCATCGGCCCGCAACCGCACCCGTACCGCGCGCGCCGACCTCGGAGCCCACCACGGGCCCGCACCGGCCGCTCGGATCAGCTGCGCACCGAACCGGCTGATCTCCTCGGCAGTCGCCTCGAACTGACGCGACGGCACCAACTCCACAAAGGTCCGCCGCTCCAGCGCCGCAGCCGACAACCGGCGCTCCAGCACCGTCCAACCGCATGCCAGCACTGTGCCGATCAGACCCAGCAACCACGCGTTCGCGTAGATCCAGTTCGCCCACGACCAAGCCAGAGAACCCAGAGACGTCATGACGTCCCATGCCGCGCTGGGAGCGGAAGCCACGGTGACGCTGTGGAGAGCCATCAGGCTCCCTCGGACGAGAGAGAGCCCGCGGGCCTGTCCCGCCTGATCGTTCTGGCGGGGCTCGTAGCAAACGCGTGGTGTAGGGGCATGAGGTACTCCTGAGGGGAGGTGATCCGGTGTTGTCTCCAAGGAACCCGGCACCACTCACCGATTTGCTCACCACGGCCACCCGGTTGAAATCACGGTTGAGGAACAGCCCTCGTGGTGAGTGCTAGGCGGCCCGTTGGCCACTCACCATCGCTGGTCACGGCGCATGTCACGGGATGCAGCACTCGGGGAGCAGACGTCCCCGGCAACAAGAACAGGGGAGCCGTCGCGCAAACTCACCACGGCTGCGCATCCGCTGGCTTACTGCGGAGGCGCGGGCTCTCGCTTCGTCCGGAGGTCACCGCACGGGCGTCCAAGCCCCGGCTTGCCGGGTGAATCGGAGGGTCGCGGTGCGTCCGTCCATGAAGGTGCCGGCTGGGTCGGCTCCCGCCCAGACGAGGTGCACCACGGCGCCGGCCTGATTGCTGTCGTCGCGACGGGCGATCAGCGCCTGGATACGAACCCGGGAGTACGCGGCGGCCGAGGGCGAGTCCGGGAAGTAGTCGGGCCATTTGGTCCGGCCCGCGCCGGTGAGCTCGGCCATCCACACCGCGCGTCCCAAGGCGGTCAGCTGCGCCTCGTCGGCCGGTGCGAGGTCGGAGGGGAGCGCTTGTTCCAGGGCGTCCTGGACGAGAGGGTCGGCGCGGGGGCCCGCTCCCGGCTCCGGCAGGGCCCGCGCGGCCGGTACTGATGGGGTCGCTGCAGGCGCTGCCTCGACTGCGCGGGGGGTGGTAGACGGTTCGGCGGTGATCGGCAATGTTGCATCAGCGCTGGGGAGTGCTGCGGGGCGGGTCGCCGATGCGGGGGACGGAGTCGTGCGGGGCGCACCGGCTTCGTGGTGCGCGGGCATGGCGTACAGGACCAGAGCGCAGCCGGTCGCGGCAAGCGTGCAGGCGACGGCCAGCAGTGTGCGGCTGCCTTGCGGGGCGGGTGGGTGAGTCACAGGATTCGGGCTCCTCCGGCGTAGTCGGCCATGGAGCTCACGGAGTCGACACGGACCCTGGTGCCGGGCTTTGGGGCGTTGATCATCTGGCCGTTTCCGAGGTAGATCCCGACGTGGTGGATGGTGCTGTTGCGGGTGGGGATGTAGCCGTAGAAGACGAGGTCGCCCGGCTTGAGCGCGCTCACGCCGGCGGAGGCGGGGATCCGCCTGCCGACACCCGCCTGCTCGGCGGCCGTGCGCGGCAGCCTCACACCGGCCCGTGCGAACGCGTACAGGGTCAGCCCGGAGCAGTCGAAGCCGATGACGGTGCGCCCGTCCTGGCCGCCGGGTGAGCAGCACACTCCGCGGGAGGGTCCCTTGGCGTTGCCGCCGCCCCAGGAGTACGCGATGCCCTTCTGGGCGAGGGCGGCGGACAGGACGGTGCGGGCGGTGCCGGTGACCTGGCCGATGTCACCTGCTCCGGCGGAGGCTTCGTCGTAGCGGTGGATCCAGCTCAGTACGTCGGCGACGTAGGCGTCGGAGTGGTTGTAGACGAAGATCGCCCTCTTCAGCTGGGCTTCGTCCTTGAGGTTCCGGCCCTCCCCGCAGAGGTAGGAGGCTGCCGCCAGTGCGGCATCGTCCGCGTTGTGCGGGTCGATGACTCCGTCACCGTTGGCGTCCTCGCCGTACCCGCGGAACGTCTGGGGCAGGAACTGGAAGGGGCCCACCGCCCGCTCGTAGACCGGGTCGCCGTCCCATGCGCCGCGGTCGGTGTCGGGGAAGACGCTGGTGTTTCCCCCGACCCCGGATCCGTTCAGTGCCGGGCCCAGGATGTGCGGGCTGATGTCTCCGGCCGCGCTGATGCTGTGCCCGCCGGCGTGGTTGGACTCGATGCGTGCGATCCCGGCGAGGATCTGCCACCGCATGCCCCGACACCGGGGCGCGACGTCCTTCACGCCGACGACCGCGTTCTTGTACGCGGCGAGCATCCGCTCCGGGATCCCCGGCGCCGATCCTCCGATGTCCTCGCCCTGATCCTCGCTCATCGTGGTGGCGGCGGAGATCATCGAGTTCATCGGGGCGACGCAACTCACCACACACACCAGCAGCAGCACACCGAGGAGACTCGCCTTCTTCCAGGCATTCACTCCGGATCACGGCCCCACGAGGGTTCGTTCTCCCACCCGGTGCGCTGTGCGCGCATGAGGGCGTCGAAAACCCGGCGGCGCGCGTCGACAGCCGCGTCCTCCTGCCGTGCCGCTGAAGTGTCGCCTGCACCCGTGCCCGGCGGCACCGACGAGGTCGTCGTCGGGGCGGTGGCGATGATCGCTGTGGCGGCGGCGTTGCGCGCCGCGGTGCGTACCGGCGCGGTGGGGTCGTGGGCCTGCCACATGGCGGCGGCTTTCTGCGAGACGTGGTCGATGCCCGCGGCGGTGGCCCGGCCAGCCGAAGCCCACTCACCTGTGTCCTCACGGACCTGGTTCGCAGCGACCCGCAGCTGTGTCTGGGCATCACGGGTGACCGCGGTAGCTGCCCGGGCCCCAGCCTTGACGTTCCGGGGCGCGCCGAGCGTCGCCCCGTACCCCACCCGCGCGGTGCGGCTGGCGATCCGGTATCCACGGAACCGCATGGCACGTTCGTGGATGCGTGGGCCGACGAGCGGCCGGTCGGAGGTCGGGTCGTGCAGGATCTCGCCCGTCTTCTTGTTGACGACCATCGCCCCAGCACCCCCCGGCCCGCCTGATCCGCCGGGTCCGCCGGACGGGTCCGCGACACCCGATTCGCCTGTGCCACCCGGTCCCGGGCCCTTGCCCTTGGCGATGAGCCGCAACAGCTTCACGGACTCGTCCTCTTCCTGGGGGCGGCGGCCGATCAGGGATGCGTAGGCGCCGCGCAGCGCGAGGCGGCCTCCGGCCAGGCCGAGCATCATCGGGGCCATTCCGCGGCTGCCTTCGGCGGCCGCTTCACCGAGCAGCCGGCTGCCGTCGATGGGCTGGCCCGCGCCGTCGGCCATCGCGGCCACGCCGTTCAGTAGCCCGTGGCGCATCCCGAGCATGTGGCCGGCAGCGCTCGGGCGGCCCAGCAGGCCCATGCCGAGGCCTGCGCCTGCCTGTCCGCCCAGGTTCATGGCGAGCGCGGCACCGATCTCGGAAGAGTCGCCGGGCAGATGAGAGCCGCCGACCTTCGCGTACCGCATGCGCATGGCCATGCGGTTTCCGAAGGAGGTGATACCGGTCAGGAGCCGGCGGTGGAAGGCCAGTCCGACCAGGGCCATGACGTCCAGGAGCAGGATCCGTTCGATCATCAGGTCCGGGCCGTTGGTGAGAATCGCGTCCACGGCGATCCCGAAGAACGGGATGAACATGCAGATCCCGAAGGTGGACAGCATGCTGATCGCGAAGACGGCCAGCCACTTCCACACGGCCTGGCGGCCTGGGCCGGGAAGCATGCCCAGGACGAAGGCCACGACACCCCCGGCGGCGGCCGCGACGTCGGCGGCCTGGGTGCCCAGCAGCACGATGACCGCAGACAGCAGCATCGCGCAGATCAGCAGGGCAGCGATCAGCAACAGCACCGCGCCGCCGGCCCGCCACCACGTCGGCTTCTTCGCGTACTCGGCGGCTGCCTTGCCGACCGGCCCCGCCTTCTCCATGTCGGTGAGCGCGGCGGCCAACTGCTGGTCCTCCTCGGTCAGAACCGGGCTGGGAGTCTCCAGCAGCGCGTTGCCCGGGGTGAGCGGCGGCAGCACCGCGTCCCGCTTGTGCCCGTCGCTCTCACAGAACTCCTTCGCCGGGCCGTCGATCTTCTCGCAGGGGTCGTTCTTGCCGTCCTGGCCGGTGAGGTAGTTGCCGGAGACGAGCCGCAGGTGGATGGCGTAGGCCTTCCTGTCGGAGGCCTTCGCCGGGTCCAGGATCCGGCCCCACTGCAGCAGCATGTAGGGCTTTACGACCAGCGCGTTGGTCACCGACTCCTGGATCGGCCGCGCCACCTCGGTCGCCGAGGCCGGCTTTGCCCTCTCGCGCTCGAGGCACTTGAGCTCAGCCCCGCCCGCCAGGCTCGCGCACGGCTCCGCACTGGCGACCTTCCCGCCCCAGCTGTAGGAGTTCACCGTCAGCTGCGCGACCTCCGCGGCTCCTTCCTGTGTCGCGACCAGCGGGCCCTGCTGGGCGAGCAGGTAGTCGGGGCGTACGAACGCCGACGCGGCGAACGCGGCGATCAGCAGCGTGAGCACGATCTCGCCGAGCCCCTTGCCGACCTTGCCGCGCATTACCATGACAAGCCCGAACACGAACGCCCATGACAGCAGCAGCCCCTTGAGGCCAAGGGTGTCGACGACTGCGCTCTCGTAGGCGTCCGACACCTTCTGTGCGGGCCCGGCCAGCATGTGCAGCAGGGGGAAGCGGAACGCGAACTCGACCGCCCAGCAGGCCAGGCCGACGAACACCCGGGTGATCGTGAACAGGCCGCTCAGGACGAACGCCAGGCCCTGTGACTTCAGGGACACGATGGACCCGCCGTTCGCGGACAGCTCGTACCCGTCGATTGGGATCCCCTCGGAGGACCGGATATTCAGTGGCGCGAGGAGGTCGGCCGAGTCGTTGCCACCGGTCGCGGCGTGCGCGACCGACGCGTTGACCACTAGGAACACGATGACCAGCACACACACATACAGCGCCTGGCGCACAGTGCCGCGCTGCGGGGCCCACCTGCGGACCCACCCACCAACGGTGGCGGCAGTCAGCGACGTCACTGGTGCCCCCCGCTCTGGCGAGCCGACGATGCCGGGTAGTACACCAGTCCAGGAACGGGTACTTGCATGCACGCCTGCTCGGGCAGCACGTGCTGCCCGACGACTGAGGTGAGCGCAGGCAGGGCCGGAGCGCACATGCCGAGGAGCGGCACGCTCACGAGGAACAGCAACGCCAGCCGGTCGGCCTTAGACGTCCGCACGGTGGACCTCCTCGGCGGTGGGGGTAATCGTCCGCGCGGAAGGAGCGGCGGTCGTGGGCGTGGTGTAGATGGCCTTCTCGATGCGGGGGACCGGGGGGACGTGGACCTTGATGCGGCCGACTTGCATGCGTGGGTCACGCAGGAGCATTTCGCCTTCGCGGCCCTTCTGGCCGACGGGGGACAGCCCGGTGGTGACCAGGCGGAGCAGGTCCTCGTCCTCGCTGTCCAGCCCGAGAAAGGCGAGGCCCTTGCGGGCGCGGGCCTGGTCGCTGGTGCGGGCCAGGACCTTGTAGGCGAGGAGCCCGGAGTCCTTGCCGAGCTCGTCGGCGTCGTGGGCGGCCAGGATGCAGCCGGCGCCGTGCTTGCGCCCGTCGTGCAGGATCTCGTGGACCAGGGCGCTGCCTTCGGCGCTGCTGGTCAGCCAGTACGCCTCGTCCATGGCCACGGTGCAGAACCGGGACGGGTCGCTGAACGCTGCCTGCCGGGCGATGGCCGCGATCAGGTAGAGCACCGCCCTGCCGATCAGGGCCTCCAGCGGCTGCTGCCGCAGCACTTCCATGTCGGCGAACGCCTCGCGCGGCGGCAGCGTGAGACCGGTGGTCGTCATGACGACCATGTCCGCGCTGAGATCGCCGTCCAACGTGACCGGGGGCAGGCTCGGGTCGAAGACCATGCCCGCCAGCGGGTTCGAGCTCACGATGGACAACAGCTCGGACATGGTCGTCGCAGCGTCTCGGCGGCTGGAGCCGGGCGAGCTGCTCGACGCCAGAGCGCTGAGCGCCTGCAGGACCGATGCCATGGACGGCTCCGGGCCGGCGGCGGCCTCTTCGACCGCGTGGTGCAGCACTGCACCGGACGCGGACATCGGCCCGACACCGAGCTGCAGCGTGAGGTAGGACAAGGCGTAGTGCGCGCCGACGGGTCCGCCGAACACGCGCAGCGGATCGATGGACAGCTGGGCCTTTGCCGCGTCGATGACCTCGCACCGGCCTACGGCCGCAGATTGCGCGAACGTCGCCCACTCCCGGATCGGGGTGCGGTCGATGACGATGGCCCGCCCGCCCCGGTCGGCGACCGCGGCGACGAGGAGCTTCTCCAGCACACTCTTGCCGCCGCCGAGGTCCCCGACGATGCCCATCGAGGCGCTCGCGTTGCGCTGCGGGGCATCCGCGAGGTTGATCAGGACGGGGCGGATCGTCCCGCAGTCCAGGTCAACGCCGATCATCATGCCGCTCGGGTCCCCGACCCGGGTGTTCGTGAACGCACCGCTGGCGGCCCAGTCCTCCGACAGCTGGTGCTGCGTGAACTCCCGCACTGCGGCGGGACGCACCGCCCCCGGCAGGCCCATGGCGAACAGTGCTTCTTGCATGCCGTGCGGTCGCACCGCCCGGTAGTCCCCACCCGAAAGCAGCGCCACCAGGGCCCGGGCCCGGGCATCACACACCACCGGATCCGGCCCCCACACGGTCAGGACGGTGACGGACTGGACCTCCACCTCGACGCTCGACCGGGACAGCCTGGCGTCCTGCTCGGCCAGAGCCCCGGCGGCCTCGGGCAGCGAATGGGGCATGCCGGTGGGCTGAGCACCGTACTGCTCGGCCTGGTCCAGCAGCTCCTTCTTCTTCCGCCGCACCTGCTCACGCGCCCGCTCGGACGGGACCACCTGCATGTCGACCGTGAAGTCGACAGGGAAGTCCAGCGACTCCAACTGCGCCAGGAGATCCGCGGACTCCAGCGCCTGCACCGCGGGGAACTCCGCCAGCGCGAGATGGGCTTGGTAGCCGGTCCCGGCCTCGCACTCCACCTCCAGCCACCGGCGCGCCAACGGGGAAGCACCATCCCCACGCCACCACGACGCCCCGCCCGGACCGGAGCGGCCCCCCTTTCCCTTCTTCGCCTGCTTGCGGGTGTCGCCCTGGTCTGTGGTGGGGCGGCCGCCTTCTGCGAGGCGGACCTGGCCCAGGTCGGCGTAGGAGGGGGATCGGAGCTCGTCCCCTTGCAGCCGGCTGCCGTAGAGGGAGGACTCCTCGGCGTCGGCGAGCAGTGGCTCCTCCAGGCCCCGGTGCACCGCGTGCTGGAGCATCCACACAACCTCCGCCGGGCGGGCCGGCCGCAGCGACAGACCACCACCGAGGGCTGCCTGCACACGGTCCGCCCGCTCGGTGAACTCGGTGACCTCGTCCGCAGCAACCGGCACCGGGTCCAACCCCAGGGCACCGGACAGCTCCGACCACATCGCCGACCCGTTCGCCGCCAGATCGAACCGGCGCCCTGGCGAAGTGAGCGGAACGGCAAGCCACAGGGTGCGCCGGTGCATCTCCTGACCGGCCAGCAGATCCAGAGCAGCCGCGGTCGTCTCCGCCCAAGCCGGCAGGCGCTGCCAGTCGACACCCTCAACCATCTGCTCGGCGACCTCACCCGGATCGACCCGGGCCGCCAGCCCGAACAGGCGTGGCGCCCCGGCCAGAGACCGCACGAGAGACGTGACCCGACCGAGGAGCTCGTCGCGGACCTGCGGCGCCACGTAGCGGCCGCCGACCGGGGCCACGCGCCAGATCGCCCACACGGTGCCCGACACCGACCACACCAGATGCCCGGCTACATGCCGGAACGGAATCCGCATCAGGACCTCCCCGTCTGTGCCCCGACGAGCAGCCCGGCCAGGCCGGTGACCGGCACCGGCCGCGCCGCCCGAGCCCGCGCGGACGGCTTCCTCTTAGCCTTCGTACGGCGCCGTGCCGCCGGGACCGGAGCCGCGGCAGGGGCGAGGCGGGCGGCCTCGTCCACCGCGGGCTCGACGATGAACGTTCCGGAGAGCAGCGTGGACGAACGGTCGCGGGCCACCCGCCCGGCAATACGTCCCGCAGGGTGGCGGGCCAACAGCGCCAGCCAGCCCAGAGCAGCCGTCATAGGGGAGCGTCCGTTGATCTTCGCCCCGCGCACCGCCCATACGGCGACCAGCCACAGCACCACCGGCACCGGGCCCAGCCACGACCACCACGCGAACGTCTTGACCAGCAGCAGCGCACCGCCGCCGAGCACCGCCAGCTGTGCGGGCGTGTACGGGCCGAACCAGATGACCCAGTCCCCGAGTTTGCCCAGCACCCACGGATGGCGACGTGCAGCGGTGTAGACCCGGGCCACCCGCTGCCGGTCCGTCTTCGCAGCGCTCACAGGACACCACCAGGGGCGGGTGCCTGCTCGGTAACCACAACGACGGCCGCGGGCTGCGAGTTGGCGGGGTTGTTGACCTCGTCCTCGAAGATGTTCGCCAGCGAATCCCGCGAGTTGTAGATGCCCAGCGCGAGGACGAGACCGATCAGGGCCCCGATGCCCGCCTTGAGGGAGACCTTGCGGACGACAGTGATGACGACGATGGCGATCAACGCGACCTTCAGGCCCTTGTCGCCCCAGTCCTCCAAGGTGCCCAGCCACGAATCACCGAGCGAATCGAGCTTTCCGGCCAGCACGAGAGAGCGGCTCACTGCTCCTCACCCCCGGCAGCGGCGGAGTCATCAGCGGGCGGCTCGGCTGTCGGGTCAGCTCCGGCGTGCAGGGCGGTGACTTCCCACCGTCCGGACCGGGCGGTCATCGTCAGCTCGTAGGCCAGCGGCCACTGCTCCGCCTTCGCGGCCAGAGCGGTCACCCGCGCCTGCACCCGAACGCTCGTCCCGTCCTCCGGCACCGGGCCGGCGGCCACCTCGGCGTCGGCTGAGACGTCCTCGACCCGGACCGCGGTGTACCCGGCATCCGCTACCGCCGCGAGCTCCGTCCCCGGGGACAGATACCGGTCCACTTCACCGACCCCCGCGAGGTAGGCCCCGAAGAACTCACCGAGCGAGGCGACCAGCTCGCTGTCGGCCGGAAGCCGGTTCTCGAACCGTGAGGCACCGGACGCCGCCAGCACCGGACCGGCAACCCGCGCCGGGGGAGCCGTCACCCGGAACGCCCCTGCCCCACCCGCAGACTCCTTCGCGACCACCGGAACGGCGAAGTACTGCACCGCCCGCGCGGCCTTCCCGGCCTCAGCAGCACTGGCATCCTCGTCACGGACGGTGAACTGCGCAGCGATCACCACCGACCAGCGACCACCCCCCAGACGCTCACTGCGCACCGCCATCACGGACTGAACCGGCTGCGCACTTGCCGCGCCGGTGTGAGAGGGCAGTGCCACGTCGGGGGCCAGCGTGTGGGCCATGCGGGCCGTCTCGCTGTCCGGCGCCGCGTCATCACTGCGCAGCCACAGATCACAGAACAGCGCAGCCACACCGGACGGATCGGCGGTGCGCACCGGGGCCGCGGCGACGGCCGTGGGTTGCGCAGCGGCTACGACCGTGCGGGGCATTGCGCAGGCGACCACCAGCGCAGCGGGTCCGGCGGCGAGTGCTGTCCAGACCCCGATCCGTGCCAGGGAGACGCGTCGCTTCGCCTCCCGCAAGGAGCTTGTGGGCGGCTCGGACGGGCGAAGCGGAGGAGGGGAAGACGCCGCGGGGGCGGGCCTTCGAGAGGTTCCTACGGTCATGCCAGGGCTCCAAGGAGAGAAGCGGTCAGATCTTGTCTCCAAGGAACCCGGCACCACTCACCGGAAAGCTCACCACGACAACCCGGTTGAAATCACGGTTGAAGCACGCCGCCCGTGGTGAGTTTCTGCACCCGGTGGTGAGTTCGGCCCGCCACTCACCATGCCTGGTCAGAGCCCCAATCACCGCTTCTGAGACGCCGAGGAGGGCCGGGAGTACGGACGAGGGGCGCAGCCGCGACTGCACAACTCACCACGGCTCGACACGGAACTCACCACGGCTCGAAGCGGAACTCACCACGCTGAATGGGCGCGCGAAGAAACTCACCACGGGACGCCGGGAAACTCACCACGGGATGCCAGAGAACTCACCACGGGCAGCGGGCTCCTCACCACGAACCAGACGCTCGTGCCAGCCGGCGGCGCGACCGGCAGGAGCTCACTCGACCCGTCGTGAGGAGAACTCGCCACCCCTTGCTCGATCGCCCTGTCACAGACGTCCATCCGAGTGCGCATCCGTCGCTGCGCAACCGAGCCCTGTCGCACTGCGCAGTCTGCGCCGCGCTCCCCAAGACTCGGCGCGGAACACACTGCGCACCCGCCGAGTCGTGTGTGCGGCGCCCCCTTCACACGCCTCCCGGAACGGCTGCGCACTGGGCAGGCGGCACGGTGGAACGGGCCGATCCAGGCAGACGAGGTCGGGTGCGCAGGAGTGAGACCCGCTGCACGCACCTCGCTGTGCAGTCACCGAAAGCGACGATCACAGGCGGGGGACCGGTCCTCGAGACCGACTACTCGGCTGCGGCCCGAGCCTCGTCGAGCAGTCGGTAGGCCTGCCGCTCCGAGATCTCCTCGGCAGCGGCGACCTCGGCCGGCGTCAGCTGCGCTCCGGCATCCTGCAGCATCTTGCGCACACGCTCCTTCCGGGCATCGGCGCGCGCCAGGCGGGCGTCGACTATGCGGTTGCGGGGCTTGGTGTCCTTGCTGCCCTTCGGGCGACCACCGCCAGCTCCTTCCCCGGGCCGGTTGGCGTCCCACTCGAGGATCGTGCTGCGCCGCCAGTGGGACACCCCGCACACCTTCTGATCGGGGCTCGGGGCGAAATTGTGGTCGATGTAAGAGTTCCAGGCTGTCGGCTTGATGACGTTCTGCAGCTGAAGGCGGGCCTCCTCCCGGTCCAGCAGATCGTCGGCCGACTCGACCTCGGCGATCGCGGGGATCTCCCGGCCGGCCAGGTGCGCCTCCACCTGCTCGAGGTCCCAGATGCTGGTCCTTGCGCCGGGGCGACTGATCGGGGCGGGCAGCGTCCTAGCCAGGGCGGCGGGCAGAGTCTTGCGCCCCAGGAGCTTGGCTACATCGGCGGTGCCCACGGGAGTGCGGCCGGCGCGGATCATGTGAGTCTCCTTCAACGGCCCTGCGCGATGCGGGCCTGAGTGGGATCGGGTTTGGGTGCGCACCGCGACCAACGGTGCGACATGAATAACCGTACAACATTTACATGAAAGGCGGGTAGCCGGCGGCGCCGCGAACAGCCGGAGATCCTGCATTCGGGGCGTCAGGAACAGCCTGGCCGGTTGCAGATGTACTCCCAGGCGTGGCGCAGGAGCACGTGGTGAGGGCTTGCACTGCTAACTGGCGTCCGGAGCAGAGTGGGTGTGGCGCGGCTGTGGCGATCCATTCGCCACAGCCGGAGCTCTTGAATGCCCCCTTTCCCTCTGTTGGTCTGACCGCAGAGCTTCCCCGCCCGACGGCGAGACCTTCCCCTTCCGCGCCCGGCCTTGGTTCCGTGCGCTTACGACCGGAGACCACCTCATGAATCAGCGTCCGCTCGACACGCAGCACCTGCTCCTCGTTCTCCTTGCTGCGGCCGGCACCTTCTACGTGGCCGCGGTCCACCCCTCGCTGACCGAGCCGATCGTCGCGGCCGCGGCGATCGCCACCCTGGTCTGGATCGTGCGGCAGTGACACGCCGCCCTGCCCGCCCCGGGGCACCAGGGGCCTCGTGTCCGCCTGAGGGGCAAGCCGCCGCGGTCCCGACCCTCCAGCGAGAGGGCCGGGGTGCGGCGGCGGGCGGCGGTGCTGGTCAGTTCAGGCTGGGCAGCAGGCGCTGACCGAACCACGTGGCCGCGTTGACGGGTACGGCGTTTCCGACCAGGCGGGTCAGGTCGGCGCCGGTGGTGCCCTCGAAAATGTGGCTGTCGGGGAAGCGCTGGGCGCGCGCCTTGGTGCGCAGGCTGATCATGCTGACCTCGCACTCATCGACCGTGCGGCCGGGCCGCACGAGCATGTGGTGATTGCCCTCTGCGGTGATCGCGCCGATCGGCTCGTCGAGGGACTGCACGGTGCAGTGGTTGCGCAGCACGACCAGGAACGGCTCGCCCCCGAACCGCTGCAGCCCGATGGCAACCTTGCGGCCGGTCTCCTCCGCGTACGGAGTGAATTTCTTGTGGTTGGGCTTGCCCGCGCCGAAGCGGCGGCCGGGCACATCGAGATCGATGTGGCCGCGGATCGGCTGGGTGACCGGCTCGACGCGCCTGCCGCACCGGACGACGGGGCAGGCGTACCGGTACTGCTTGCGGTAGACCCCCACCTTGCGAATTCCCGGCTCGTCGAACCTCTTGCTCCAGACCTGCACGCCCTCGACCGGTCCGCACTCGGTGCACCAGCACGCGGGGCGCACCTGGAGGTCAGGTGCGGGCAGCCCCTCCTTGAGGAAGACGAACATGATGCGGTCGCGGTACTGCGGCGCCGCCTCGTTGCCGGGGCCGGAGATGTGCGCGGCGTTGAACGACACGATGTGCGGCACCATGCCCATGGCCCTCCACACGTCGAGCCAGGCCTCGAACGGAACCCACCGCGTCGCGAAGTCAGGCACGTTCTCGCCGCAGACCATGTCGTAGTCGTGCACCTCGTGAGCCCGGATCAGATCCCACGCCGTCGCCCTGGTCCGGGACCATGCCGGGGCCGGGGCCCGGCCGCCCTCACCAGGCTTACGGCTGGTAGCCGGCTGCTGGCTCTTGGTGGAGTTGCGCCCGGCCGGTGAGGCTTCCTTGCAGATCGGCGACCCGAAGCACATCCGGGTTCCCGGGATGCGCCGGAAGTCGAGGTTGTTGATGTCGCACTGCTCGTAGGCCACGGTGGGGAAGTTCCTGCGCAGCGTGGCGATCGCGGGAGCCGCGTGGTTCGCGGCGAACCGCGGGTCGAACCCGGCGGCCGCGAAGCCCACCAGATCTCCGAGCCCTCCCGCGAACAGATGCGTCGAAGTAATGCCACTCATCACGTGAGCTCCTTGTCGGAAGCGGTTCGGGAAGCAGACGAGGGGCCAACCCCGTCTGACATAAACAATCCTAGCACAATCAAGGCGACATGGAGGGGGTGATCACGCCCACCCCGAAGCCACCGGCCCCGCGAACCCCAACTGCTGCGCCGGACGCGCCCCGCGCAACGGCCTCCGCCACGTCCCCGACCGGCCGGTCACCGCCGACCAGACATCCTTGAAACCGCCACGCTGCTTGTCCTGGGCACCCGTGGGAGCAGCCGTGACGAATCCGACCCCGTGCGGGTAACCCGGTCCGGCATCCTGGTACACCGCCCGGCGAATACCCGACAGGGCGCCGCGCTCAAGCCGCGCCCCCTCGGCTGCCATGTCGCTCACCCAGGCCTCGGCAGCTGCCCGTTCGCCCTCGAACAGCGTGCGTACCGACCGCCGCGACTGCCCCTTGCGAGCGGGCTGCCTGCACGCGGCGTCGCCGCGGCACGTGGGAGCGCCCCCTTGCTCGTCGTGGGCCCCGCGGCAGAACTCGGTCCGTTCGTGCCGGCACCACCAACGCGGAGAGCGGCAGCTTCGGCCGTGCAGCGTCCGGCACTCAGGAGTGCGCTTGGCGAGGTAGACCCGGCGCACCTCGTAGACGGCGAACTCGGCCTGGTCCAGCGAGGCCTCGAATGCCTCCAGCACGGGCTGGTTGCGCTCGTCCTCGGTGAGATTCCGGTACAGGGACGTCTTCGCGTACAGACTGGAGTTCTCGTTGAGCGCCATGGCCGCGTACTCCAGCCGCAGGGCGGAGGCAGCCAGTTGCGGGAACCTGCGCAGCCGCGCCTCGTGACTGGCACGGGACGAGCAGACCCCCGAGAAACAACACATGACACAAAACGACTTCTGGATCGGCTCGCCGGTGACGCTCAGGACGTAAGCCTCGACCTCGGCCCGGTCCAGACGCTCCTCGATGAGCGGGTAGTACGGATCGCAGATGACCCGGCCGGCCTCCTTGTTGTGCCGCGCCTGGATCAAAGAATCCTTCTCCGCGCGGGACAGTTCCCCGAAGTGGTACCCGATGGCGCGGCGGAATGCGGTGGTCCCGAACTCGGCGGCCGCCCACGAGTCGAGGACGAAACCCTTCGCCTTGATCGAGCAGGTCCGCGTGCCCTGGGCCAGGGTCGGGACGGTGCCGGCCGCTCGCAGGTCCTCGGACAGGACCCACGGACCTTGGGCATGGACCCGGCGCGGACTGCGAGTGTCGCTGAGGACGACAATGCCGTCACCCTCGAAATGGCCTCCGCGGGCGACCTGGACGAACCGCACCGCATGCGCGCGCATGCGCGGCAGGATGTGCCGTTCGACGTACTCCAGCGAGTCGGGCCATTCGTCCCCGGTCACCGCGTGCACGACCGTGAGATCCGACAGGTCCTCGCGCAACCCGTAGGCGGTGGGATCCTCCATCAGCTTGAGGAGATGGGTTTCCCTGCGGGTTCGGTAGCGGTGACGCCGACCGCGGGTGTTGGTGATGGCCTGCGACGTGGGACGACGGCGGTATGTCACTCGTTTGAGGGGACTGTGATGCATACGCAAGTGCAGTGATACTCCTTCGTGAATCCTGAAGTTCTGATGGTCGGGCTGAACTTGGGCGGGTGGTTGTGTGGCCCTGACGGTGGTGCGGGAGATCCGGCGTCCATACGACCCGGACGTCCAGGCGATCGAGGATTTCGAGACCGACGTGCTATCCGGGTTCGTGCTGGCGCGGGCGGCGTCAGGGATCGCGGACGGATCGATCCGGAGGGAGATCGGCGACCTCGACCTGATCAGGTCCTGGTTCGGCCGGCCGTTGTGGGAGATGGATCCGCCGGATGCGGACCGGTACTTCGGGCAGGCAACCCGAGGGCTGAGCGTGAGCACGCGCTACCTGCGCTCGTTCGCGCTCGCCACGTACTTCCGGTTTATCGAGCTGCGGATGAAGCCGCAGTTGTATCGGCTGACGGGGAGGGTGGTCGAGTGCCCGCTCGACGAGATGAACACGCCACGGCATCAGTCGCGTATGGAGCTGCGGATCCCGCCCGCGCAGCACGAGATCCAGCAGCTCTTCGCCGGATGGCGGGAGGATCTGGCGGGCTGCCGGAAGTTCGCGCCAGCGGCCAGGAATTACGTGGCGTCCAGGCTGATGGGCCAGGTCGGTCTGCGCATCAATGAGGTGCGCATGCTTGACCTCGCCGACGCGCACTGGGACCTCGGCCGATACGGGAAGCTTCACGTCCGCTTCGGCAAGGGCGCTCGGCGCACTGGTCCCCGCGCGCGGATGGTTCCGCTGATCAACGGGGCGGGCGATCTGCTTCGCTGGTACGTCGAAGAGGTCTGGGGTCACTTTCCCGCGGACCCTGCCCGGCCTGGTGCGCCCATGTTCCCCTCGGAGCGGCGGGCCACCGACGGCACGAGTCTGCGGGTGGGCGATCACGCGCTTCGCTTGGGCCTGGCCGAGGCTGCCGAGCGGCACCTTGCGAACTGGGACGGGAAGATGACTCCCCATGTCCTGCGGCACTTCTGTGCCTCCGATCTCTACTTGAACGGCATGGACTTGATGGCCATCCAGGAACTGCTGGGGCACGAGTGGCTAGTCACGACACTTCGCTACGTCCACGTCCACCGGGGTTTCGTTGAAGAGGCGTGGCAGGTCGGCCAGCAGCGGGCAGCGGCCCGCCTGACCGGGCTTGTGACCTGAGTGGAAAGGAGCGAGAACGTGAAGTGGAATCTGCGGCTGGCAGCCGCGAACCGGGGCATTTGGAAGGCCAGCGAGCTGCAGCGGATGCTCGCGGAGCACGGGCTGGTGATCAGCGCGGGGAAGATGTCAGGGCTCTGGTCCGGGGAGCCGGCCAGCATCAAGCTGTCCGACCTCGACGTCATCGTCGCCGTGCTGGACTGCGGGATCGAGGAGATCCTCATCCCCGAGTCAGTTGCGTCCGGCGTGGCCGAGCAGCCGTCGGTTCCGGTGGCCCGGGCGGCCGGGGAGAGTGGCGGTCCGGTGCCACCGCCTGTTCCGCGCCGCCGGGATGGCCGATCCCTGCCGCCGCTGTGATGCCGCACCAGCCATTCCGGCCCTGTGATCAGTGCGGTAGCCACTGCCCGTGTGACCTGGGCTGGTCGGTGTGCTGGTGGTGCCGCCACCCCGGCCAGCGGCACGCGACGTGCGGGGCCTGCCAGCAGCCGGTATTCAACGGTAGGTTCTTTGCCGCCGGGCGGTGCGAGTTCTGTCACCCCCAGCGGCGGCGTCGGTGGAGGAGCTGTGACCAGTGCCGGGCCTGGTACAGCGGGAAGCGTACGACGTGCAGCGGCTGCACCGGCTGGCGTTACCGCCACCCGCCCGGCACCTGCCGGGAGTGCGGGTCAGTCTTCTTCGTACGAGACGAGCACTGCCGTGCCTGCTGGGTCCAGGCCCGCATTCTGGAAGATGCAGATCTCACCGAGGGACAGGTGCGGGTGGACCCCCGGCCCTACTTCGCCCGCATTGCCCGGACGGGCTACCAGTTGGAGATTGGCTGTCTCAAGCGCACCACCCAACTGCTGAACCCGAGGTGGCGCTACCGCGAACTCCAGCCCACCCCGCCCGCCGCCCCCGCGCGACCACCGGCGAGCTGGGAACAACTACGGCTGTTCGACTCGGGCCGTGACTTCCGCCGCTTCCGCAAGGCTGACCACGCAGACTTGGACAATCCGTACCTCGTAGCGGCCATGGGGCTTGCTGATCGGAAGGCGGAACTGTGCGGATGGAGCCCGGAGCTCCTCCGGCTCACCCGCCGTGGCCTGATCGCCGTGCTCTTCGGCCATCAGGCGGGCGAGACTGTCCGGTACTCCGAACTTGTGCCCCTGTACGCCGACCGGAAGATCAGCGTCACCCGCGTCAGCGAGGTCCTGCAGGAGGCCGGACTGCTGAACGATGACCGGCCCGACAGCTTCGAAGCGTGGCTGGCCCGACGGACCCATGACCTTGCGCCGGAGATCGGCGAGGACGTCCGACGTTGGCTCCGGGCAGTCCACCGAGGGGGCCTCGGCGTCGTCCCCGAAGTCGCAGTAGCAGCTGGGGGTTCATGTCGGCCGCCCACTCCACAATCCTGGGCTGGTCAGCCCGCTATAGCCACCTGCGGGAAGTGAGCCGCGCTGACGTGGAGGCTGCCCTCGACGCGCACCAGGGCTGGAGGCGCAAAGAGCTGCACATCAGTCTTCGGTCGCTCTTCACGCACCTGCGTCGCGAGAAGGCGATCTTCCAGAACCCGACGACCGGGATCAAGGCAGGTGCATATCCCCAGCCGCCTATCCTGCCGCTGTCGCAGGAGTGCTACACCGACGCCGTCGCCGCGGCGACCACCCCCGAACAACAGGTCCTCCTCGTCCTCACCGTCGTCCACGCCGCCCGTCGACCCGCCATCAAGGCTCTCACCGTCGACGATCTAGACCTGCCCAGCCGCGCCGTCACCATCGGCGGCCGCACTCGGCCCCTGGACGAACTGACCCACCAAGTCCTCCACGGATACCTTCTCCACCGCCACCGCCGGTGGCCCCACACCTCCAACCGCCACCTGCTCATTACGCGGGTCACCGCCCACGGCCACGAACCGGTCAGCGACTACTGGTGTCACCTGCAATTCGCCGGCCGCCGCGCTTCCCTAGAACAGATGCGCATCGACCGCCAGCTGGAGGAAGCCCTGGCGGGCAACGGCGACCCCCGCCGGCTGGCCGCAATCTTCGGGATCTCGGAGTTTACGGCCGTCCGCTACGCCAATGCCGCCCGCGCACTCATGGACGGCATCCTGGAATCACTGCCACCGCCTACCACAAAACGTGGTCGTGCTGAGATCGATCACGGGAACTCGGTCGTGTAGTGCTCGCACCGACGCTCGGGCAAAGGACCGTTTGTAAGAAATTAGGGTTGCGATCCCCGCCGGATTGAGTGTTACGTTGCTCTGCTTTGCTCCGATCGGAAGGAAAGCAGATGGAGGTCCCCTCCTTGCACAGCCAGTTCCTTAGCGACGCGCTTCCTCGGATCCGGCAGGATGCACGCGTGACCGGCGTGGCGATCACCGGGTCCCTCGTGGGAGACCGCCACGACGTCTACTCGGACGTGGACCTGATCCTGGTCATCGATGACGAGGCGTACGACGCGGTCATGCGGGAGCGGCTCGCGCTGGTCGGCTCCTGGGCCTCCCTTGTGGCCGGATTCACCGGGGAGCATGTCGGCGAGCCGCGTGTGATCATCACGCTCGTTGGGCCGCCTCTCCTGCACGTCGACTTCAAGTTCGTCCGGGCCTGCGACTTCGCCGAGCGGACTGAGGACCCGGAGATCCTGTGGGACCGGGACGGCCTCCTATCTGGCGCCCTCGCCCAGCAGCCGCCGGTCACTCCGGCGTTCGACCTCCAGTGGATCGAGGACCGGTTCTGGATCTGGGTGCACTATGGTGCGACGAAGCTCGGCCGCGGAGAACTGTTCGAGACCATCAGCTTCCTCACCTACCTGCGAGAGACCGTACTCGGCCCCCTGGCCGCCCGCCGGGTGGGCGCGATCCCCCGTGGTGTACGCCACCTGGAGGCCATCGCGCCCGAAGAGACTCGCAACCTTCTGGCGACTCTGTGCGGCTACGACCGCCACGAAGCCGGACGGGCGCTCCTCGCCAGCGTCGATCTCTACCGTCGATGGTCCGATGCGGGTAGCGCGGTCGTTGAACGGCGCCACAACGCCGAGAAGCTCGCCATTCAGTACCTCCACGACGTCATCGACCAAGGCTGCTGACTGTTGCGGGCTGAAGTACCTCGCCACTCTTGTCTGCTCGGCCCACCTCCCCCCGGTCAACGCTCCAACCGCCCGGGGATGGGCGGGGGCCGGCCGACAGCCGACCGAGCGGCACGGCGAAGTCGGGAACGCAGGGCTGCGGGCCCCCTGCCAGCCTGATCCAGGTACAAGTTCGGCCTTGAGGTCCCTTCGAGAATCATGAACTCGCAGCGGACGGATCGCGGTCGAGTCGGCGCCGAGGCCGTAGGACAGAACTGTGGGGCGCATCAGAAACTCCAGCCTTCGAGGGGGAGCGGCTCGGGACGGTGCCAGCCGGCCGGTGGGGCCAACCACGGGACGGCAGGAAGGACGGTGCGGGCAGCCGTGGGGCGGTGCGGTTCACCGCCCCACGGGGACGTTCAGGCGGCGAGACGCAGCAGGTAGTCCAGCGTTCGGGCTTCACCGATCTGGGCAGCCATTGCCGTGCCTCGGGGGTGGCGTACGGCGGGCCCCTGGGCGGCGTCGGCGGCCTCGGCCCGGCGGACGATCTCCGCGATGGGCAGGTTCTTCTTGAAGTCGTGACCGACGTACTGCTCCAGGTCGACCATCTCGGCGGCCTTCTCCGGCCGGAGCCTGGCGGCGAGCTCAAGGTCGCCTTCGGACGCCAGTACACAGAACGAGCACGACAGGCGAGACATGCCCCAGTCGTAGACCGGGCTGTACGGGAGCCCGGAGCGCGCGATCTCCGACCACACCTGCTTCACGGTCCAGGCGTGCAGAGGAAGCCACGTGTAGACGGTGCGCTTGCCGTTGCTTGCGCCCTGATCGAGTTCGAGCATCGTGCGCTTCTTGCGGGCCGGACTCTCCTCGGCCCGCATCCCCATGCAGTTCAGGATCCGCACCGGACGGCCCAGCCGGCCGCCGAAGTCGTCGACCAGCCGCGTCATCAGCGGCCGGACCTGCCCGCGCTTCTGGGCACTCGTGCAGTACCTCGCCTGGGATGACGGCCAAGCTGGCGTGGTGGTGTCCCCCTTCGCCCGCAGGGTGTGGTGCCGGTCCTTGATCTGCTGGATGAGGTCCCCCTGCGCACGGGAGACGACTTCGAAGCGCAGCCCGTACGCGGCTGCCTGCGCCTCGGCGAGCTCACGGGTGCCCTTCCACTCGACGTCGCCCAGATCGCAGTGGACGACCACGATCCGGTCGACAACCTGCGCAGCGGAGGCCAGGGAGAACAGGTGCGAGAGCATCGCCTGACTGTCCTTGCCACCGGAATGGTTGAACAGGATCACGTCGGCCCACGTCAGCAGCGTGGTGGAATCCGGCTCGTCCGCGGCCGCGAGCCGGTCGGCCGCCAACTGCGCGACATCGTCGGTGGTCGGCCTGGTGGGAGGGAGGGACACAAGGGCGGAAGGCGACAGGTGAAAGGCCAATGCGGCTCCTTCGGTGGGAGTGGTTCGGGATGCACCAGGCCTCGGGGCCAACCGGGACCTGATGGTCTGAGCGGTCTCCTCGCGATCACGCGACGGGAGGAGCCGTTGCAACACGGGTGCGAGGTGAGCGGCCGGAGGCGGTAGGGAACCGCCCCCGGCCGTGGGGCCTAAGAATGAAGAGCAGCGCGCAGCCGGGACGCGATCCACTCGCCGACTTGCGGGGATACGGCGTTGCCGTACCCGCCGACCTGGGCACCGGCGGGACCCCAGACGATGAAGGTCCCGCGGTACTCGTTGAAGTCCACGTCAAAGCCGCAGCTCCTGCCGACCTCGTGGGCGGCCATCATGCGGAAATAGCAGTCCTCCAGCGGCAACTCGGCGAGCGAGGCCCGCCACTCAGCCATGAGCAGCGCCGTTGTGTCGCGGGCGGTAAGGGTCCCAAGCGGGTCGCCCAGCGGATGCGGTGCGGTCTCGCTGCCCGTACTGCCGTTCTGCTTGAACCAGCCGGCAGCGAGCAGGCCAGGGATCGCGTCCGGCGCGATCGGCATGATCTCGCGGTGCGCGGTGGACCGGTTCTCGCGAAGCGGGACGATGCCCGATGAAACGATGGCCAGGGTCTCCGAACCGACCTGGGTGGGAAGCGGTACGCCCGCGCCGCGCGGTGCGCCCTGGAAGTTGTCGACCGCCAGCGCGATCGGCGGCGCCCACAGAGAGTCGGATCCCGGACGCTCCAACGTGTTGCCCGCGGCCCCCATGAGTACGGCAGGGAAGTCAGCGAACCGCTCGCGGCAACGCTCTGCGCGCGCCATCGTTGA
Source organism: Streptomyces sp. NPDC014623 (assembly GCF_043088245.1). Lineage (NCBI taxonomy): Bacteria > Bacillati > Actinomycetota > Actinomycetes > Kitasatosporales > Streptomycetaceae > Streptomyces > Streptomyces sp. NPDC014623. The sequence continues at coordinate 17,033 of NZ_JBIBZU010000023.1, read as the reverse complement.
CCGGGCAAGCGGTCCGACCCACCCGTCCTTGAACGTCTTGACCGGCCTGTCGCCGATGCGGATGCCCAAGTCGGCCAGGTCGAGCGCGGCCAGCGACGGCGTCATCGGCGGGACCACAGGCCGTCGGCAGGACGGGCACCGGTACTCGTACTGCTTGCCGTAACGCACGGATCCGGACGCCGGGACCCCGGTGCGCCACGTCCACACCGCCTCTACGCCCCGGTCACAGTGATGGCAGTGCGACACCGGACGGTGCTCAAGGTCGGGGGCAGGGAGCGCCTTGTTCCAGAACGCGATGTACAGGCGGTCGCGCGACTGCGGAACGCCGAAGAACTGAGAGTTCAGGTACAGCACCTTGTACTCGTAGTCGAGCAGCTCGAACTGCTTAAGCCACCAGCGGTATGTGGCGCCGTTTCCGATCTTGGCTCGGCCCTGCACCGCAGGCCCCCACGAAGTGAGCTCGGTCGTGCACTCGACGAGGATCAGCCGAGGCCGGTGTTGAGCGGCGTAGTGCAGTACGCAGTTCGCGGTGGCCCGGTCGCGCTCGGACCGTGTCACGCGCGCCTCGTAGTCGGGGTCGTCCAGGTCGAACAGCGCAGCGCCCTGCTCGTAGGCCTTGAGCGTGTTGGCCTGGGAGTGGTTGACGCACGACACGCCTGCGGCCAGGAGGTCAGCCGCGGGGAGGTCGCGGACTGAGTGGTAGTCCGCAGCGTCGGGGTCAACCAGGTCGGCGATCCAGTGTTCGGCTTCGGGATGATTCGCCTCGTGGACCTCGACCTTGTAGCGGTCGTGGTTCGCCGCCATGATCGCGGTGAATCCTGCGCGCTTGATGGCGGCGGTGAGGCCTCCGAAGCCAGAGAACATGTCGACGGCGGTGTGCTCGTCGTGACGGAAACGGCGAACTCTGGTGGCTGGTCTGTGTGTGGCGGTACGGCTCTTCTTCTTGCTCTTCGTCCTGGACGCGACCATCGGGCAGTCACTCCCCCTTCATGCGGCATGTCTCATGCCGTGCGGAGATGCGGTCTGGGCGTCTTCCGGGGGGCCAACCCCGTCCGACTATTTGACATAAAGAATTCTAACAGAAACCAATAGATCATGCGGGGTTCCTCACAGAAACTGCGCGGCTTTGCCCGGTGGTCAGATGCGGCACGCAGCGGTGCGCCGTGTTCATGCGGCACGGTGCCTTCCGTCCTCCCTCGGTCAGGCGGCCGGGGAGAGGTGTTGCTGGACGATGCGCCGGTGCCACCGGACCGCCCAGTCAGGGCAGTTCGCACAGCTCTTGTGGGTGTGACCGGGCAGCGGGGCGGAGTAACGGCCATCTTCCGACCAGGCCATGGAGTCCGCAGAGACCAGGGCGTCCGCGTAGGAGGCCAGGCCAAGGGTCTTCACGCCGAAGCCGTGCAGCCGGATCCCCTTGGCGGCGAAATGCCGGGCGATCTCCGCGATCTCCGTTGTTCCCTGGCGGCGGCATACGGATCCGATGCCGACAACCGGTTCGGCGGTGAGATCGATACCGGCCTCTGCGTACAGGCGCTCGCAGTGCACGTAGTCCTCCAGCCGGTTGCCCTGGAGTACACAGATGAAGGGGATGTCCAGGGCCAGCCTGCGCAGTTCGAGGGCGTTGTCGACGGTCAGGCGCTGATGGATCCGGACCGCAGTCGTCAGGTCCTGATCCGGGGAGCTCGCCCCAACCCCCCGGGCTTCCTGTGTCCCGTGGAACAGCATGCCGCGGCGGCCGGCGCCGCCGTAGATGACCAGCTCCTCGCACATCCAGTCCTGCGGGGCGACCCAGCGGCACAGGTCGGCGCCGAGGTCGGACAGGTACCTGCGGACCTCCTCGATGTACTGGGCGGGCGCGAGTGTCCACCGGCCGTGGCGCTGGAGCTCGGTGAATCCTCCGGAGTCGATGCAGTACGGGTGGCGGGCCCTCGGGAACGCGCTGACGCGCTTGGAGAGCCGGACCCGGGAGACGAAGAGCGTGACGCCCCGCAGAAGGGCTTCCAGGTCGCTCTCCCACAGCCAGTTGGTCATGTGCGTGCCCAGCTACAGCTCTGCCGGCCGCTCGAAGTGAGACCCCTCCGGTTCAGGCGGCGAGGCCTGGCCCAGTCCGTACCGGCATCGGCAGGCGTCGCAGCTGTCACCGGAGCACTGCTGGCAGGCGGGGCACTGAACGCATGCGCAATGGCCGCAGAGGTAGGAGGCGGTGCAGCGGCAGAGCGCGAGGCCGGCTTGGGGCATAGCTGTCTCCCAGTGCCATGTGACGGAGGACCGTGCGAGAGAGCCGGGGGGCAGGCACGGCCGCCCCCCGGCGGGCGCCTATCGGGCCTCGCGTTCCTCCGTGAGGGCGTCCCGGTTGCTGTCCTCGCTCAGCGCGTAGTCGTCGATGCCGGACTCCTTACGCAGGGCCGTCAGAAGTTGATTCACGGCGCCGGTGGCGGTGGTGGCCCACTCCATGTGGCAGGAGCCGAACGCGTCGTGGACGTCGACCCCGATCTCCTCGAGCACCATGTCGCGCCTGGCGGGATCGGTCGGAGCGGGCATGACATCCCACAGGGTGTAACTGGCGCCGTTGTCCTTGCCGACGATGATGAACTCACGGGTCTCGGTGCTCATGCGGGGACTTCCTTCCGTTGGATGAGGGCATGACGGACCGCACGCGCCTGGCCGGGGTGTGCGGCCTGGCGGTGCTGGACCGAGCTGGGGGCCGGTGGGGCGTTCCGCGGGTTCACGCCCCACCGGCGGTCCAGGCGCGGCCTATCGGGCGCGTCGGGCCGTGCGCAGCCGGTGGGCGTGGTTGCCCGCACGGTTGCGTACCTGCGTGGACCCCGGGAACTCGTCCAGTCCCCTGTAGATGCTGATCAGGGTGCGCTCGGAGAGGGCCTCGAGGGTGCCGAGGACCTTCATCTCCCGTTCGAAGGCGAGCCCGGCGGTGCGCGGGGAGAAGCTGGCAGGGCCGAGCGTGTAGAAGTACACCCGGTAGCCGCCCTTGGGGTTGTTCTCATTGCACAGGCCGAGCACGACGGCCTTGCGCAGGCCGGTGCTTTCGCCGTTCACGTATCGCGGGCAGCGCACGATCGTGCACGGCGTGAGGGCGGTCTGGGTGGTCGTGGTGGTGGTAGCCATCGTGGGGTGCTCCTTTGAGGGGGGGGGTTCGGGATCACCGAGGCCCGGGGCCAACCGGGCGACTGAGTGTCGGGCTGTGTGCGCAGGTGCAGAGCCGGGAAGTGAAGGGCGTCAGACCTGAGTCGCAGCTGGGTTGCGCGGGTCGTGTTGCGGCTGTTCGGTACGGCGGGCGGCTCGCGCGACCTCGGCGGCATGGGCGGCGTCCGTGTCGACGGCGTATCGCTCGGCGGAGATCGCGTGGCTGTCAGCAGCGATCCACCTGAAGCGCGCTGTGTCTCCCCGGCCGACGAGGTAGACCCAGTCGGTGGGTTCAGCGTTCTCGTGGTTCGCGATTACGGGCAGGAAGCACCGGGCCGTGGCGTCGGCTTCCTGCGCGGCGGCCCGTATGGGCGTGGAGACTTCGAACGCATGGCGTGAGGCGATGGCGAATCCGAGTGTGTGGGCCACGTGCGCGGCGGCAGCGTAGGTGGCGACGTACCTTCCGCCGCCTGCCTCCCGAGCAGGCACGCACAGGGGAGCAAGCCTGCCGGTCCGGGCGGTGATGGCGACGGCCCACCCGAGCTGCAGGAACCCTACGACGCCCTCCGGCTCGACCACGATCAGGTCGCCGTCGGCGATGGTGTCGTCCCACTGCACTGCGTCGTTCGCTTCTCCAGTGGAGTCGAAGCGGTGCGTGACCGGGGGCGACGCCGGGGTCTTCCGCGCGCTGGTGATCTCCGCGTGACGTGCGTGGCCGGCCACGCGCCGGAACGAGTCGGCAGGTTCGGAGGCGTAGAAGTACACCCGGTACCCGTCCCGAGGGCGCTTCTCATTGTGCAGGCCAAGGACTACAGCATTGCGCAGGCCGGTGTTCTCGCCGTTGACGTAGTGGGGGCAGTGCACGACGGTGCCCGGCGTGAGAACGACGTGACCGGTCGTGGGGGTGCGGTCGGACATGGGTGCTCCTCTGCTCGCGGGAGATCAGGTGACGGCAGGGGGCGACGGATGGCCGCCCCCTGGGATGGGTCAGCTGCTCAGCGGGGAGGGGAGGGCCAGACGGGCGCGGAACGGGTCGAGGCCGCGTTCGTCAAGGACACGGATGGTGTGGCTGTCGGTGATCTCGCAGAGGGTGCCCCACGTCTTCAGGATCTGGCCGCTCCCGGTGTAGAAGGCGAGGATGCGGGTGGTGGGTGATCCGCCGGGCAGGGTGTGGGAGGCCTTGTAGACGAATCCGTCGTGCACGATGTCGATCGCGCCGTCGGGCCACCAGTCACCGGTTTCGGCGGTGAAGCTCGATTCGCGGACGTGGACCAGGGGGTCGGCGGCCAGGTCGCAGCTGACCAGGGTGCGGCGGGACCGGTGATCACAGCCGCAGTTCTCGGCCTCGTCCGTCGACAGCAGGAAGTCGCGGCCGTGGTAGTCGGTGAGGCTGCCGTGATAGGTCGCGCGCGTTCCGGTGACGGGGAGTGCGGCGCTCTTCGGGTTGGTGACGGTCATCTGGTCCTCCTGCTGCTCGGGGTGCGGTTCGGGTGTCGTCCGGGGGGCCAACCCCTTCCGACATAAAGAATTCTACCAGAAATAGGCGAGATTTCCGGGGTCGGTTACTCCCGGAAAACGGTGTGGCCCTGCACCGAGATCTCGAGCGGCACGCGGTCGTCGGGGCGCAGCAGCGAACGGTGGGCCGTGTCCAGGTCGACGCTCACCCGGACCGTGCCGTGCTGGCGGTCGATGTAGACGAAGACCAGGACCCCGGCCACCTGGAGGGCGGGCAGCGAATCGGGTTCACCGCGCTTGACGTGCCAGAAGCGGGCCGATCGGTGGAAGCGGTGACGGAGGCGGGCGGAGACGCGCATGGTGATGCCTTCTTTCCGGGGCCGGCGGAGGGGGGCGGCGGGGCGGGCCAGGCTGACCTGGCCCGCCCCCTGGGGTGTCAGTCCACGGCGGCGACGACGTTGGCGAGCTGTGTGGTGCGGTGGGCGCGGATGGACGTCAGCAGGCGGCCGGTCTTGCTCGTGTAGGGGATGTTGGTGCTGGGGTCGGGCGTGGTGAGCACGTGCACCGGGCGATGCAGGGAGCGGGCCGCCTGGGCCGCTTCCAGTGGGACGGTCGCGACGTCGTCACTGGGCTCGATCAGGACGAGGGCCTGGGAGAGGGCGGCCAGGAGTGTGGCTGTGGTGGAGAGGGTGACTCGGCTGGTGGGTGTACCCGGCCGGTAGACGCTGACCACCAGGCCACCGTTCGTGGTGACGTGGTCCAGGAGTTCGGCCTGGTTGTAGGGGTGGCAGGTGTCCAGTCCGCACGGCAGGACGGCGAGCGTCGGGGCGCCGGTGCCGTGCTGGGCGGCGGTGTCGATGCCGTACGAGAGGGCGGAGGCGACCGTGTGCCCGGCCTGGGTCAGGGCGCGGGCCGTGTCCTGGGCGGCGCGGACACCGGAGGGGCTCGGCGCGCGGCGTCCGGTGACGGCGATGGCGTGGGTCGAAAGGGCGGCCAGGTCCCCGCGGCCGCGGCTCCACACTCCCAGCGGTCGGGCGTCTCCGAGACCGTCCAGGGCGGTCGGCCAGGCGGGGTCACCAGGGATGACGAAGTCGGCGGCCAGTTCGGCCGTGGTGAGCTCCTTCTCCGGCGCGTAGCCGGAGAGCCGTCCGGTCGGGTCGGCGGCGGTGAGTTTCGCCCAGAGGTCCACCGGGCCCAGCTGGGACAGTTCGACGGCAACGCACTCCGGCCGGCTGAAGTGGGCCAGGGCGGCGCGGGCGGCGCGCTCGCTGATACGGACAGGGGCAGTCGTCATGATTACCTCGCGGTGAGTGGTGTGGCTTGGGATCCGCGGAGTAAGGAGAGGGGGCCGACCCTCTTCCCACCCGCATGCGTGCTGCTGTGGTGTGGGGCCGATCAACCGGTGTCAGTGAGCGGAGGGCAGACTCAGCGCCGCATCGAGGTACAGGCCTGGCAGAAGTCGCCTGTTCAGGCGTTCGGACTCGTGCCAGTGCCAGGCCATGGCCATCCGGCCGGCTGCTGACACGGCCACGCGGCCGGTGTGAGGGGTCTCGCTGATCCAGCCGCGGCGTCGCAGCACCGATGTCGCGCCGGGCGGGATGCGCAGCAGGTCCGACTCGATCCTCGCGGCGCCGTCCTCGGCCGGTCGGATCCGAACACGGTTCCCGGCGGCCTCGATCAGTCGCAGGTCCTCGAACTGGCGGCTGGTCACGGTCGCCGGAACGCGGACGGGGTCCAGGGCGATACGGCGTTGCGACGACAGGGACCGGGTGATGCTCATCCTGCCCATGACGTCGATGCGCACGCAGTAGCGGCGCTTGACCGCGCGGGCGATCAGGTTGTCGGCCTCCCAGCCGGTGAGGAAGCCGGTGTCGTAGTCGTCGCCGAAGTGCGACTCCTTGAATGCCGCGTACTCGTATCCCCAGGGGCGGGGAGTCCTGACGCAGGTCTTGCCGTCCTCGCTGTACTTCGTTCCGGGGTGTGCCACTGCTGCTCCTCCTCGGGCCGCCGCGCGCGGAGCGTGGCGAAGGGTGGCCGCCGGCTGGCGGCGTGGCCGGTCATGGCCCGGGGGCGAGGTGAAGAGCCCGCCCCCGGGGGCGCCGGACAACTACTCGGTGGGGAAGATCAGGGCGTAGGCGCCGTCCAGCTCCGGCAGCACAACGGGCTTCCATCCGCTGACGGTCAGGTCCTCGGCGCTCGGCCGGTAGGCGAACATGCTCGCCAGCCGGTCACGAACCTTCTGCACCAGCCGGGCGGAGGCCGGGTAGCGCCCGCCTGGATGGGCGGTGTCGGTGAGGAACAGGAGGAACGGCTGTTCCGCGGTCGGGTCGACGATCAGACCGGTGGCGCTGGGACAGGCCGTGACAATGTCGTCGGCGAGGTAGGGCGCGGTGGCGGTGAGCAGTGCGCGCCGCGCTTCGGTCGCCGTGGTGCGGGCCTCGTCCAGCGGGCCCTCGCCGACGGAGTCGAGACCGCGCGGTGCGAACACGACTCGGTGCAGATCGGGGCGTCCGATGTCCTGAGCGGGCCGCCAGCCGCCGGCTTCGAGGTCGTCCGCTGCTCGGCCGTGGTTGAGCGCGAGGCGCACTACCTCGTCGGCGTCGCCGAGTGTCTCGGCGTCGAACGGCCCGTCCTGGATCTGTCCGGGGGTGACCGGCCAGTCGTTGCCGAACTCCCCGAAGACGCGGACGATGCGGCCGAGCTCGCTTAGGTCGACCAGACACGAGGCGGCGTCCGGGACTTGCTCCCGGAAAATCTCCCCGACGCGGTGGGCACTTCGTTTCAGGACCTGCTTCTTGGCTTCGTGAGCGGTCCGCTCGCTGTGGAAAAGCGGGCCGTTTTCGACCTCGGACCAGGACCACTCCCAGCCGATCCAGTACAGGCCGTTGGAGTCGGGCTTGACGACAGTGACCGACCTGGCCGGGCTGGCCTGGTCGAAGTACGCCCAGCGAATGTGGAGCACGATCGGCTGGGGCTCTCCGTCGATGACGGTGATCTGGTCCCTCTCGTGGCCGTACATCTCGGCCGCTTCCGCGGTGTGCGCGGCGATCTCGCGCACCGCGTCAAGGGTGAAGCCGGGGAAGACGCAGCCGCTTCCTCGGTCCGAGGGGTTGAGTCGGGCCGGGTAGATGTGCTCGTCGTCCCAGCAGACAAAGGTGTCGATGGTGGTCACGGTGCTGCTCCTTCGGGCGGTGAGGTGAGCTCAGCTGCTCCCGGAGCGGGCGGGCACTGTGCCCGCTCCGGGTGGGCCGACTACTTGGCGCGGAAGGGGAAGTTGAGCGAGAGGTCGTCGTCGAGCGCGTACCAGCACCAGGGGAGGCCGCCGACGGCGTACAGGCCGGTCTCCGGGTGGGGTGCGAGGACCTCGGTGGCCTCTTCGGCACTCTTCTCGGGCATGTACATCCACGTGACGATGACGACGAGGGCCCGGGGCTCACCGCGCTCGCAGCCGCCGTCGATGACGTGCACGGTGTCGATTGAGCCCCAGCTGAAATCGACGGCGTCGTCCTGGGTCTTCTCGGCGATGCGGCGGACGGTTTCCAGGTCGAACCAGGGCAGGACGTAGCCCTCTTCGTTGACCTCGGCGGGATTGACGTGTGCGGGGTAGCGGTCGCGATCGTTGTTGCTGACCAGTGTCTCGATCATGGGCGTCCCTTCGGCTCTGCAAGACGGTCGGTGTCGGGGATGACGGTCAGTCGAGGGGCAGGGCGGCGGCCCTGGTGAGGTCGAGGCGGTAAGCCGGTCGCCCGTCGCGGTCGGGGAGCTCGGTGCACAGCGGGTGCCAGACGTGGACGTTGTCCGTGGAGAGGTAGGACGTCCACTCGTTCAGGTCGTGGACGATGCCTGCTCCGGCGCCGTCGGCCGCGTGCTCGGCGAAGGTCCGTTCCGCCCCGTCGGCGGTCCAGTAACGGCCGGTGGCCCAGAGGTCGCCGTCGAAGCCTTCGGTCAGCTCCAGGTGCGTGGCGTCGAACGGGGCGTCGGGGTCGCAGCCGGTCAGGCCGTCCCGGACGCCTGCCGCGGTGACGACGGTCATGACGCGGGCGATCCGGTCGGCTGCTTTGCAGTGCCGCGTCAGCCGCTGCGGACAGCGTGCCGCTGTCGGGGAGCTGGTAGGCGCGGGTCTGCGGGGTCTGGGTGGTCATGTGACGTCCTCGCGGGGTTGGGGCGGGCGGGAGGAGGGGGCCGGGGCGGGCGCGCCCGCCCCGGCCTGGGTGGCTACGCCTTCGGGGGGAAGGTGACGGCGTACGCTTCGACGCCCTGGTCGTTGTTCATGGCGTGCCATCCGGCCGCCTGGAGCGTCTCGGGGCTGGTGCCGTACTGGAGCGCCTGGCGCAGGGCCTCGTCGGCTCCTCCGAGACGCTCGCAGTCGAAGACTCCTTCGTCGCCTTCGTCGGCGGTCCAGATGACCCGGCCCTTGGCCACCACGTTGATCAGGCGGGGGTGGCCGTCCTGGATGACGAACCCTGCGCCGGTGGCCTCGGGGGCGAGCTGGTGGAGCATGTGGCCGGCCTGCCGTACGCCTTCGCGGAGGACGTCGACGCGTGCCCGGTCGGCAGCGCGGCGGGCGGCTTCCGTCGGGCCGTCCTTGACCCGTGACCACGTCCACTCGTAGCCGCCGATGCCGTACAGGCCGTCCGCGTCCGGACGGACGACCGTGGTCGTGGGCTCGTTCATGTCGTCCAGGTGCCTCCAGCGGACGTGAACGACGACCGCGTGGGGGGCGCCGTCGATGTCCGTGCGGCTGTCGATGACGTGGATGGTGTCGATGCCCTCGCAGCCGGACAGGGCGGCTTCCTGCTGGAGGTCGGCCGCCAGCTGCCGGACGGTTTCCAGGGTGAAGTACGGGTCATACCAGCCGTTGTGCCGGTTGTGGGGGTTGAGGCGGGCCGGGTAGATCTCCCCGCCGGTGCTGACGTAGGTACGGATCTTGTTGTGGTCCATCGCGTGCTCCTGCACTGTGAGGCGTATCCGGTCGGCCCGGGGCGGGCGGGGACTCGGCCCCCGCCCACCCCGGGGTCGGTCAGGTGGCGGACGTAGCGGCCAGGCGGATCAGCTCGGTCCAGCGCAGGTACCGGCCGGTCGCGGCGAGGTGCGCGAGGCTCGCGGGCCCTGCGGTGTCGTACTGGCCGGGTTCACCCAGGGCGGGGTCACAGCCGCAGTCGCACGGCTGCTCCTCGTGTCGGCTGTCGCGGGCGAGGCCGCAGTTCTTGCACTCGGCCACGTGCCAGTTGTTGCAGTTCGCGCACGGGCACCACCAGACGGAGTAGCCCCACGCCCATTCCCAGCCGCCGATGGAGTACAGCCCGTCCTTGCCGAGGGGCTCGGTGGTAGCCGCCGTGTCGCTGCCTTCGTGGACGTACATCCATCGGATGTGGAGGACGACGGCGTGCCGGGCGCCGCGACCGGTGGTCTTGCTCCGGCGAGCCCGCTTGCGGTCGGCGGGTGTCGCGACGCGGATCGTGGTGGCCTCGACCGCGCCCCGGGCCACGTTGCTCCACCGGATGCGGACGGCGATCGCCCATGGCTCGCCGCGCTCGCTGTCCGGGTTGGGGGCGCCCTCGATGATGTGGACGGTGTCCCGGCTGTCCTCGCGGCCGTCGATGACGTGGATGGTGTCGGACTGGTAGTCGTCCTCGGCGGCCAAGCGGAGCGTCTGGGCGGAGAGCTCGCGGACGGCGTCCAGGGTGAAATGGGGGCTCAGGAAGCCGTTCCACAGGTTCCTGGGGTCGAGCTCGCAGTCGAGCGGTCCAAGGAAGTCGTCGATGCAGACACGTGTCCGGATCATGGTGTGGGTGTGGGGCATGGTGGCTCCTCGACCTGTGCGTTGTGAGGTGTGCTGGCCCGGGCCGGGCAGGGGGTCCCGGCCCGGGGGTCAGGTCAGGTAGTCGACTGGTGCTCGGGCTGGCGATCTCGGGTGAGGTCACAGGTGCCGCACTGGTCCTCGTGCCAGTTCCAGACCGACCCGCACGCGCACGTCCACTCGACGTAGGTCCAGGGCCAGTGGCCGTCGCCGACTCGGTAGAGGCCGTCGGGGCGGGGCGGGCAGACGTCGACCGCTGAGGCGGCGTCGCCGTCTCGGAACAGCCACTGCCATTCGATCTGGACGACGACCGCGCGTCGGGGGCCTCGGCCGCTGACCTTGCGCTTGCGGGCTGCCTTGATGTCCTTCGGGGTGGCGTGCGAGACGGAGACCGCGTGGACAGGGTCCTGGCCTACACCGGTCCACCGGATGCGGAGGGCGACCACCATGGGCTCGTCGCTCTCGCTGTACCGGTCCGGGCCACCCTCGATGAGGTGGACGGTGTCCGCACTGTCCGCGCGTCCGTCGATGACGTGGACCGTGGTCATGCTGTCGAAGCCGTCCTCTTCGGCCATGCGCACTGTCTGGGAGGAGAGTTCGCGGGCGCCTTCGAGGTCGAAGCGGGGGCGGAGCCATTCGTCGGTGGGGCTGATGTAGCAGTCGAAGGGCTCCAGCCAATCTTCGAGGCTGACGCGACTTCGGATGCTCGGGCGGGTCAAGGACATGGACGGTGCTCCTCGCGCGTGAGGTGTGGTCGGCAGAGTCCTGGCGGCAGGGGTATCCGCCCCTGCTTGCCAGGGCTGACAGGCAGCTCGAACAGCTGACGGGTGTGCCGGGGGGCGCAACTGTGCGGGCGCTGCCTTCCCCTTCCGGGGCGCGGGAGTGGCGCCCAGGAAGGGGAAGGGGAGTCAGCTGGAGAGGGTGAGCGGGAGATCCCGTCCGATGACCCGGGCCAGGCCTCGCTCACGGGCGGCCGCGTCCAGCGGGTCGGTGAGCGCCGGGAGCAGGGACCTCAGCTTCGTGACGCGGGAGCCGAACCCGTGGCTGAAGTGCGGGAAGCCGTTGGCACCGAACTTGGCGTCGATGACCCAGTCCTCTTCGCCGACCAGACGGGAGAGGAAGAACGTGTCTCCGCTGTCGCGGCCGGGCTGGCACACGGTCACCTGGGCTGCCAGGCCCGTCCTGTCACCGCCGAGCAGCTCGGAGCAGGACTCGAAGCGCCGTTCGAGCTTGGTGATGATCAGGGTGTAGCGCTCGGTCTGACCGCCGATCTCGATGTCGACGGCAACGGGGGTGATCTCGTCCTTCACGCGGGCTCCTGACGTGGGGTGATGCGGTTTGGGCGCCGTCCGGGGGGCCAACCCCTTCCGACTTCCTGACATAGATAATTCTACCAGGATTTAGCGAGTTTCCTTGGATGGATTTCCTTCGTGTCCTCGGCTCCGCCGCACGTCAAAACCGGTTTCCGGGCCCGATGGAGCGAGCAGGACGTTAAGGCCGTGCCGACGGGCGCGGGGGCGGGTCAGCGCAGGATGGTGTCCGCCGGCTGCGGTGCGGGGTGCCGGGCCCTCTTGCGGTTCAGCCGCTCGTCTCTGGCGCGCTGGAGCTGCCCGAAGCTGGCCTGGCCTTGCAGTTTGCGCAGCCGCGGGATGTTGTTCGCGGGCATGCCGACGCGTTCGGGTCCGCGGACCGCGAGCAGATCGCACGCCGACTGATCGGAGTAACCCGCAGCGGTCAGTGCCTCTTCGTCGGGGAAGACGTCGGCGTGCCGGGCGGAGAGGTCGACGGCATAGTCCTCACGGCCTCCCAGGCTGGGAAGCCAAGCGAAGTTCGCCGGAGTGTTGCCGACCACCACATCCTGAAAGAGGCGAACTTCCTTGGTGTAGCAGTAGAAGAACGTGTCCTCCGGAGCGTTGCGCATGATCCGCAGCCACGTCTCCAGATAGGCCAGGCTGTGGAAGTCGCCCGCGTCGTGCAGCCGCACCGCGCGGTTCCGGTAGCGGCGGTGCTGCACTTCCTCGCTCATCAGCTCTTCGAACCTGGGAAGAGCGTCGTCCAGGCTAAGGAGCAGGTTACGCATGTGCGCGGCCCGCACATTGGGGTACCGGTAGCTGCCCTGACGTGCGAAGCAGAGCTGGGCGCAGACACCCGCACTGGGGCACACGTTCATCGCTTCGCCGGACGGGAGCTTGACCACCCATGCCGGGAGTGTCCAGGTGTAGATGCCGTGATGGCGTAGATCGCTGTTGTTCTGCTGCAAGAGCCATGTTCGGGCCATGGGGAAGTCATCCCTCCGACGGGTTCGGGTGCTGGAAGAGCCGGGCTGACCCGCACGCGGCCGCCTCGGCGGCCTATGGGGGCGCGGCACGGTCACCGGCCGGACCGGCCAGGCTCCGCCGCTGCGGGACACGGGTGGAGAGGAGTGAGAGGGCGGCGGCCGGCGGGCACCTGTTCCCCGCGAGTCATCACCGCCCTCCCACAGGAGGATCAGTTGCCGGGGGCTTCTCCGCGCTGCTCCTGGTCGATGAGGGCACGCAGCACCCGTTCCGCCTGTGCGGCGGAGAGGCCGGAAAGCTCGACCTTCACGTACTCGCCGGAGCGGTCCGCATCGATCTCGACGGACGCGCGCGGCGTGGTGGTCGATCGCTGCTCAGGTCCGCGGCTCCGGTTGGCCCCGGTCCAACCCAGGTGCAGCTTTCGCTTCTCGTAACTTGCTCCGTGGGTGGCACGGGTCGGCGTGGTTCCGAGCACTTCGGCGAGACGGCGGGCGGTCGCGGTGCGCTCGGCCTCCTCCGCGCAGAGCCGTTGGACCTTGGTCTGCCACGTCGCCAGTGCGGTGGTGAGGTCGGGCAACAGGCGGCGGCTCACGTCGCCCGCTACCTGCCGTGGGGTCTTGGTCCCGGTCACCGTGATGTGACCGAAGTCGATCCTGTCGGTCTCCTCGGGGAAGTTGGCAGGGGGCTTGGGCTGCTACCCCGTCACGTGGATGCGTCCCGCTTCGCGGCTGCTGGCGTACCGATCGACGTACAGGCGGACCTGGCGTCCGTCCTCGTGGATCACGTGGGCGCTGTAGCGAGGATGCTCGGGGTGGGGCTCGCACTTCCATCCGGGGCCGAGATGGGTGGCGACAGCTGGGGCGAGCCGCTGGATGTCGGGCATAACGGTGCTGTCGGTGATCACAAATGACCTCCGTGTATCGCAGGTGTGGTCTGGGTGCCGTCTGGGGGGCCAGCCCCTTCCGACTGATATAGCCCTACCAGAATTAAGTGATTTCGTGGGGTGTTTTTGCAGGTCGGAGGCCGTTTCTGTCCACTGTTGGGGTCGTGTCAGTGATCACCGGACGGCTTGTCAGTTGGGCGATACGCGCGCAGAGTTCGGCCGCCGCACTCCCGGTCAGGCCGCTCACGGATAGCTCGACCTCCTCACCGGCGGGCCCAACCTTGGTCCGGACATTGACCCGTGGGCCAAGCCGCCGAATGAGCGTCGACCGGTGAGTGTCCTGTACCTCGGTCCAGGTGTGCCCGTCCGGGATCCGGGCCAATGCGGCCGCGATTTCGGCCGCTGACGCACGGCGGGCGCTCCGCTCCGCCTCAGCCGCTGCGGCACCCTCCACCCACTGGGCGAACACTTCCTCATACCTGGCCAGCAGACGCCGCTGGATGTGCCCACTCACATACTGCGCGCTCGTAGCAGCCATCGTGATCTCCGGTGCGGGAGGCCCGAACCGGGGTTGCGGACCGTAGGGCCACACGCCACGAGCGGTGACGCTGCGCCCGTTCAGGATAAGGACGAGCCGGAGCCCGTCGTCCCTGACCAGATGGGCGGCCGCGGCCCAGCCTGTGGCCGGTCGGCTGCCCCAGGTGCCTCCCATGGTGCTCATCAGTTCCGCGACCTGGCTGGCCAGGCGGGGGAAGGCGGACTCCTGCATGACGCCTCCTGTACGGGGAGCGTTACCCGGGCGCAGCACGTGCCCGGGCCGCTGCTGGATGAATCGCTATCGCACCGGGTCTACTGAGCGGGTTAGGCCTTCGTCGTCCAGCCGCCGCGGCAGTCCGGCCGTCCCCAGCGGCGGTTGGGGTCGTGCTCGGACGCGTACCTACTGCACACGGTGCACGGCGGCCCCCATACGACGGGATCACTGATTGGCTCGGCCGTGTACACCGCGGGCTCACTCCAGGGGAAACCGCGGTCCTGGAATCGCACGGTCTGTGTCGCCGTGAGTTCCGCCCAGCCGTCCGGCCAGTCGATAGGACCGGGCCGCAAGCACTCCTCGACAACGTTGCGCACGGCCTGTCCTCGCCACACCTGGACTGCTCCGCCCGGCCCGGTCACCCGGTAGGCCTCCCCGGTGATCTGCTGCGTCGGCCGGTTGATCACAATCGGGGAGGTCCGGTCCGGGTTGAACAGCAGGACGGCGTGAAGCGGTGTCTTGCGGTAGCGGATCACCCCATCGTCGGTGATGCGCACTTCGCTGCTCCGCCAGAAAACGCAGCTGCCGGACAGCCACCCGTGCAGCACCTTGCCGCTCACGCGCCGGAAGCCCTGGCCCGGGCCTTCGCTATTCCGGTATCCCTGCTGTCCCTGGAACTTCTCGTAGCTGGAGTGGAAGGGGAGATTGTCCAGTGGCACGCGGTCTGGGCTCGGCACGCTGACTACGAACTCGGCGGGCGGGTACAGGCGCACCCCAGGCAGGGGCTCCTCCGGCTGGATGGTGTCGGGGTCAGGGGGCGCCTGGGGAGGCATGGAAGGGCTATCGGGGGAAGTGGTCACGCTTGGTCCTCCGAGGTGCTGTGGTAGGGCCTGGGCGCCGCGCGGGGGGCCAACCCCGCGCGGCGATCTGCTCCGTGGTCTGCGCGGCCGCGTGGTCATGGCCGGAGTGGTCGGAAGTAACGGGATTTACGGGGCGCTGTCGTCGGCTTCGGGGGACCGGCTGTGGACCGCTTCGTCGTAGACGCGCCGGATCTCGGCTTCGATAGCGTCGTGGCGGGGGTCGGGGAAGCTGGTGGACTTTTTGCGCCACCGCATCGCGACGACCAGAGTGCGCAGCTCGGTGAGGTCCAGAGTCCATGGACCCTGCTCGGGCAATGCTTCTTCGAACTTCAGGCGGTTCGCGGCGTTGACCTGGTCGGTGCCGGTGAAGACGTTCTGCGACAGGAGCGCGCGAATCAGGGTCGCCTGCACGTAGGCGGACTGCACGGGGTGGGTGGGCCAGACCTCGTACAGGCTGTCAATGACCTGGGTGTGCATGACGCCGTCGCGGCAGATCAGCCGCTCTTCGGGGTCCAGGACGAAATCGGTGGTCGCGAGCGTGTGGCCGCACATGGTGCACGCGTACAGGTCGAGGCCGGCCGGAGCGTACTTCCCCTGCTCGCAGGTGCCGCACATGATCGGGGTGAATATCGGTGATGATCCCTTCGGTTCACTGTCCGGGGGCGCCGGTGACCAGCGCCCCCGGGACGGCGGCTGTCTCAGCGCTCGGCGAGGTAAAGGCGGTGGTCCATCATCGGGGCGCAGCGCTCACACATCGGGCGGCCCTTGATCACAGTCACGGCGTTCGCCCAGCACGTGCCCCAGTCGCACTCCCACTCCTCGCGCGGCATACAGATGGCGCACCTTCCGGTAGCGATGCCGTGCAGCTCACAAAGCGCGTACCGCTCCTTGAGTGGTATGGCTTCCAGCAGCACGCGACGGCGGCCGAGCTCGGACTCTGGGACGCAGGGGTACTTCTTGCCGCTGTCCTCAAGGATCCCGATGGGCAGGGCCTGGTAGCGCTGGGGGGCGACGTAGAACGGCTTCCCCTCGGTGCTCCACACCATGGTCAGGTGACCGGCCTCGGTGAGCTCGTCGAGCTCCCAGAATCGGTGCAGCGTCCTCGCGTCGCGCTCCTCCAGTGCCCACTGGTAGCCGTAGCGGCGCAGACTGCGCAGCACGTGCGCGGCGGGGCCGCTCTGGGTGTTGTCCAGGGCACGGACGGCGTTGATCGCTGCGCTGGGGGAGGTGTTGAACTCCTCGGCGGTCAGCTGGGCGGCTGCGGCGTCGGGGCGTTCGGTGAGGGTGTAGCCGCTGCGGGTGTCGACGATGCGGTGGCCGTGTCCCGCGAGCGGAGACGCCGTGGTGTAGCGGGGCTGGATGGTGACTTTGGGCAGGCGCGCCATGGGGGTTCCTCCGTCTGCTTGGGGTGTGTGGTGTGGGTGCCGGTGGGGGGCCAACCCCGTTCCGACATAAAGAACCCTACCATAATTGCGCCTATTTGGAGATAGTGTCGCGTACGCTGCGCCCTTTCTTCGTGCACGGCGAAAGGTGAAAGGGGCTACGAATAGGAGGCTTGGATTTTGCTCTCCGCAGCCCTGGAATTGGCGGGCGCCGATGGGCCCGGCATGGGAGGGGTGCCGTGGTCTCGGATCGCGCCGCGGTGCGTTACGCGCTCGTCGGCCGGGTGGTGTGAATGTCACCCATCCACAGGGTGCGGCCGTGGTCGTTGAGCCGTCTTTTTTCCTCGCGGGCCCCGGGGGGGATGGCTGCTCCTGAAAACCGAGGGATGGGCGAGAGGGGGCCGGGGGCGCGCGGGGGGGCGGCCCCCGCCCGCGGGGGGGGCGAGTAATCGGCGGGCCGGCGGATTGGGGTTTAAAGCCGCCCC
>NZ_JBIBZU010000022.1:0-120975 GCF_043088245.1 Streptomyces sp. NPDC014623 | reverse complement strand
GCGCCACCAGGAGGCAAGAACGACTCCAGCCGATCCCACTCCGCATTCGTCAGATCACCACGGCCCATACAGCCAGCCTGGCCCCAACACCCCACTCGCGTCAGGAGATCCGAGAAACAGTGCCTAAGTCAGATTCCGCGCCGACTCCGTGCGTTGACCTCGGCGAGCTGAGCGCTGAGCAACTCGTCCCGGTCGGCCGGTCGTACGCGGGCCGGGTCCGCGTCCCATGCGCGGCCCCCGCCGAGCGGGCGGAGCCGGACGCAGGGGCCCTGGTGGCCCGTCACCAGGCCCACCCGGCCGCTGCCGTCGTCGTGCACGGCTGTCCCGAGGGGAGGGATGTCGTCGTCTCTCACCTGGTTGCCCCGTGTCCGATCACCATGGCGAGGGCGTGCGCGACGGGGGCGGAGCAGACGCCGAGGTGGACGAGGGCGTAACGGGCCGGCCGTGCGCTGTCGTCGCCCTCCGTGTCCGGCCAGGGGGTGCGCACGTCCATCGCGGGCAGCTGGATGCCGGCACCGCTCAGCGCGGCGGCGAGGGCGTCACGCGCATCGACGGCCTCCTGGACCTTGGCCGTTGCGACGTCCCGGGGTGGCCTGCGGGGAAGAGGCGGCTTCTGCGACGCCGGCGTCATGGGTGTCTTCCTTCGGTTGTTCCTTCGCTGATTCCTCTGTCCGGCCATGTGCCCGGCGCTACGGTGCGTGAGGATTTCCTCACCAGGATGACCCGGTCGGGGCTGTGGCGCACCGGGGGCGAGGGGTGCCTCCCCGGCAGGTGAGTCATGTTCCACACGTTCCACGGAGGGTGCGATGCCGACGAGGCGGGCGGTCACGGGCCGCAGCAGGGAACCACGTGCACGGTTCGCGGAGGAGCTGCGGCATCTGCGCACCGAGCGCGGCGAAAGCCTGCGGCAACTGGGCGAGCGGCTGGGCTGGGACTGGTCACTGTTCGGGAAGATGGAGAAGGGCGAGACGGTCGGCGGCCCGGAGGTGGTGCAGGCGCTGGACCAGTACTACGGGACGCCGGGGCTGCTGCTGGCGTTGTGGGAACTGGCGATCAGCGACCAGGCGCAGTTCAAGGAGCGGTACCGGCGGTACATGGCGCTGGAGGCGGAGGCGACGAGCCTGTGGCACTTCGCGGTGAGCGTGCTGCCGGGGCTGCTGCAGACCCCGGGGTACGCGCGGGAGCTTCTGGCATCCGGCGGGTTCAGCGGGGTACGGCTGACGCAGCAGGTGGAGGCGCGGATGGGACGACGGAGCCTGCTGGAGGGAGAGGACGCGCCGCCGTTCCGGACGATCCTGTCAGAGGCGGCTCTCCGGACAGCATTGCGGAATGCGGAGGAGTGGCGGGGCCAGCTCGAGTACCTGTCCGAGATGGTGGAGCGGCCGAATCTGACGCTCCAAGTGCTGCCGCAGAACGCCGGGTTGCACGGGTTGTCGAGTACTGACGTCTGGTTTCTTCGATTGCCGGACAGTCGTACTGTGGCGTACACGGAGCACGGGTACGGAGGGGAACTCCACGAGGAAAGCATTGCGGTGGAGCGGATGCAACGTGCGTACGATGCAACGCGTGACCTGGCGCTTTCCCCAGCAGAGTCACAAAAATTCATCCTGCGCATGTTGGAGGAACTGTCGTGCGATCCATCGACCTGAGCGTCGCGACCTGGCGCAGGAGCAGTCATAGCAACCAGGACGGTGGCGCGTGCATCGAGGTCGCCGACGGCTTCGCAGCTGTCGTCCCCGTGCGTGACAGCAAGAACCCGCGCGGCCCCGTGCTCACCTTCGCGCAAGACGACTGGACGGTGTTCGTGGCCGCTGTGAAGGGTGGTCTGATGGGGGCCTGAGCCGTCGACCGCACGGGACGGCTCCCGCCGGTCAGCGGGAGCCGTCGGTGTCCGCACATGGGGGCTATGCCTTCGTGGTGCCCGGAAGGGGCTGCCGTCCCTCAGCTCTCGCGTCCGGCCCCCTGCGTGGTCACCTCCGCCGGCCGCTGTCCCGCCTCGTCGACCACGCCGTGTCCGGTCTCGGCCGAGCTGGACAGCACGGTCCCCGGCCCGCCGTACGGGGTCCGCCGGGTCAGTGTGCTGGTGGACCCGAGGAACGTGAGGTCCTCCCGGTCGAAGACCCACGCGGTGCGGATGCCGTACCGCGTGTCCTCACGGACGATGCCGATGCCCTCGCGGCCGATCGCGTCCTGGATCTTCGGGGCGTCGGTCACGCCGGGTATCCTCGCCGCGGCCCGGTACAGGGCGGCTGCGGTGTCCGGCGGCATCACCCCGCCCAGCAGGTAGCCGATCTGCTCGAACACCGCCTGATCGCGCTCGCGTTCCTCGAACCGGGGCGTCTTGGCGTACAGGTAGGTGAGCAGCTTCTCGGGATCGGTGGGCAGAGAGCTGAGCCAGCTGTAGGTGGGCCGGTTCATCCCGGCCGGGGTGCCTTCGGTGTCGCCCAACTCCGCGTTGAGGTCCGCCGCTTCCCCGTCGGTGCGGATGAGGCCCTGTTTACGGAGAGGACCCGGTTCCTGCGACAGCCATTTCTCGTAGTCCTTCAGGGGGCCGATGACCGCCGTGCCGCTGGTCAGATCGACCTCGCGGGCCTTTTTCCTGGTGTAGACGAACTGGTCGTCGCGTACGACGGGCGCATCCCGTTCCCCGGCGGCGGCGGAGATCTGATCCAGCAGCGCCGCGGCGGGCCGCATGTTCACCACGGTGTCCCGCTGCGCGGAGACGCCGTCCCGGTCGTGGCCGGTCAGGGTGATACCCGCCGCGACGGCGCAGGCCAGGGCCAGCGCGGTCACCGGCACCACGAAGCGTGGCATCCGGCGCGGTTGCGGTCTGCTCCGACCGGCCCGGTCGTTGTCGATCCGGTTCAAGAGACGTTCCTTGTGGTGAAGGTGCCGCTCCTGCGGAAGCCGCGTTTCCGCAGGGGCCGGCAGCAGACGGGCGAGTTCTTCGCGGTCGCCGCGGCTCCTCGGGGAAGCCGTGGGTGCCTTGTCCTTCATATGAGCTCCTGCCGCTCGGTCGGGGCCGACGGTACGGCCGCACTCGTAACCTCTCCGCGGGCGCCGGCGGGTTCCAGGTCTTCTTCCGCGAGACGGGCGAGCCGTCTGCGGGCGCGCGAGAGGCGCGAGCGCACGGTGCCCACGGGGACGCCCAGGGCTTCGGCCGCCTGCTGGTAGTCCAGGCCGGACCAGACGCACAGGACGAGGACTTCCCGCTCGTGGCGTCGCAGCTGTCGGAGGGCGCTCCGGACGGCGGTCAGACGCCGGGCGTCCTCGATACGGTCGACCGTGACCTGCGCGAAGTCCTTCTGGACGCGGGGCGGCGGCTGCCGTGCCTGGAACACCCGCCATCGGCGTACGCGCCGCTTGGCGTTGTCCGCCTTGTGGGTGGCGATGCCGAGCAGCCAGGGCAGGAGCGAGTCACCCCGCTCCTCGACCCGTGAGCGGCTCTGCCACGCGGTCAGGAACGTCTCGGACATGATCTCTTCGGCGGCCGACCAGTCACCGGTCAGCCGCAGCGCGTAGGTGTCCACGGCGTGGGCGCAGTCGTCGTACAGCACGGCGAACGCCTCGCGGTCGCCCGCGCGTATGCGTGCGCGCATCTGGTCATCTGTATCCCTCACGCCTGTTCCTCTCCGCGGCGCACACGTGGTTCCCGTGGCCCGCGTCACATGCGGGGGCCGGACGTGTGCGTAGGGGTCGCTCGTCGTCGGCGCCCGGGCATTCTCGCGCGGTGGAGAACCCCTGTCGTGGGGCGGGGGGAGCGGGGGAGACTCGTCCTATGGCTGACATGGACGCGTTCCGGCAAGCGGTCACCGCGTGGGCGGCCGGCGGCCCCGGTGGCCCCGCGCGCGATCTGGCCGCGCGAGTGCCGGTCCGGGCGGTCGTTCTGCTCGAAGGACCGAGTGACGCCGCCGCGGTCGATGCACTGGCCGCGAGCCGTGGCCGGGACCTGGCGGCCGAAGGGGTCTGCGTCCTGCCGATGGGCGGCGCCATGAGCATCGGCCGCTTCGCCGGCCTGCTCGGTCCGCCCGGTCTGGATCTCCGCCTCACGGGGCTGTGCGACGAGGCCGAGCGCGGTTACTACACCCGCGGCCTGGAGCGGGCGGGGGCGACGGGACAGGGCTTCTTCGTCTGTGCGGCGGATCTGGAGGACGAGCTCATCCGCGCCCTGGGCCCGGCACGGGTGGCGGAGCTCGTCGAGGCGGAGGGAGACCTGCGCCCCCTGCAGACCTTCCTGCACCAGCCGGCGCAGCGGGGCCGCACCCCCGGGCAGCGGCTACGGCGCTTCCTGGGCACGAAGAAGGGACGCAAGATCCATTACGGCCGCGTCCTGGCCGAGGCCCTCGGCCCCGGCCGTGCGCCCGAACCGCTCGACAGGCTGCTGGCCGAGGTGTGAGCAGGTGCGGCGCGAGGCCCGATACGCGGAGACGAACGCGCCGACGGAGCCGGGATCTCCCCTCCCGCATGCCCTGGGACGAGTACCGGCCGTGGGGCTCGGCGCGACGAGGTGCCCTGCGGAACCGGCGGCTCCCCCCGCACCGCCGGCATGGCGGCACGGGCATCTGGCCTCGGGTGTCGCCCATCCCGTGCAGGTGCTGTGTTCACGTCGAAGTCGCCCGTCCGTAACCCTTGACGCCGGCCTTCGGAGAAAACTACGTTTTGGTTTGCGGAAATCAACTTCCACTTGGTGGAAACCTTTGAAACCTCTCTCGGTCGCCAGGGCCCGCGGTGTGCAGCCTTCTCCGAAGTAGGCCATCCACAGGCCTCGTTGCGACCCCTAGCGAATACTCGAGGGCCGATCGATGACTGCTGTGGAGGACCGGCCGCCCGGGACGGCCACCCGGGCCGACGGGGACACCGGAGCCACCAGCTCCGTCCTGTACACCTATGACCTGGCCCCGACGAAGAAACAGGGACGCCGCTGGGGCGCGTACAACGTCTTCACGCTCTGGGCCAACGACGTCCACAGTCTCGGTAACTACGCCTTCGCCCTCGGCCTCTTCGCGCTCGGGCTCAACGTGTGGGGCATCCTGGCGGCCTTCGCGCTCGCGTCGGTGCTGCTCTTCCTGCTGCTGACGCTGTCCGGGTTCATGGGGCACAAGACGGGCGTCCCCTTCCCGGTCATGAGCCGCATCGCCTTCGGCATCAGGGGGGCGAAGATACCGGCCGCCGTCCGTGGCGTCGTCGCCATCGCCTGGTTCGGCATCCAGACCTACCTCGCCTCCGCCGTCCTGAGCGCCCTCCTCATCGCGATGTTCCCCGGGCTCCGCACCATGGACTCGAACTCCCTGCTCGGCCAGTCGGCCCTCGGCTGGATCTCCTTCCTCTCCCTGTGGGCTCTGCAGCTCCTCATCGTGAGCTACGGAATGCAGATGATCCGGAGGTACATGGCCTTCGCCGCGCCCACGACCCTGATCACCATGCTCGCCCTCGCGGTCTGGATGTTCGTACGCGCGGACGCCTCGATCTCCCTCTCCGTCGACGCGCCGCTCACCGGTGGAGCCATGTGGCTGCAGATCCTCCAGGCCGCCGCGCTGTGGGTGGTGATCTACGGGACGTTCGTGCTGAACTTCTGCGACTTCACCCGGTCGGCGAAGAGCCGTGGGTCGATCGTCCGCGGCAACGTCATCGGCATCCCGCTGAACATGCTCTTCTTCGCCGTCATCGTGGTGGCCCTCAGCGGGGCGCAGTTCAAGCTGGACGGGCACGTCGTCACCAGCCCCACGGACATCGTCCGGACCATCCCGAACATGTTCCTCCTGGCGACGGCCTCGCTCGCGCTCATCGCCCTGACCGTCGCGGTGAACCTGCTGGCCAACTTCGTCGCGCCGATCTACGCGCTCATCGACCTCTTCCCGCGCCGGCTGGACTTCCGCCGGGCGGGCGTGGTGAGCGCTGTCGCCGGGCTGGCGATCCTGCCGTGGAACCTCTACAACAGCCCGGTCGTCGTGAACTACTTCCTCGGCGGGCTCGGTGCCCTCCTCGGGCCGCTCTTCGGTGTGATCATGGCGGACTACTGGCTGCTGCGGAAGTCCAGGATCAACGTCCCCGACCTCTACAGCGAGGACCCGCGGGGCGAGTACCACTACAGCCGGGGCTTCAACCCCCGTGCCGTCGCCGCCTTCGTCCCCAGCGCCGCGGTCGCCGTCGTCGTCGCCCTCGTGCCCTTCTTCCACGCCGCGGCCGGCTTCTCCTGGTTCGTGGGCGCCTTCCTCGCCGCCGTGCTGTACGCGATCACCGCGGACCGCGCCGCGCAGATCCGGGACGTGGACGGCGAGGCCATCGCCGTCGCCGCCGAATGAACCGCCGAACCGAAGGCCGTACCTTGCGCATCCTCGTCGTCAACGTCAACACCACACAGTCCATCACCGACACGATCGGCGAGCAGGCGGCCGGTGCCGCGTCGCCCGGTACCGAGATCGTCCCGCTGACGCCCGTCTTCGGGGCGGAGTCCGTCGAGGGCAACTACGAGAGCTACCTCGCCGCCATCGCCGTGATGGAGACGGTGCGCGCCTACCCGGAGCCGTTCGACGCCGTGATCCAGGCCGGTTACGGCGAGCACGGCCGCGAAGGGCTGCAGGAACTCCTCGACGTACCGGTCGTCGACATCACCGAGGCGGCCGCGAGCACCGCCCAGTTCCTCGGCCGCAGCTACTCCGTCGTCACCAGCCTCGACCGTACGGTCCCGCTCATCGAGGAGCGCCTCCACGCCGCCGGCCTGAGCGCGCGCTGCGCCTCCGTACGGGCCAGCGGACTCGCCGTGCTGGATCTGGAACGCGACGAGAAGGCGGCTGTCGACGCGATCGTCGAACAGGCGGCGCAGGCCGTGGAGGCCGACCGGGCGGAGGTCATCTGCCTGGGCTGCGGCGGCATGTCCGGCCTCACCGAACGTGTCGTCGAACGCACCGGGGTCCCCGTCGTCGACGGCGTCAGCGCCGCGGTGACGATCGCCGAGTCCCTCGTCCGGCTCGGGCTGACCACCTCCAAGGTGCGCACCTATGCGCCGCCGCGTCCCAAGCGGTTCGTCAACTGGCCGCCCCGGCAGGCGGACTGACGTACCTCGCGCAGGAGGCGTGGGCCGGACCCCGGTCCCGCACGAAGAACAGGCTCAGAAAGAGGAGGGGCATCCGTGCCCGACGTACAGCTGGTGTTGCGTTCGACGCGTGTCATCACCCCCGAGGGGACGCGTCCCGCGTCGATCGCCGTCTCCGGCGGAACCATCGCCGCGGTGCTGCCGTACGACGCCGGGGTGCCGGGCGGTGCCCGGCTGGAGGACGTCGGTGACCACGTCGTCCTGCCCGGACTCGTCGACACCCACGTCCATGTGAACGACCCCGGCCGCACCGAGTGGGAGGGCTTCTGGACCGCCACCCGTGCGGCGGCCGCCGGTGGCATCACCACCCTCCTCGACATGCCGCTGAACTCGCTGCCGCCGACCACCACGGTCGAGCACCTGCGGATCAAACAGGAGGTCGCCCGCGCCAAGGCGCACATCGACGTCGGTTTCTGGGGCGGCGCGCTGCCCGGCAACGTCAAGGACCTGCGTCCGCTGCACGACGCCGGTGTCCACGGCTTCAAGTGCTTCCTCTCACCCTCCGGCGTGGACGAGTTCCCCGAACTCGACCAGGAGCAGCTGGCGAACTCCCTCGCGGAGATCACCGGTTTCGGCGGCCTGATGATCGTGCACGCGGAGGACCCGCACCACCTGGCCGCGGCCCCGCAGCGGAGCGGCGGGAAGTACGCGGACTTCCTCGCGTCCCGGCCCCGCGACGCCGAGAACACGGCGATCGGGAACCTGATCGCCCAGGCCCGCCGGCTGAACGCCCGCGTCCACGTGCTGCATCTGTCCTCCTCGGGCGCACTGCCGCTGATCGCCGCCGCCAAGGCGGAGGGCATCCGGATCACGGTCGAGTCGTGCCCGCACTTCCTCACCCTCACCGCCGAAGAAGTCCCGGACGGTGCCACCGAGTTCAAGTGCTGCCCGCCGATCCGCGAGGCCGCCAACCAGGACGCCCTGTGGGAGGGGCTCGCCGACGGGACGATCGACTGCGTCGTCTCCGACCACTCGCCCTCCACCGCCGACCTCAAGACCCCCGACTTCGCCTCCGCCTGGGGCGGCATCTCCTCACTGCAGCTCGGCCTGCCCGCCATCTGGACCGAGGCGCGCCGCCGTGGCCACAGCCTGGAGGACGTCGTCCGCTGGATGTCCGCCGGGCCCGCGCGCCTTGCGGGCCTGGAGCGGAAGGGCGCGATCGAGACAGGCCGGGACGCCGACTTCGCGGTCCTGGACCCCGAGGCGGCCTTCACCGTCGACCCCGCCGAGCTGGAGCACCGTAACCGGGTCACCGCCTACGCCGGCAGGACCCTGCACGGGGTCGTCACCTCCAGCTGGCTGCGCGGCGAGCGCATCTTCGACCGCGGTGCTTTCACCGCGCCCAGCGGCCGCCTCCTCGACAGGAACGGCTGAGAGAACCGCGGGGCCGGCCCGCCCTCAGCCGGTGGCCGCCGCCCGCGTCCACGCGGGCGGCCTGCCCGGGCCGTCCCCGGGACCGGACTCGTCGGACGAAGAGGGCCGCACGGCGGCGGCCGGACAGAGCCGCCGCCGTGCGGCCCGGCGGGAGCCGGACGCCTTCCGCCGGGCCTGGGGAGGTCCGTGGCGTTCCGGCCGCCCCGGCCACACCTTTTCCGGCGAGTACAGGGCGGCCGGGGACCGGGTGCCCAGGCCGCCGTCCCGGGTGCTGCGGGTGCCTGCCCGGCAACGGCCTCGTCCGTGTCACTCGAAGAACTTGAGGCTCCAGCCGGTGCTGGTTCCGGCGCCCGGGACGTTCGCACGGCTGTAGGTGATGTCGCCCCACCAGCTGAACGTGCCCGTGTACCAGTGCCGGTTGGCCCACGAGTACGGCGTCCCCTTCGCGACCGCGTGGAACATCAGCGGGAACCGCGGGCCGGCCGGCGGGCTCGTACCGATGTCGCCGTCGAGCAGGACGAAGCTGTGGTGGCCGGGTCCGTCGACGTACAGCGTGGGATCCCAGCCGGACATCATCGTCGCGCGGTTGGAGCCGAACAGGCAGCCGTTCGACTTGTACCAGTCCCAGACGTACGTCGGGTCGCCGCCGGACCGGAGCCTCAGGTCCGCCAGGCAGTACTGGTCGCTCCAGCTGCCGTTGGCGGAGTACACGATGTGCAGCTGTCCGTTCGGGTCCTTGATCGCCTCGGGTGCCTCGTTGATGAACGGGTTGCCGACCACCCGCTCCCAGCCCTCCCGGGGCTGGGAGATGACGTACCGCGCGCCGGTCGGTGTGGTCGGGCTGCTCATCCTGGTGATGTAGAGGTTCTGCTCGACGTCGGTGTCGCCGGCCCAGCCGGACCAGACGAACCAGCGCTGCCCTTCGAAGGTGAACATGGTGCCGTCGATGGCCCACTTGTCGTCGGCGAGCGCGAGCTTCGTCTCGGCGGTGTACCCGCTGTCGGGTGCGGCCGAGCTGATGACGTACATCCGGTGCGCCGCACCCCGCCCGGCCGCGAAGTAGATGTAGTAACGGCCGCCGTCCCTCACGATCTCCGGGGCCCAGACCTCGCCGCGGCCCCGGGTGTCGGACCAGACCTGGCGAGCGGGCGCCGAAGCCAGGGCAGCCGTCGACGCGGCCTGTCGTACGGCGATGCCGCCACCGGCCGACTGCACCGAGACGTACGTGCCGCCTACGCGGAGCACGCTGGGATCAGCGGCCCGGAGACCGGTCCGGTCCGCCCGCGCGGGCTCGGCCGAAGAGAGGGACACCGCCGCGGCGAGCAAGGCGGAGAGAGCGAAGGCGACGCTACCGGAAAGGCGGCGGGAGAACTTCATCATCCTGCTCCATGGTCGGCCTCCGGGCCGCTGAGAGGAGGCGGCCGGGCGGAGGCAGGGGCTGTTCAGGATCATGGCGGAGACCGGTCGCGGGGGCGGCGCAGCAGCCTCGGAACCCGTTTCCGGCCTACATGTACATCGATGAAAAGAGCGCTCCCACAGCATCGTAATTTATCCTGTGCATGTCAATGAGTGCGGCTCGCGGCTTTCCTGCCGCGCCCCGTCGGCCCGGCGCCCCGGGGGCGGATCCGGAATCGACAAGTGTCATGAACCTTGTCAGTTCAGGGGCGGGCGCTCTATGGTCTCGGACAGAAAGCGCTTTCCCCTTCTGGGTCCGGTCCGGTGGAAGCGTCCCTCGCGACAGCCGTCGTGCCGGACGCGCACGAGCCGCCACCGGTCTCGCCCAGGGCTTCATCCGGGCCGTCAGCCGCTGTTGCGGCCTTCGGCTCCGCACCTCCGGGCCGGGCGGGTACCGCCGGCCCGGCCGCATCGAGAAGTACACGCACAACTGGCCTGCGGGAGTCACCGGTCACAGACCGGCGGCCTCGGTGGCTTCGCCGTTGCGACCGCGGCATGGAGCAGCAACACGGCTTGTGAAGATGAATGGGGACACGAAGATGAGACGACCAGGCGCACTGCGACTCAACGCCGCGCTGGCCACGTTGGCCGTGGCGGCCGCGACGGGTGTGGTGCTGACGATGCCCGAGGCGTCGGCCGCGGTCACCGGCAGCGCCACCGGCTACGCGACCCAGAACGGCGGGACGACCGGCGGTGCCGGCGGGGCGACGGTACGGGCCACCACGGGGACCGCGATCCACCAGGCCCTGTGCACCCGGGCCAGCAGCAGTACCCCGATCACCATCGAGGTCCAGGGCACGATCAACCACGGCAACACCGCGAAGGTGTCGGGCGACAGCTGCAACACCGCCGCCGGCGTGATCGAGCTCAAGCAGATCAGCAACGTCACGATCGTCGGTGTCGGCAGCGGGGCGGTCTTCGACCAGCTGGGCATCCACATCCGGCAGTCCAGCAACATCATCATCCAGAACGTGACCGTCAAGAACGTGAAGAAGTCCGGCTCGCCCACCTCCAACGGCGGTGACGCCATCAGCATGGAGAGCGACGTCCGCAACGTCTGGGTCGACCACACCACCCTCGAGGCGTCGGGCGGTGAGTCGGAGGGGTTCGACGGCCTCTTCGACATGAAGAACAACACCCAGTACGTCACGCTGTCCTACAGCACCCTGCGCAACTCCGGCCGTGGTGGCCTCATCGGGTCCAGCGAGTCCGACGTCTCGAACGGCTACGTCACCTTCCACCACAACCTGTACGAGAACCTCGACTCGCGTGCGCCTCTGCTGCGTGGCGGCATCGCGCACATCTACAACAACTACTACGTGAAGCTCAACGAGTCCGGTATCAATTCCCGTGCCGGTGCGCGCGCCAAGGTGGACAACAACTACTTCAAGGACTCGAAGGACGTCCTCGGCACGTTCTACACCGACGCGGCCGGATACTGGCAGGTCAGCGGCAACACCTTCGACAACGTGACCTGGTCCGCCCCCGGCAGCGAGAACAAGCCCGCCGGGCCCGACCCGAAGTCCAACACCACCGTCAGCATCCCCTACTCCTACAAGCTCGACGGCGCGAGCTGCGTGCCGGGCATCGTGAACGAGACGGCGGGCGCCAACAAGGGCCTGAAGGTGTCGGACGGCAACTGCTCGCCGCAGACACCGGATCCGACGGACCCGGCTCCCGACCCGACGGACCCGACCCCGGACCCGACGGACCCCACGCCCGACCCCACCGAGCCCAGTGGCACCAACCTCAGCATCGGAGCAGGTGCCGACGGCTCCAGCAAGGCCGACGGGACGAGCTACGGCAATGTGCGGGACGGTGACATGGGCACCCACTGGTCGCCGGCCGGCTCCACCGGTTCGGTCTCGGTCAAGTGGGGGTCCGCCACGTCCGTCTCCAAGGTCGACATCCGTGAGGCGTCAGGAGCCGCCGGCAACATCAAGACCTGGAGGGTCGTCAACGCCGACAACGGCGCCGTCCTGGCCTCCGGCAGCGGTGCGGGCGTCATCGCGGTCCCCCGGACCTCGCTGAAGAAGATCACCTTCGAGATCACCGGTTCGACCGGTACGGCGAAGGTGGCCGAATTCGAGACGTACGCCGGATGACGGTCAGGTCCCGGTGCCCGGCCGGGCCCGGAGGAACCCCGGGGCTCCCGGGGGGCGGGACCGCATGAGGCAGTGACGCCGGGACCGCGGCGTCACTCGCCCGGAACGGGGGCCGTCGGATGCGACGGCCCCCGTTCTCGTGTGCCGGCCCGGAGCCCCGGTCCTCTGTTTCCCGGGGTCAGGGGCGGGAGTCCGGAACTGTGGCGAGGCACCGGGGGCAGGCGGCCGGTCCGGGGGGCGAGGCGGCCCGGACGCCTTTCCCGAGGTGCGGTGGGCCGCCGCTCGGGCACGCGTCGAGCGCTGCCCGTTCCGACGGTGCGTGACTTCCCGCAGCCCCGTGGAGGCACCGCGCCCGGCACGCCGTCCCGAGAGCACGGCCCCACCCGCGCACCGCGGCAGGATCAGCGCCAGTCCGGGGCGCCGGACGCGGGAGGCAGGGCGCTCCCGATCTTCGTCCTGGTCTCCCGCATGACCGCCACCACCCGGGCCTCGTGCTCCGCGCTCAGCCGCGCCACCGGAACCGAGCAGTTGATGGCGTCGACGGCCGGTGAGTCGTACCGCAGGGCGAACCCGAAACCCACGATGCCCTCCACGGTCTCCTCGCGGTCGATGGAGTAGCCGCGCTCGCGCACACCGGCGAGGTCGGCGAGCAGAGTGGTGCACTCGGTGTGGGTGTTCTCCGTACGGGGCCTCAACGGTCCCCGGGGGAGCGGCAGTCGGTCATCCGGGTGCTCGGCGGGCAGAGCCTTGCCGAGCGCTCCGGCATGGGCCGGTATCCGGCGGCCGACCCGGCTGATGGTGCGCAGGTATTCGTGGGACTCACGCGTCGCCAGACAGACGACGTCGGGGCCGTCGAGCCGGGCGAGACGGACCGTCTCGCCGGGCGCGTCCGAGGCCTCGTCGAGGCAGGGGCGGACCGCGCGCACGTGCGGGTCGCTGTCGAGGTAGCTCGTGCCCGTGTGCAGGGCGCGGATGCCGATGCCGTAGAGGGACCCGGCCGTGTCGGTGCGCACCCAGTCGCAGTCGGTGAGGGTCCGCAGCAGCTGGTACATGCTGCTGCGCGGTACGCCGAGTTCGTCCAGGCGGGCCGGCCGGTCCCCCCGCGTGGCGAGGAGTTCGAGCAGCGCGACGGTGCGGGACGCCGACTTGA
Source organism: Streptomyces sp. NPDC014623 (assembly GCF_043088245.1). Lineage (NCBI taxonomy): Bacteria > Bacillati > Actinomycetota > Actinomycetes > Kitasatosporales > Streptomycetaceae > Streptomyces > Streptomyces sp. NPDC014623. The sequence goes on along the minus strand of NZ_JBIBZU010000022.1, from coordinate 107,798 downwards.
CGCCACGGACCCCGCTGTTCTCCTGCATCTCCCCCTCGCAAATCCGCGCTGTCACACCCATTGACCGCGTCGGTTCACCCGCCTAATCTCCGTTCTCATACATGTACGTCATCTGCATATGAGGATAAGATTTGTGGAGCGGTTCGACGCGGACACCGAAGGCATCACCCAGCGATTACGGGACGGCACGGCGTGCGCCGTGCCGTCCTTCCCCCTCACCGGCTTCCGGGGCGACGGCGGCCTCGACCTGGAGTCGTACACGGCGTATCTGACCGTCCAGGTGGCCACCGCGCCCGGCGCGGTGGAACACGACGGTGCTCGCGGTCCTCGGCCTCCGACCCCCGCTCCCCGCCCCTCTCGTGCACGAGGAACCCGAGCAGCATGAACCAGCCGACCATCACCCACTTCGCCGTGTATCCCGTCGCCGGCCGCGACAGCATGGAGCTGAACCTCTCCGGTGCCCACGGCCCCTTCTTCACCCGCAACATCGTCGTCCTCGAGGACTCCGACGGCCGGACGGGACTGGGAGAGGTGCCCGGGGGCGAGAGGATCACCCGGACCCTGCGGGACTCCGAATCGCTGGTCGTCGGCGCGAGGGTGGGTGACTACAAGCGTGTCCTGCGTGAGATCGGCGACCGCTTCGCGGACCGTGACCCGGGCGGGCGAGGCGCCCAGACCTTCGACCTGAGGACCACCGTGCACGCCGTCACCGCGGTCGAGTCGGCGCTGCTCGACCTGCTGGGCCAGCACCTAGGCGTACCGGTCGCAGCGCTGCTGGGCGACGGCCGGCAGCGGGACTCCGTACGGGTGCTGGGCTACCTCTTCTACGTCGGCGACCCCGACCGCACCGACCTGGAGTACGTCCGCGAACCCGGCTCGGACACCGACTGGTACCGCATCCGGCACGAGGAGGCACTCACGCCCGAGGCGATCGTCCGCCAGGCCGAGGCCGCCCACGACCTCTACGGCTTCCGGGACTTCAAGCTCAAGGGCGGGGTGCTCGCCGGTGCGGAGGAGGTCGAGGCCGTCCGCGCGGTCAAGGACCGCTTCCCGCAGGCGCGGGTCACCCTCGACCCGAACGGGGCCTGGTCCCTGCGCGAGGCGGTCGAGCTGTGCTCCCCGCTGGTGGGGACGCTCGCCTACGCCGAGGACCCCTGCGGGGCGGAGGACGGCTATTCGGGACGCGAGGTCCTCGCCGAGTTCCGTCGTGCGACGGGCCTTCCGACCGCGACCAACATGATCGCTACCGACTGGCGGCAGCTGACGCACGCCCTGGCCCTGCAGTCGGTGTCCATCCCGCTGGCCGACCCGCACTTCTGGACCATGCAGGGGTCGGTGCGCGTGGCCCAGCTGTGTGACGCGATGGGTCTGACCTGGGGCTGCCACTCCAACAACCACTTCGACATCTCGCTCGCCATGATCACGCACTGTGGTGCCGCCGCCCCGGGGGAGTACAACGCCCTGGACACGCACTGGATCTGGCAGGAGGGCCTGGAGCGGCTCACCGTCAGCCCGCCGCGCATCACCGACGGCGAGATCGCCGTCCCCGACGCCCCCGGGCTGGGTGTCGAGCTCGACATGGACCGCCTCCTCGCCGCCCACGAGCTGTACCGGAAGGAGGCGTTGGGGGCGAGGAACGACGCCGACGCCATGCGGTACCTCGTGCCCGGCTGGACGTTCGACGCCAAACGGCCCTGCCTGGTGCGGTAGGTCCCGTCCCGGCCAGGTACGGCAGGCGCTGCCCGGCGGGCCGGCCCACCGGCGCCGATCCCGGGAAGCCGTTCCTGGAGGTCCCCGGGCCTTCGCGGACGTTCGCGGCGCCGGTCCCGGTCAGCCGGACCGGCGCCGCGTCCGCACGCTCCACCGGCCCTCGAGACGGGTGAGGCGGACCGGGTGGTCGAAACACTTGCTGACCTGATCGCGCGTCAGCACCTCGTCCGCCGGGCCCGAGGCCATGCACCGCCCGTCACGCAACAGCATCACGTGCGTCGTACCGGGAGGCAGCTCCTCCAGGTGGTGCGTGACCAGGACCGACGCGAGTTCCGCCGAGCTCTGCTGGAGGGTGTCGATCCGTTCGATCAACTGCTCGCGGCCCGCGACGTCCAGACCCGTCGCCGGTTCGTCCAGGAGCAGCAGCCGCGGCCGCGGCATGAGCGCACGCGCGATCAGGACGCGCCCCCGTTCGCCCTGCGACAGGGTCGGCCACCGCGCATCCCGCCTTCCGGCGAGGCCGAGCAGGCCGGTGAGGCCGTCGGCCAGCGCCGTCTGCTCCGCCGTCGGCCGCCGGCGGGGCACGGGCTCCACGCTGTTGGTCAGGCCCGTCAGGACGACGTCCCTGACCTTCAGCGGCGAGCGCGGTGCGTGACGCGGATCGACATGGCCGACGTACGTACGCAGCTGACGCAGGTCGACCCTTCCCAGCTCATGTCCCAGGACCTCGACCGTGCCACGGGTGGGGTGCGTCAGTGCTCCGAGCAGGCTGAGCAGAGTGCTCTTGCCGGCGCCGTTCGCGCCGAGCAGGGCCCAGTGCTCGCCGGCCCGTACGGTCAGCGACACCTCGCTCAGGATCGGGTTCCCGTCGCGCACGAGGTCCACGTCGCGCACACGCAGGACAGGGGGGTTGTGCGTCGTCATCGTCTCTGTGCTCCCGTGCGGTTGACGGCGGCCATGACCGCGTGGACGGAGGCGGTCAGGGCCGAGGTTCCCCAGCCGGATCCCCAGCGGGCGATCCCGTCCGCCCGGCACCCGCCGCGGGGCCGGTCGGACGGGTGTCAGGCCCCGCAGCGTCGGACGGGAAGAAGGAGCTCACGCGGCGGCATGCCGGGTACGGTAACCGCGACCGACTCCTCGGACAACCTGAGGTGTCCGCCGGTAAGTGAACACACATGTCGCTGGGGCCCCTGAGGCCCTCGCCTCTCGTCGGACAGGCCACCGGGCATCCGCGCGCACAGGTCACCGCCGGCGCCTGGCCCGTGGGATCGAAGCTCCCGGCGAGACGGCCCTGGCGGCCCCTCTCGGAGTAGGGCGGTCCACGGACCGTGAGGCGCTGCGTGCGCTCGCCGGGACGGGACCGGCGCCCCCGGGAGCGCCGACGCCGGCCTCACGTTCGCCTGCCGCTTCGAGGCTCTTCCCCTGCGGCGGCCGCTGGCCGACGCGCAGGACGCGTGGCTGGGGCACATCGAGGCCTGAGGGGGCGAAGGCGGACCCGGCCCCTGGCTGCCCGGCCCTCCGGGGTGCTTCAGTGCCCCTCGCCCCCGCCCTCCCGGGCGCCCGAGGTGCTGCCCCCGTGCGGACCGTCCTCGTGCCGGCCCGAGGGGCCGTCCTCATGGCCGTCCGTGGGTCCGGCCGGGCGAGGAGCCTGGGCAGCGGCACCGGACGGGAGGGTGAACGCCGCGGTCCGGACGGTGCCGTCGTGCTTGAAGTCCAGGAACAGGCGGTAGGTGGCCGCGCCGGGTGCCGTCGCGGTGAAGGAGATGCCCGGTCCGGGCTTCGTGGAGCCGTCACCGGGCCCTCCTTCGGGGTGTACGTGGAGATAGGCGAGGTCGCCGGCGCGCAGGGCGACGAGATGCCCGTACGCGCCCAGGTAGGGCTGCAGATCGGTGACGGGCCGGCCGTTCCTGCGCACGGTGAAGGTGAGGTGCTCGGGCACGCCGGGGCGCAGGGCGCCGTTCAGGGAGACCGTGTACCCGTCCACCTCGGCCGTCGGCGCGGGCTTCGGGAGTTCCGCCGCCTTGTACGGCCCGGACACCGCCAGGTCCGCGCCCAGGGTCAGGCCGGTGGTGTTCCTGCCGGCCGGTGTGAAGTCGGCGAAGACCCGGTAGTCGCCCGCCGCGGGCAGCTCGACGGGGATGCTCCACGTGCCGTCGGCCGCCAGGGCGGGGTGCAGGTGGCGGTAGGTGCCCAGGTCGCGTGAGGCGAGGATCAGATGGAGTTCCTTGCCGTGCTCGCGCTGGAATTCGGTGACCTGCCGGCCGGCCCGGTCACGGATGGCGAACCGCAGCTCGCTCCGCCGGTCCGCCTGGACGCGCGGGGTCTCGAGGTCCAGCGTGTAACCACCCTCCGAGATCTGGAGCCCTCCGGCGGGAGGGCCGGTACGGCCGCCGGCGGCGTGCGGAGCAGTGGTCTCCGCGTGGCCGGAGCGCTCGGCGGGTGCGGTGGTGCCGGCCTCGGGGCCGGCAGTGAGGCCGATGCCGTAGGCGGCGCCGAAGGACGCCGCGAGTGCGGTGGTGAAAGCGGTGATCTTCGCGGCGGGATTCATGACTGCTCCTGTGCGTTCGGCGCGGAGGGCACGCGAGGTTCCGATACCTCGAGCGTATACCGGCCGGGGGTATGCGCACACCGCCGGTCCGACTTGCCCCGGATACGGCCGGGGGGTATATCTGAGGAGCGGAAAAGATACCCGCCAGGGGTATGCTGGACCCATTCGGACAAGGAGCAGGACGTGACTCCCACGACACCCGGGGCCGCCCGGGTCGAACTCGTCATCGGCGGCATGACCTGTGCCTCGTGTGCGGCGCGGATCGAGAAGAAGCTCAACCGCATGGAGGGGGTCGAGGCCACCGTCAACTACGCCACGGAGAAGGCCGGGGTCGTCCATGCCGAGGACGTCTCGGTCGACGATCTGATCGCCACCGTCGAGGCCACCGGCTACACCGCCCGGCGCCCCGCCCCGCCCCGCTCGGAGTCCGGCATCGCCGGTGCGCCTGCCGGGGACCGGGGCGAGGACGAGCACGCCGACGGTGAACTGCGGTCCCTGCGTCAGCGGCTCCTCACCGCGGCCCTGCTCGCCGCGCCGGTCATCGCGATGGCGATGGTCCCGGCCCTCCAGTTCGAGTACTGGCAGTGGCTCTCCCTCACGCTCGCCGCCCCGGTCGTCACCTACGCCGCCTGGCCCTTCCACCGCGCCGCCTGGACCAACGCCGGACACGGAGCGGCCACCATGGACACACTGATATCGGTCGGCACGTCGGCCGCGTTCCTGTGGTCCCTGTGGGCCCTGTTCTTCGGGACGGCGGGGATGCCGGGCATGACGCACCCATTCGAGTTCACGATCACCCGCAGTGACGGAGCGGGGAACATCTACCTGGAGGCCGCCGCCGGTGTCACGGCCTTCGTCCTGGCCGGCCGGTACTTCGAGGCCCGCTCGAAGCGCAAGGCCGGCGCCGCGCTCAGGGCGCTCATGGAGCTGGGCGCCAAGGAAGTCACCGTGCTGCGCGGGGGACGTGAGACCACCCTCCCCACGGCCGGCCTGCGGGTCGGGGACCGCTTCCTGGTCCGCCCCGGCGAGAAGATCGCCACCGACGGGACGGTGGTGGAGGGATCCTCCGCCGTCGACGTCTCGATGCTCACCGGTGAGTCGGTCCCCGTCGAGGTCTCGGCCGGTGACTCCGTCACCGGCGCGACGCTCAACGCGGGCGGCCGCCTGGTCGTCGAGGCCACCAGGGTCGGCTCCGACACCCAGCTCGCCCGGACGGCCGCGCTCGTGGAGCAGGCCCAGAGCGGAAAGGCCGCCGCCCAGCGGCTGGCCGACAGGATCTCCGCGGTGTTCGTGCCGGTCGTCATCGGGCTGGCGCTCGCGACGCTCGGCTTCTGGCTCGGCTCGGGAGCCGGACTGACCGCGGCCTTCACCGCGGCCGTCGCCGTACTGATCATCGCCTGCCCCTGCGCGCTGGGCCTGGCCACGCCCACCGCCCTGCTGGTCGGCACCGGCCGAGGGGCGCAGCTCGGCATCCTGATCAAGGGACCGGAGGTCCTGGAGACCACCCGCCGGGCCGACACGATCCTCCTCGACAAGACGGGTACCGTCACCACGGGCCGCATGACGCTGCTGAAGGTCCACACCACCGCCTCCACGGACGAGGCCGAAGTGCTCCGCCTCGCGGGCGCACTGGAGCACTCCTCCGAGCACCCGGTCGCCCGGGCCGTCGCCGAAGGTGCCGCCGGGACGGTGGGACCGCTGCCCTCCCCCGAGGACTTCGCCAATGTCCCCGGTCTCGGCGTCCGGGGCGTCGTGGAGGGGCACGCCGTCCTCGTCGGCCGCGAGAAGCTGCTGGCCGAATGGGCCATCGGGCTGCCCGGAGAGCTCGCGAGCGCCAAGGACGCGGCCGAGAAGGACGGCAGGACCGTGATCGTGGTGGCCTGGGACGGTGAGGCGCGCGCGGTCCTGGAGGTCGCCGACGCGGTCAAGGGGACCAGCGCCGAAGCGGTCCGGCGGCTGCGCTCCCTCGGCCTGACGCCCGTCCTGCTGACCGGCGACAACGAGGCGGTCGCCCGGTCCGTCGCGGCCCAGGTCGGTATCGACGAGGTCATCGCCGAGGTCATGCCGCAGGACAAGGCCGAGGTCGTCAGGAAGCTCCAGGCGGAAGGCCGCAGCGTCGCCATGGTCGGTGACGGGGTCAACGACGCCGCCGCGCTCGCCCAGGCGGACCTGGGCCTGGCCATGGGGACGGGCACGGACGCCGCGATCGAGGCCGGCGACCTGACCCTCGTACGCGGGGACCTGCGAGTGGCCGCCGACGCGATCCGGCTCTCCCGCAGGACGCTGGGCACGATCCGCACGAATCTGTTCTGGGCCTTCGCCTACAACGTGGCGGCCCTCCCGCTCGCTGCGGCCGGCCTGCTCAACCCCATGATCGCCGGAGCGGCCATGGCCTTCTCCTCCGTCTTCGTCGTCGGCAACAGCCTTCGCCTGCGCGGTTTCCGCGCCGCCGGCTGATCCGGCGCCCGCACCCGGACGCCCCGTCCCCCGGCGGGGCGCGGGCTCCGGCGAGCGGGTAGGTTCGGTGGTGTGGCCACTCTGCTGATCGTGCATCACACGCCCTCGCCGAACTGCCAGGCACTGTTCGAAGCGGTGGTCTCCGGCGCGACGACGGACGGCATCGAGGGCGTACGGGTCGTGCGGCGGGCCGCGCTCTCCGCCACGGCGTCCGACGTACTCGCCGCCGACGGTTACCTGCTCGGCACCCCGGCGAACCTCGGATACATGTCCGGAGCCCTGAAGCACTTCTTCGACCAGGTCTACTACCCGTGCCTCGACGGGACGAAGGGCCGGCCCTTCGGGTACTACGTGCACGGCGGCAACGACGTCACCGGCGCCGTACGGGGCATCGAGACGATCACGACGGGCCTCGGCTGGCGCCGTGCGGCCGACGCCGTGACCGTCACCGGAGAGCCCGGCAGGGCCGACACCGAGGCGTGCTGGGAACTGGGAGCGGCGGTGGCCGCCGGACTGACGGACTGACGGACTGACCTGCCCTACCTCGGGACGAGGGTCGCCTCGGTCGCCTTCACGCCGGTCCAGACAGCGACCCCTTCGGCCAGGCCGAGTTCGGCCGCGGACTGCGGAGTGATCTCGGCGACCAGGTCGGGTGCCTGCGCGGAGGAGACCAGGACACGCAGCCGGCTGCCACTCGTCGTGATCTCGCGGACCGTGCCCGGCCAGACGTTACGCGGGCTGCCGCCCGGCCTGTCGCGGTGCACGGACACGGCCTCGGGGCCGATGACCGCGAGGGCGGGGACGCCGGCGGGCAGCGGCTCCGCCACGACGAGGTGACCCCCGCCGGAGAGCCGGAGGCCCGCGGCGGTGGCCGTGCCGGGCCAGGCGTTGCGGCCGAGCATCCGGGCCACCCAGACGGAGCGCGGATGCCGGGTGACCTCGCCGGGCGGCGCGTCCTGCAGGACCCTCCCCTCGTCGAGTACCAGGACGCGGTCCGCCAGCGAGACCGCTTCGACGGGATCGTGCGTGACGATCAGGCAGACACCCCCGAAGCCGTCGAGGTGGGTGCGCAGGGTGTGGCGTACACGCGCGCGGGTGGTGTGGTCGAGGGCGGCGAGCGGCTCGTCCAGGAGCAGCAGCCGGGGGCGCGCCGCCAGCGCGCGGGCGAGCGCGACGCGCTGGGCCTGGCCGCCGGACAGCTGGGCGGGTCTCCGGGCGGCGAGGTGCCCGACCCCGAGGCTGTCGAGCCACTGCCGGGCGCCGCGCCGGGCCTCGGCGCGCGGTACCCCGCGGGCGCGGAGCCCGTAGGCGGTGTTGGCCAGTGCGGAGAGGTGCGGGAAGAGGGCGCCGTCCTGCGGGACCCACGCGACGCCCCTCCGGTGCGGGGGCAGACCACCGGCGTCGGTGTCCCCGAGGCGCAGTACGGCGTGCGCACGCGGTGTCAGGCCGAGGAGGGCGCGCAGCAGGGTCGTCTTGCCCGCGCCGTTCGGACCGACGACGGCGATCGTCGTGCCCGGTTCCGCGTCGAGGATGAGCTGGTCGAAGCCGGTGACCTCGGCGTGCAGCGGCCAGCTCCCGCGGGGCGCGGGGAACGAGGCGGGGGCGGGCGGGCCCTCCGCGGACGGCTCCGGGGCGGGCTCCCCGGCGGTGCGGCGCGGAGCAGCGGCGGAGCGGGGCGCGCCGGTCCAGTGTCCGCGCAGGGCGACGAGTACCGCCATGGCGACGGCGAGCAGGAGCAGCGAGACGGAGGTGGCCGCCTCGGGGGAGTCCTGGAGCAGCAGATACACCTGAAGGGGCAGGGTCTGCGTGGTGCCCGGCAGATTGCCGGCGAAGGTGATGGTCGCGCCGAATTCACCCAGCGCCCGTGCCCAGGTCAGCGCCGCTCCCGCGGCCAGGCCGGGCGCGACCATGGGCAGGGTCACGGTGAAGAAGACGCGCACCGGGGAGCCGCCCAGGGAGGCGGCCGTCTCCTCGTACCGCGGATGCAGGCCGCCCAGGGCCCCCTCGAGGCTGATGACGAGGAACGGCATCGCGACGAAGGCCGCGGCGAGGACCGCTCCCGGGGTGTGGAACGGCAGGATGATGCCGAACGTGTCCTCCAGCCAGGGCCCGAGGAGCCCCCGCCGCCCGAACGCGAGCAGGAGCGCCACGCCGCCGACGGTCGGCGGCAGCACCATCGGCAGCAGGACGAGCGAGCGGACGAGCGCCTTGCCGGGGAAGTCGACGCGGGCCAGCAGCCAGGCCAGGGGCACTCCCAGCACGAGCGAGAGCCCGAGCGCCCAGGCGGAGACGAGCAGTGACAGCTTCAGGGCCCGCGTGGTGCCGGGGTCCGTCAGATGCGTACCGAGCTCGCCCCAGGACGTGCGCGCCAGGATGCCGGCCAGCGGCAGCATCAGGAACACGACGGCGAGCAGGGCGGGAACCGCCAGGGCGAGCGGGGCGCGGGGGCCCGGCGGGCGGCTGCGGAGCTGCTTCATCGCGTTCCCTGCGGGCCGGTCCGTCACGGCTTCTGGAAGCCTGCGGCCCGGAGGATCTCCTGGGCCCCGGGAGTGGACAGCCAGGAGACGAACGAGGCCGCGGCCTTGCTGTTCCCGGACGACTTCAGTGCCGCGGCCGGGTAGGACGCGATGGCGTTCTGCGCGTCGGGGATGTCGATCGCGTCGACCTCGCCGGTGACGGCATCCGTCCTGTACACGAGCCCGGCATCGGCCTCCCCGAGCGCGACCTTGCTGAGGACCGCGCGGACGTTGGGTTCCTGGGAGACCGGCTTCACGTCGATCCCCTGGGCGTCCAGGATCTGCTTGCCGTAACGGCCGACCGGCACCTCGGGCGCGGCCAGGACCACATGGAGCGCGGGATCGGCGAGGTCGGCGAGACTTCCGACCTTCTCGGGGTTGCCTTCTCCGGTCACGATGACCAGGCGGTTCCTCGCGATGACCACCGGTTCGCCGGTGTCCGCCGTCAGCCCGTCCATCGTCCTCGTGTCGGCGGTGACCAGCACGTCCGCGGGCGCGCCCTGACCGACCTGGGCGGCGAGCTCCTGCGACCCGGCGAAGGAGAACGTCACCTCCGTGCCGGGGTGCTCCTTCTCGTACGCGGCACCGGCGGTCGTGAAGACGTCGGTCAGTGAGGAGGCGGCCAGCACGGTCAGCCCGGTCTTCGGCGCGGCGGAGCCCTCGCCGTCGCTGCCGCACGCGGACAGGGTGGCGAGCAGAGCCGCCATCAGGGCCGTGACGCCGGCCCTGCGGCCGGTGAGGGGGAAGGGCATCAGGGGAACTCCTCGGTGAGAGCCGCCGCCCGCAGGTGGCGGTGTCGCGTCAGGCGCGGTCGATGTGCACGCTGGTCGACTTCACGCGGGCCGTCGCCTGCATGCCGACCTCGAGTCCCAGCTCCTCCACGGCTTCCCTGGTCAGCAGCGAGACGAGGCGGTGCGGGCCGGCCTGGATCTCGACCTGGGCCGCGACGTCACCGAGCTTCACCGCCGTGACGATGCCCGGGAAGGCGTTGCGCGCGGAGGTGTAGGGGACTTCGTCCTCGCCGGGCCCTGACCGGGCGACCTCGATGGAGAAGGCGGCCAGGTCGCGGCCGTCGATGAGGCGCCGCCCGCTCTCGTCGCGATGGGTCGCGACCCGGCCGGCGTCCGCCCAGCGGCGGGCGGTGTCCGGGCTCACGCCGAGAAGACGGGCCGCCTGACCGATCGTGTAGGACTGCATGTGCGACACGATATGTGGATCACACCCGCATTTACAACGATCATGCGGCTCTCGCCTTGCAGATGCGTTGTGTCATGGCGTGCCGGCAAAGGCAGCTCCGAGCCGCTGAGCCACGGCATTCCGGGACTGTCCGTGTGCGCCCGGCGGTTTCGCGCCAATTCCCGGCACTCACCGGAGCCGCATGCTCCGGGCCCGGAGGCCCGCGGGCCGTACCGGGTGAGCGGTGCCGGATGCGGGGCCAGGAGCACCCGTGGGCCTCCTGGTGCGGGCGGTACGGGCCTCGCCGGCACCAGGAGACCGCCCTGCGGTGGACGTGCGACCGTCTCGGCCACATCTAAGTCAACTGCTTGACCGACGTGGCGGTGACCGATTGCCTGTTGCGCCGGGACACCCTCGACCCAGGAGACGGTGCATGGAGCGGACGGCGCGGGCCGAGCAGGCCGGCGAGACCAGGGAGCGCATCCTGTGCGCCGCGGAGCGGCTGTTCGCCGAGCACGGCGTCTACGCGGTGTCCAACCGCCGGGTCAGCGAAGCCGCGCGGCAGGGGAACAACGCCGCGGTCGGCTATCACTTCGGGACGAAGGCCGATCTGGTGCGGGCCATCGTCCGTAAGCACGTCGGGCAGATCGAGGGGACCCGTGCCCGTCTGCTGGCAGACATCGAGGACCCGACGGACATCGGGGCGTGGGTGGCCTGTCTGGTGCGGCCCACCACCGAGCATCTCGCGCGTGCGGCCGCCCCCACCTGGTTCGCCCGGTTCTGCGCCCAGGTCATGACCGACCCGGTGCTGCAGGACATCATGGCCGAGGAGTCGCTCGCCTGTCCTCCGACGCTGCGGACACTCGAAGGGCTGAACCGGTGCCTGCCCGACCTGCCGGCCGACGTCCATGCCGAGCGGGCCGCCATGGCACGCACCCTGATCCTCCACACCTGCGCGGAGCGTGAACGCGCTCTCGCCGCCGGCGCCCCCACCCCCCGTACCGACTGGCACGACACCGCCACCGGTCTCATCGACGCCGTCGTCGGGCTCTGGACGGCGCCCGTCACGCGCTGCCGCTGACGGACCCGCCGACGCGTCATCCGCTTCTCCCGCCCACCAGCGCTCCGGCGCCCGCCTCCGGGCCGCCGGAGCGAGGAACAGAGGTCCCATGACTCCCTCCCGCGTTCTCGTGGTCGGCGCGTCCGCCGCCGGGCTGGCCACCGCGGAGGCGCTGCGCCGCAAGGGCTACCAGGGCACGTTGACGCTGCTGGGCGCCGAGAGGCACCAGCCGTACGACCGCCCTCCCCTGTCCAAACAGGTGCTGACGGGCAGCAAGGCCCCTGACACGACGCAGCTGCGGACCCCCGAAGCGCTGGCGGGTCTGCGCGCCGAACTCCTCCTCGGCGACCCGGCGGCCGGCCTCGATCCACACGCCCGTACGGTACGCACCGCCTCGGGCCGCGAAGTGAGCGCCGACGCCGTGGTCGTCGCCACCGGACTGCGCCCCAGAACGCTGCCCGGGCAGCCGGACCTCGAAGGCGTTCACGTGCTGCGGACGCTCGACGACGCCCTCGCGCTGCGGGCCGGTCTCCTCGCGGCACGGCGGCTCGTCGTGGTCGGGGAAGGCGTACTCGGCTCCGAGATCGCCGCCACCGCACGCTCCATGGGTCTGGACGTCACCCTGACAGGTCCCGGACCGGCGCCCATGCCGGCCCAGTTCGGGCCCGTGGTGTCAGGTCTGCTCGCCGCACTGCACACCGGATACGGCGTCCGTCTGAGGCTGGGCCACTCGGTGACCGGGCTGACCTCGGCCGGGGGCCGGGTGAGCGGAGTGCGCCTGGACACGGAGGAGGTCCTGCCCGCCGACGTGGTCGTCGTCGCCATCGGGGCGGAACCCGTCACCGGATGGCTGAACGACAGCGGGCTGCGCATCGACAACGGCCTCGTCTGCGACTCCCGTTGCCGGGCGGCGGAGGGGATCTACGCCGTGGGGGACGTGGCGTCCTGGCACCACGAACTGTTCGACGCCCCCATGCGCCTGGAGAACCGCACGAACGCCACCGAGCAGGCCATCGCCGTCGCGGACAACATCCTGGGCGCCGACCGGCCGTACACCCCCGTGCCCTACTTCTGGACCGATCAGTTCGACGCCCGGATCCAGGCCCACGGCAGGCTCGGCCCGGACGCCGCGGTGACCGTCGTGGACGGTGACCCTGCGGACGGGCGCTTCACAGCCCGCTACGAGCGCGACGGGAGAGTCACCGGAGTCCTCGGCTGGAGCATGCCCAGACAGGCGCGACTGCTCCGGCAGGAGATCGGCGGCCCGGCCCCGTCCCCCGAACCCTCCGCGCCATGACGGCGGACGACGGCACGTCAGCCACCGCACGACGAATCGAGGAAACGATGACCAGCACGGTACGTCCTCAAGAGGTGCAGGCACCCTCGGCCCCGGAATTCCCGATGCCCAGGGCGGCGGGCTGCCCGTTCGACCCGCCGCCCGCACTGAAGACCGAACAGGAGCAGGGGCCGCTCAGGAAGGTCCGCCTGTGGGACGGGACCACGCCCTGGCTGGTGACCCGTTACACCGACCAGCGCACCCTCCTCGCCGATCCCAGGGTCAGTGCCGACATCACCCGGCCCGGCTACCCCAGTTCGGCACCGGTGCGGGGGACCGGCTTCAGCTTCATCCTGATGGACGACCCCGAACACGCCCGCCAGCGGCGGATGGTGACGGCCCCCTTCACGATCAGACGCGTCGAGACGATGCGGCCCGCCGTCCAGAAGATCGTGGACGGGTTGATCGACGACATGCTGTCCGGCCCCCCGCGGACCGACCTCGTCCAGGCATTCGCCCTCCCCGTCCCCTCCCTCGTGATCTGCGAACTGCTCGGAGTCCCCTACAGCGACCACGACTTCTTCCAGGAGAACAGCAGGACCCTCATCAGCCGCGGCGCTGCTCCGGAGGAGCGGGCCGCGGCTCACGGCAACCTGCTCGGATATCTGGACGAGCTGATGGGAGAGAAGATCGCCCGCCCCGCGGAGGACCTCCTGTCGGGCCTCGGCACCCGGATCGGGGCAGGAGAGCTGTCCCGCCGCGAAGCCGCCGAAATGGGCGTGCTGCTGCTGCTCGCCGGGCACGAGACCACGGCGAACATGATCGCTCTGGGCACCCTCGCCCTGCTCGAGCACCCGGATCAGCTCGCCCTGCTGCGGGACGCCGAGGACCCCGAGGTGGTGGTCCGTGCCGTGGAGGAGCTGCTGCGCTACCTCAACATCACCCACACGGGACGCCGCCGCGTGGCCCTGGAGGACATCGAGGTCGCCGGCGAGGTCATCCGGGCGGGGGAGGGGATCATCGTGCCCAACGACATCGGCAACCGTGATCCCGAGGTCTTCACCGACCCCGACCGGCTCGATCTCCGGCGTGACGCACGGCGCCATGTGGCCTTCGGCTTCGGCGTGCACCAGTGCCTCGGCCAGCCGCTGGCCCGTATGGAGCTGCAGGTCGTCTACGGCACCCTCTACCGGCGCATCCCCACCCTGCGCCTGGACGCCGGCCTGGAGGAACTGTCGTTCAAGCACGACGGGTCCGTCTACGGCGTCCACGAACTGCCCGTGGCCTGGTGACGCCGCGCCCCCGCGCCTGCGTCGCCACCCGCGTCACAGAGACACCGACGACGAAGGAGTGCTCATGAAAGTGACCCTCGACCAGGACAAGTGCGTGGCGTCCGGACAGTGTGTGGTCGCCGCCGGCGACGTGTTCGACCAGGACGACGACGGCATCGCCGTACTGCTCGACCCCGCACCGCCCTCGGCCCGGGCCGAAGACGTCCAGCAGGCCGCGGCCGTCTGCCCGGCACTCGCCATCCGGATCCAGGACTGACGCGGGCCCGGCGGCGTCAGGTTCCGCCCGCACGGCGGGCCCGGAAGTCCAGGAGTCCGAGGCGTTCCGGTGTGCCGAGCGGAAACGGACCCCGCGGCTCCCCGTCGAGGGGGACCGGCCCGTCGCCGCATCGTGGAGACCCGGGCCGGGGCGCGGCGGGCCTCACACCGGACGAGGCGAGGGTGCGTCCCCGGCCGTCAGGAGCCGGATCTCCCCCCTGCTTCCCCGGCGGGAGGAACTGCTCGCGGTGGGTGCCGGCGAGACCGGACGCGTGCCGGGTGACCGGGGTCCGCGCCTCGGCGAGCCGGGCCCCCGGCAGGAGCGGGAGACCTGGTGCGACGGGTTCGCCCGGCGTCACGGGCGACAGGGTGCCGGCTGTCCGCCGGTCGTGCTGGTCACCGAGCCGGGTGGCACCACCCCCGCCGCGCAGGCGCTCACCGGCCGGCTGATCGGCCGGTGGCAGGAGACCCTGCGTGCAGGTGTCCGCCTCGTGCGGACAGTGGCGAGGCCGGGGCTCTGCCGGACGCCGGCCGCACGGCAGCCGCCCAGGTCGCCGCGGTGCGGGGCGGGGTGACCGTCCTGATGTCCGGTGGCCGGACCACCCACCTGGAGGCGGCGCTCCACCTGCCGCGGGATCCGGCCGCCGCGACGCCCCCTGGCGGGGCCTGACGGACGGGACCGCTCCGGCACGGAGGCCACGACCCGCGCGGCTTCCCGCGCCCGGTGCCGTGGTCCGGCCGGTGGTGACCCCTCACGTCCGGTCTCCGCGATTCCTCGTGCCCGGCCCGCGCGCCTCTCGCGCGCCGACGGCCCGCGCCTCGCCCCCGGCGTCCTGCGGAGCCCTCACCGCCGTTCCCGGCCGCCTCCCGCTCCGTTCAGTGCGGCTTCCAGTGGAGCTTGCCGCCCCCCACCCATCGGACGGCGGCAGGGTCGTCGAGGTCATGGACCGGGACACCGGCCGCCGCGGCGGCGATCAGCACGTCCGTCATGGCGGTCGCGCTTCCGATCACCTCTCCGTCGATCTCCACGATGCGGAAGGGCGGATCCCCGGGCTGCACGGGCAGGACGGTGATCCGGGGGGCCGAGGGGTACGGACTTTCAGTCATAAGCGGATCGGTTCCACGCAAACACTCACGATATGCCCGCATCTGGGATTCATGGTCCATATGCCCGTTTTGAGGGATTTTATTTAGGAAGTCCCCTCATTCACAAAAGGTCATTTCGTGCGACCTGGCCCCCTTCACGCGGGAGCAAAACGCCCTAATCGGACTCAGTGACCAGGGTCACCTTCGGGCTCCCCGACGCGGGGGAGCGGCAGTCGGTTCCCTTCTGTGCCAAGAGAAGTGGGGAGTGCGGTGTGGGGTGGATTACATGAATTCCCGTGAATCGATCTTGCGAATGAATTGTGATCACCGCGCCGGGCTTGTTCCTTTCCCTATTCCTCGCCTACGGTCACCATCACTCCGGACGGAACGCCGAATCCTGCCGCCGCCCGGTGACCCGACTACTTCTCGTACGGCAGGAGCGGGGGACCCAGGTAAGCGCCGATCCGGTTTCCGGGGCGGCTCGGGGTGAAGTCGCATTCCTGTGCGGCCGGGCATCTCCAGCCCGAACCCGACAGCTCACTTCGCAGGCGACGGAGAGGAATTCAGCATGCTCGAAAACGGTAAGCGCCGTCGTTCCAGGACCAGTTCGCTCACCCGCGGCATCATCGCCGTGAGCGCGGGTGGAGCCGCCCTGGCCCTCCCCGTGCTCGGTGCGACGAGCGCCTTTGCGGCCCCGGCCCAGCCGGCCGTCGTCGAAAAGGCGACGACGTCGACTGCCGTGTCCGGCAAGGGAATCGCCGCGCAGAAGTCCGAGTCCGCCACGCATTCCGTGATCTTGGGCGACACTCTCGCCAAGATCGCGCGTGAGTATTCGGTGGCCGGTGGCTGGAAGGCTCTGTACGAGGGCAATCAGAAGGTTATCGGCGGAAACCCCGACCTGATTCACCCCGGCCTGAAGCTGGTTATCGGAACCGGCGCCGATGACAAGTCGGCGGACAAGGCCGAAAAGGCCGAACCCAAGGCCTCTGCCGCGTCCGGCCGCGCCGAGGAAGGCGCTGACCGCGCCGACCGCTCGGAGCGCACGAGCACCTCCGTCGCCGCTGAGGGCGCGCCCGCCGTCGAAGCCGTCCCCGCAGCCGAAGCCGTTCCCGCCGCCGAGCCGGCCGCGTACACGGACGACCTCGACGGCTGGATCAAGGAGTCGCTGGCCGTCATGGCCGAGCACGGCATCCCCGGCAGCTACGAGGGCATCCACCGCAACATCATCCGCGAATCCGGGGGCAATCCCCAGGCCATCAACAACTGGGACTCGAACGCCGCTGCGGGCATCCCCTCCAAGGGGCTGCTGCAGGTCATCGACCCGACCTTCGAGGCCTACCACGTGCCCGGCACGTCGACGGACAGCTACGACCCGGTCGCCAACATCACGGCCGCGTGCAACTACGCCGCGGACAGGTACGGCTCGATCGACAACGTGTTCGGCGCCTACTGAGTCCTCGCGGAGGCGGGACCGCCGGCGCGCGGATGTGCGACGGAGGAACAGGACTGACGGGTGGTACGGGTTCCGCCGAACCCGTACCACCCGTCGTCCGTGTCCGGCCTCCTTCGTCCCCGGAGGCCGCCCCGGCGCGGCGCCACGACGGCCGGTGTCCCGGCGACAGGCCCGGCGGAACCCGGGTGACTGGTCTCGCACAGGTTCGTCGTCCATACTGCCCGCCGTGGAGCAGCGTATAGATTCAAACACCAAGACCGAGTTCGCCGCGGGGACAGACCCGGCGTACATCCCCGGCCTGACGGCCCCGGCCCCCGCGCGGACGGAGGCGGAAGCGGAGGCGGAGGGCGCCGAGGAGACCCGGAAGACCGGAACCGAGGACGTGCTCGCCGAGGAGGCCGCAGAGGATGCCGTGGACGATTCCACGGCCGCCGGCGGGGCCGTGCGCAAGGGCGCCGGCGACGAGGACGGACCCGTCTTCGAGGTCAGCGACCGGCGCGGATCCATCAAGGTGGACGCCGAGGGTGTCCGCTTCAGGCTCGACGACCAGGAGGCGGAGTTCGACTGGACCGAGATCGGTGCGGTCGAGGTCAGGACCGGCCGCTTCGGACGCCGGTTCACCGTGACCGTCCACCTGTCGAGCCGCCGGTGGTTCAACGCCGAAGTCGAGGCCGGGTCCCGGAGCGACCTCAAGAAGTGGACGGCGGAACTCGACGAGGCGCTGGACGCCTACTTCGAAGAGGCCTGACCTCCGAGGTCACGGCTGTGTACCGGGCTGCCCGCCGGCCCGGTACGAGGCATGCCGTGAGGGTTCAGGACCCGGCGGCCGTGCCGAGCACCACCGACCGGGTCAGATGGCGCGGCCGGTCGGGATCGAGACCACGGGCCGCCGCACGGGCGATCGCCAGCCGCTGGACCCGGACCAGGTCGGCCAGTGGGTCCAGGCCACTCTCCACCCAACGGGCCCCGGTCGCCCGCACCTGGTCCCGAAGCCCTTCCGGGGCTTCGCCGAACATCCAGGTCGCGGTCCCGGCCGTGGCGATGCTGATGGGGCCGTGGCGGTACTCCATCGCCGGGTAGGACTCCGTCCAGGAGAGGGACGCCTCCTTCATCTTGAGCGCCGCCTCGTTGGCGAGGCCGACCGTCCACCCGCGCCCCAGGAAGCTGAACTGGTCGCACTCCAGGAGTCCTCCGGGCAGCGGTTCCGCCAGGGCGGTCTCCGCGTCCCTGACGACGTCCTCGGTGTGCAGTCCCAGATGGGCGCGGAACAGGGTCAGGGCCGTGGTCGCGAACCTCGTCTGGACCACGGACCGTTCGTCTGCGAAGTCGAGGACGACCACCTCGTCGGCGGCATCCATCACGGGAGTCCGCGGGTCGGCGGTCACGGCCACGGTCCGGGTGGCGCCCCGCAGCCGGGACAGCAGGGCGAGCACCTCGGTCGTCGTACCCGAACGCGTCAGCGTGACGACCCGGTCGTAGGCGCGTCCGAAGGGGAACTCCGAGGCGGCGTACGCGTCCGACTCGCCCTGCCCGGATGCCTCGCGGAGCGAGGCGTAGGCCTGGGCCATGTAGAACGACGTCCCGCAGCCGACGACGGCGACGCGCTCACCGGTGGCGGGCAGGTCCGCCTTCCGGTCGGCGGCCACCTCTGCGGCGCGACGCCAGCACTCCGGCTGGCCGGCTGTCTCGGTCTCGACATGCGACATGTCCGCACTCCGCTGCTGCTCGCACCTGGTGGGGCGGGATGGATGGAATCGACGCCCGATTGTTTGATTCTGCATGTTACATGGGTCAATCGAGCAGAAACAAGCAAAGTGTTCGCGCTTCAGTGATCCGTGCAGCAGCTGTTTTCGGCCATGCTCGGTGGGTAGTCGGCGCAATCCGGTCTCCTCGCTCCGTGCGGGTATCCGCCGCGCGGTGTGGGCTCGACGGCTCGCATCTCGTACATCGGGCGGAAAACCCCCTGTGAGGATGATCTGTGGTGACCCCGGACGGTCACCGGACCGCGGGGGACGGTGCACGCGACGGGTGATTTTGCGTCACCGGGCCTGCGTATCGGTCGAGTTCGAACGCGCGACCGGATCGCGATCGGCATAATCACCCCATGCCGATCACGGGTGGGACCCTCGCGGACCTCGGCAGGGACCTCCGCGCCCGGCTGTCGCCTAAGCGGGGCCCGGCCAACTGCGGTCTTCTCGTGTCGCCGCGCGGTGCGCTGTGGATCGGCACCCCCTATGACCCTTTCCCGGCCGGTCAGTTCCTCGTGGAGAGTCAGGAGCTGCTGCCCGACGGGGCGGACATCGGCCGCGTGATCGTCACCCAGGCCGGCGGGGACCACCGGTGGGGTACCGGGATGCTGCCGGACGCCGAGATCATCCCGGCCCGGGAGGCCCGGGGACCCGTCCACCGCGGTCCCACCCCTCAGCGGCAGCACGCCCCGGTGGCCGGAAGTGGTTCCTCCACATTCCTCGGCGCGTATCCCGGCCGGCACTTCGGAGCCTTCGACCGGTCCCCCACCGAAGTGGTGCGGCCGACGGCCTGTCTCACCGGAGAGCTCGAACTGACCCTGGGGGAGTACACGGTCCAGGTGCCGTCCCTGCCGCCCGCGCACACGGCGGGGGGCTGATCGTGCATCTGCCCGCGCAGCGCACGGTGTTCAGCGGCGACGCCGTCTCCTCCTCCACCCGCCGGCAGCCCGGGGGCCACCCGGTGCGCCGGGCCGGTCCCCTGAGCAAGGTGGCCGGTCCTCGCGCACGCGTCCCTGCCACCGGAGCCGAGGTGATCGTGCCCGGCCACGGGCCGGTGCCCGGCCCGGCCGGGGTGCGGGAGCACACGGGCTGCCTCGCGTACGTACGCGAAAGCGCCCACGTCCTCCACACGGCAGGGTCCCCCGCGGCCGAGGCGGCCCGCCGGGTGATCGACGAGGGCCGCCACCCGGCTCCCGGCCTGCCGGAGCGGCTCGTGGTGGCCATCGGAAGCGAGCACCGGTACCTGGACGGCTCCGAACTCCCCGGGAGCCTCCGGATGACGGCCGACGTGGCCGCGGCCTCCCATGGGGCCGACGCGGCGTGTACGGGCGGGCGAGCGTGACGGCCGGCCGGTGGGGCGGCCCGGCGTCCGGCCGGGCGGGCTCAGGACCGTCCCCGACGACAGGGAAGCGGTGACGCCGTGGCTGCATGGATCCTGGCCCTGATCGCCGCCGTGGGGGCGACATGGTCGACCGCACGCATGTACCGGGCCAGGCGGGAGGCGTACGGCGCCTCGGCCCGCGCGGAGCTGGCCGAGCGGCAGGCCCGGGCGGCCGAGGCACGCACCCTCGCCCTCACCGAGGAGATCCGCCGGCTCGCCCGGAAGCGGATACCCGCCGCGGCCACCGCACTCTCCCACCGGGCCGTACCTGTTCCCGGCCTGCGGGAGGCCGCGGGGATCGAGGGGGAGGCCGCACGGCTGCTGACCGAAGCCGTCCAGGCGGCGCGCACGGCGGTTCTGGAGGAACGCGGACGGGTCGACGCGGCGGCACGGTCGGCCATGCGCGGCACCTCCGCCAAGATCCAGTCACTGCTCAACCAGTCACAGCACCTGCTGCAGGAGCTCCAGCACGAGTACGACGACCCGCGGATCCTGCAGCTCGACTTCCGTAACGAACTGGCGCTGCGCCGTACCCAGGCCACCGCCGTGCTCTGTGACGCCTGGCCGGGGCTGGCCCGGCAGAACTCCTCGCTCGTCGAGGTCGTGCTCGGCGCCCAGTCCCGGGTCGCGGGGTACGAGCGGATCAAGGTCGCCAACCATCTGCGCCAGGAACGGCTCGCCCTGGTCGCCCGGGCCGCCGAACCCCTCGCGATCGCCCTCGCCGAGCTGCTGGCCAACGCGACGGCGTACTCGCACCCGGACACCGAGGTACCGGTGACCGTCCAGCAGGCCGCCGGCCGCGGGGCTCTGATCCTGGTCGACGACGCCGGGATCGGCATGGACGACGACGCGCTGAAGCGGGCCCGCGCACTGCTGGCGGGCCCCTCCGAGGTGCTGCTCACCGAGCTGGGGGACCCACCGCAGACCGGCTTCGCCGTGGTGGGACGGCTCATCGCGCGTTACGGCTTCAGCTGCCACATCGAGTCGTCGCCGTACGGGGGGATGCGGACGATGCTGCGCATCCCGGCCCACCTGCTGACCGTGATGGACGACGACCGGACCCTGTCCGTGCTCGCGCCGAAGCCGGTGCACGCGCGGGCGGCCGGGGCCACTGCCGGCAGCCCCGAGCCGGCCGCCGCTCCTGCCCACGCGAAACCCGCCGCTGCGGCACCCGTATCCGCGGAGCCGGCCACGCCTGCCGCACCGGCGCCCGCCTCCACCCCGCCCGTGCCCGCCGGAACCGCCCCCCGCGCCGAGGGGGCAGGGCGTCCGGCAGGGCTGCCCACCCGGCGGCGCAGAGCCCCCCGGGCCGCCTCCCCCGAGACGTCCGCGACTCGGCAACAGGCGGAGGACGAGCCCGCGCTGCGCACCCCCGAGCAGGCCGGAGCGGCCTGGGCCGCCCTCCAGGAGGGCGCCCTCGGCGGCAGGAAGGCGCTCGCGCCGCCGGCGCCCCCAGCATTCCCATCGGACGACCGAGGAGACGACGAGACGTGAGCACCACCCCCACCGCCGGTGATCTCGCCTGGGTACTGACCCCCCTGCTGGAACTGCCCGGAGTGCAGCACGCCCTGGTGGCCACCGGCGACGGACTCGTCGAGGGCGCGTCACCCGGCCTGGACCGTGCGTCCGCCGAGCGCGTGGCCGCGATGACGGCGACCCTGCACGCGGCGGCCCGTGCCTTCACCACCGCCTTCACCGAAGCCGAATCGCCGCGCCTGGCCCAGACCGTCGTGGAGTCCGACCTGGGATTCGCCGTCGTCGTACCGGCAGGCAGGAACACCACCCTGGCCCTGTTCGCGGCTCCGGACGCGCACCTGGGGAACATCGCGTACCAGATGCAGGTGCAGGTCGCCGCGCTGACCCGGGCCATGCACGCCCCCGCCCGCCAACCGGACGCCGCCACCCGGCCATGACCCCCGGCCCAGGCCGCCGCCTGATTCCCGCCTATCTGGTCACCGGTGGCCGCTCCGCGCCCGCCGGCCCCGCGCTCGACCGGCTCACCGTGCTCATCCGCACGGACTCGGCCGTGCCGCCGGGCACCGGTGCGGAGCAGCGCAGGCTGTGTGAGCTCCTGGAACCGGGAGCCCTCACCGTCGTCGAGTGCGCCGCCCATCTGGACCTGCCGGTCAGCGCCACGGTCTTCCTGGCCACAGATCTCGTGGCCGCAGGACATCTGCACGCTCGACCACCGATCCCCAGCGCCGGCGAGATCGACCGGTCGCTCGTCGAGAGGCTGCTCGTTGGACTCCGTTCCCTCCACTGACCGGGGCGGCATCGGTTATCTGCCGAGCGCCGCCGAGACCCTGGTGAAACTCGTCGTCACGGGTCCTTTCGGCGTGGGCAAGACGACCCTGATCCGTACGCTGTCGGAGATCCCGACCCTGCACACGGAAGAGGCGATGACGCAGTCCAGTACCGGGCTCGACGACACCGCGGGGCTTCCGGAGAAGACCACGACCACGGTCGCCGTCGACTTCGGCCGGCTGACCGTCCGGGACGACCTGGTGCTCTACATGTTCGGCACCCCGGGCCAGGAACGCTTCTTCCCCCTCTGGGAGGACATCGCCCGTGGTGCGCTCGGCGCCCTCGTCATGGTCGACACCCGCCGGCTCGAGGACTCCTTCGCCGTCATGGACATGGTGGAGGAGCACGGACTTCCGTACGCCGTCGCCGTGAACCGCTTCCCCGGCACCCCCGCCCATACGGACGAGGTCTTGCGCAAGCATCTGGACCTCGATCCCCGCACCCCGCTGGTGCAGTGCGACGCACGCGAACGCAGGGGCAGCATCGACGCCCTGATCGCCCTCGCCGAGCACGCGCTGACCGCTCTGCCCGCGCCCGGGGAATCGTCATGAACTCTCACACGGCCGGGACCCCGCCCCCCACCGGCCCCTCGGCCCTCGAACCGCTCGCCCTGTACGGCGCGGACTTCGCCGCCGATCCGCACGGCCACTACGGCAGGCTGCGGGCCCAGGGGCCGCTGGCCAGGGTGCGCATCGCCCCGGACATCGACGCGCTGCTGGTCACCGACTACCAGGCCGCCGTCGACCTGCTGCGGGACACCGAGACCTTCACCAAGGACCCGCGTGTCTGGCAGGCGGGCGTGCCGGCCGGTTCACCGGTCCTGCCCGTGCTCGGCCACCGCCCCACCGCGCTCTTCACCGACGGCGCCGTCCACGCCCGCTACCGCGAGGTCATCAACGACACGCTCGCCCTGATCGAACCCCATCTGCTGCGTGCGGAGGTCACCCGGGTCGCACAGCGGCTCATCGCCGCCTTCTCGGCCACCGGCACCGGCGACCTCATCGCCCAGTACGCCCGCGGGCTCCCCCTGCACGTCTTCACCGCCTCCTTCGGCGTGGCCCCCGAGGACAGCGAGCGGGTGGTCCGCGGGACCGCCGGGATGATGGACTCCGCGCAGGACGCGACAGCGGCCCACGACGAGCTCGTCGGCGTCGTCACCGCTCTCGTCTCCGCACGGCGCCGTGAGCCGGGCCGCGACCTCACCACCTGCCTGCTCGAGCACCCCGCAGGCCTCGACGACGACGAGGCCGTGCGTCAGATCACGCTCATCATGAGCACGGGCCACGAGCCCACGGCCAACCTGATCGGCAACGCGCTGCTGCGGATGCTCAGCGACGCCGGTTACGGGGGTTCCCTGCGCGGAGGCGCGACGACCGCCCGCGAGGCGATCGACGACGTGCTCTGGCGTGATCCGCCGCTGGCCAACATGGGAGCGCATTTCCCGCGCCACGACACCGAGTTCCACGGGGTGCCGCTGCGCGCCGGGCAGTTGGTGCTGGTCTCCTTCGCGGCCGCCAACACCCAGGCGCCGCCGTCCTTCCTGGACCCCGCGGTGCGTTCCGGCGGCGGTGCTCACCTGGCGTGGTCGGCCGGGCCGCACCGCTGCCCGGCCAGACAGCCCGCCCTGCTGATGGCGATGACCGCGATCGAACAGCTCACCAGCCAGCTCTGCGATCTCCGGCTGGCGGTCGAGCCCGGCGCTCTGCTCTGGCGGCCGGGCCCCTTCCACCGCGCCCCGGCCCACCTCCCGGTCCGGTTCACGCCGCTCAACGCCCTCCCCGGACCGGAGGGCGAGGGCACACCGGAGGCTGCCGATCACGTTCCGGCCCGTGTCGGTGGTACGCCGAACGGGTGAGGGACGAGAGAATTGCCCGATGAACAGCGAGCGCAGCCGGCGCACAGCCAACCGGCACATGGACGGGGTGGTTCTGTGAGCAGGTACGACAGGTACGACAGATACGACGCCACCGACGAACAGTGGGAAGGACTCGCCCAGGTCGTACCCCTGAGGGGCCGCAACGAATGGCCTTCCCGGGTCGACCACAGGACGGCTCCGGACCAGGAGGAGTCGGCCGAACAGCGGCGCCTGGTCGTCCTGAGGGTCCAGGTGTTCGCGGACGCGCGCGAGGTCGCCGAGTATCTGGTGGCGCAGATTCCGGTCCTGCTGGATCTCACCGGCGCCGAGAGCGACGTGGCGAAGCGGATCCTGGACTTCAGCAGCGGTGTGGTCTTCGGGCTCGGCAGCGGGATGCACCGGGTCGACCGCAACGTCTTCCTGCTCGCACCGGTCGGCATGGAGGTCGAGGGGGTCACCGCGGAGGGCGTACCCCAATCGTAGGAGGTCGTGCGGGCGGAACGGTTCGCCGGTCACCGGCGTGCGTACGGTCCGCTCATGACTGTGATCTCCTCGGGTCCCACGGCCCCGTCGCCGTCCGGCGCGCCCCGCCCCGCCCGGCCTTTCGTCGGTGAACTCCGGCTCGACGCCTTCGCCTCGCACCGCCGCACCGTCATTCCGCTCGGTCCGCTCACGCTGCTCGCCGGAGGCAGCGGCAGCGGGAAGTCGACTGCCCTGCGCGGATACGAGGCGCTCGCACGGCTGGCCGCCGGTGACCCCCTGGAGGAGGTCTTCCCCGACCCGGTGTCCTGGGTGCCCGAACGCGCCCGTGCCGACGCGCAGGGGCGGCGGGGGTTCCGGCTCGGCTGCACGGTGGAGGGCCCGGCCGGCCCGGTGGGACTGGATCTCGCCGTGCAGGCCGAGCCCACGCTCCGCATCGTCGGCGAGCGGCTGACGGGCTGCGGCGAGACCCTGCTGAGCACGGCGCTGCGCGATCCCCGGCGCTCCCGCGTCCAGGCTGCCTGGCACACCGCCGGGGCGGTGCCGGTGACCCGCGCGCCCTTCCCCGACGACCGGCTCGGCACGGCACTGCTGCCGTTACGGGTCGCGGGGACGACGGAGGGACAGCTGAGGGTGCTGGCCGCAGCCGAACAGGTGGTGGTGGCCCTGCGGCCGGCCTTCGTCTGTGATCCTCAGCCGCGACGGATGCGTGCGTCGGTGCCTGTGGGGGAAGGGCGGCTGACCTCGTGCTGCGACAACCTCGCCGAGGTCCTGCACCGCACCCGGAGCCAGTGCGCCCGACGGCATGCCAGGCTGGTCGCCAGCGCGGACACCGGGTGCGCGGACCGGGTGACGGGGCTGACCGTCGAGCGCCTGGCGGACGGGACCGTGCAGGCGCTGGCCGGCCGGGGCGCGGGGCGCGGCACCCCCGTCGGCCGTCTGGGCGACGGAGAACTCCGGTATCTCGCCTACTCCCTCGTGTTGCTGGCCGGCCCTCATGTCCTGGTGGTGGATCCGGCCGCAGAGGTGCCGTCCGCCCTGCAGGCCCTCACCGTCCTCGCCGACGGACTCGACCGCGGCCTGGATGCGCGGCAGACCGGGGAACTGCTCGCACTGGCGGCCTCGGTCTGTGCGGAAGGGCACGTGCGCCTGCTGGGGACGGTCGGTGGGGCGGCCGCGGCAGCGGCCCGCGGGACGGCCGGCGCGACGGTGGTAGACCTGGGACCGTGACGGAACTGGATGTAGCGCAACTGCAGCGACGACTGGCCGACTTCGCGGCGTCCCGGGCCTGGGAGCCCTACCACACCCCCAAGAACCTCTGCGCCGCACTGAGTGTGGAGGCCTCCGAGCTCCTGGAGATCTTCCAGTGGCTGACTCCGGAGCAGTCGGCGAGGGTGATGGAGGATCCCGGCACCGCGTTCCGCGTCACGGACGAGGTCGCGGACGTCCTGGCATATCTGCTGCAGTTCTGCGAGGTCCTGGGCATCGATGTGCTGGCGGCGCTGGCGGCCAAGATCGACCGGAATGAGCAGCGTTTTCCGGCACCGGACGGCGGCGAGCAGACGGGTCGTCACTCTTCGGAGTGATCGACTTGTCCACAAACGATTTCCTGTCCACAGATTTCCGATTTCCTCTGGCTTTCATGTGCCACACACTTCACTGTGGGTAATGAAGAGATGAGCGGGTTCTTTCACGGGTGGTCTCGGTGACGGGGGAATCGCATGGAAGCGGAACGACTGATCACGGCGGGCAGGAGCGCACTGGCGGGGAGCCGGGGAGTGCCGGCCGTCATGGCGGAGGCATGGCAGGCCCAGGCACTCGCCCGCGCGGTCGGAGGACATCTGGCGAGGTGCGGTCCCGCGGAGTTACGGACGGAGGCACGCGCGCTCAGCGAGACCTGCGCCCTGGGCAGTGCGATGCTCGACCACCCGATGGTTCCGGCCGGAGGGGTGCGGGCATCGCAGGTCACCGAAGTGGCACATGCGCCCAGAGCGCTGGCCGCTCTCGCGCTGCTGCTCGGCGAGGCGGGTATCGCACTGGTGGGAGTCGCCTGCGGCACGGAGGAGGAAGGGCTCTACTGGCAGTGCATCGAAGCGATAGACGCCGTCGACGAGTCGGTGGACCGGGTCCACGGCATGTTGAGGCGGCTTGCCGAACAGGACGGTGAACAGGCCGGCGAACAGGAGCCGGTCCAGGAGCACGACGGTCCGTTCGAGGGGATCCGCGGACCGGCGGGTTTCGTCGCCGGCCAGCCGTGAGCCGTGGGCCGGGCGGTACCGGGCCGCCCACCACAGGGACAAGAGGGCAGGGGAGACGGGGCGCGGTGGTCTCGAAGGTGCAGGATGGAGGCATGGATCTTCGAATTTTCACCGAGCCCCAGCAAGGGGCGAGCTATGAGACCCTGCTCACCGTCGCCAAGGCCACCGAAGACCTCGGCTTCGATGCCTTCTACCGGTCCGACCACTATCTGCGCATGGGCTCCGGGGACGGCCTGCCCGGTCCGACCGACGCGTGGATCACGCTGGCGGGACTGGCCCGCGAGACCAAGCGGATCCGCCTGGGCACCCTGATGACGGCGGGCACCTTCCGTCTCCCCGGTGTGCTGGCCATCCAGGTCGCCCAGGTCGACCAGATGTCCGGTGGCCGCGTCGAACTGGGCCTGGGTGCCGGCTGGTTCGAGGAGGAGCACAAGGCGTACGGCATCCCGTTCCCGAAAGAGAAGTTCGGCCGGCTGGAGGAGCAGCTGGCGATCGTCACGGGCCTGTGGGAGACGGAGACCGGCAAGACCTTCAGCTACGACGGGACGTACTACCAGCTCATCGACTCGCCGGCGCTTCCCAAGCCCGCCCAGGCGAAGGTGCCGGTCCTGATCGGCGGTCACGGCGCGGTCCGTACACCGCGACTGGCCGCGCGGTACGCGGACGAGTTCAATATCCCGTTCGCTTCGATCGAGGACAGCGAGAAGCAGTTCGGCCGGGTCAGGGACGCGGCCGTGGCGGCCGGCCGGGCCCCTGACGACCTGGTGTATTCCAACGCCCTGGTGGTGTGCGTCGGGAGGAGCGACGCGGAGGTGGCACGGCGCGCGTCCGCCATCGGACGGGAGGTCGAGGAGATCAAGGCGAACGGGCTGGCGGGATCGCCCGCCGAAGTGGTCGACAAGATCGGCCGTTATGCCGCCACCGGCTCGTCCCGGATCTACCTCCAGGTCCTGGACCTGCACGACCTGGAGCACCTGGAGCTGATCTCGTCACAGGTCCAGTCGCAGCTGGACTGACGGGAGCACCCGGCCGGCAGGACGGGTCCCGCGGGCCCCCGGCCGACAGCGACAGGCCCGGGGGCCCCGGGGACCGTGCGGCGACCGGCCATGGCCAGGACCGCGACAGGGACCGCGACCGCAGGACCGACATGGATCAGCCGACAGCAAGGAGCAGTTGTGCACTCCGCCCCGACACCGGATGTCCCGCCCGGCCGTACGCTCGGCGACGCGCTCGCCGAAGGGACCGTGCTGCTGGACGGAGGCCTCTCCAACCAGTTGGAGGCCCAGGGCTGCGATCTGTCCGACACCTTGTGGTCGGCCCGGCTGCTGAGCGATGCCCCCCAGCAGATCGAGGCCGCCCACACCGCCTATGCCCGGGCGGGTGCGCAGGTGCTCATCACCGCCAGCTACCAGGCGACCTTCGAAGGATTCGCGCGGCGCGGAATCGGACGGGCCCGGGCAGCGGAGCTGATGGGCGGCAGCGTGGAGTCGGCTCGCCGGGCGGGCACGGTGACGGGGCGGGAGCTATGGGTCGCCGCCTCGATCGGACCGTACGGCGCGATGCTCGCGGACGGCAGCGAGTACCGGGGGCGGTACGGGCTGACCGTCCGGGAGCTGGCGCGCTTCCACCGCCCCCGGGCGGAGACGCTGGCCGCGGCGGGCCCCGATGTGCTGGCCCTGGAGACGGTCCCGGACATCGACGAGGCCGAGGCCCTGCTGCGGGTGGTACAGGACCTCGAAGTGCCCGTCTGGCTCTCGTACAGCGTGGCGGGGGACCGGACCAGAGCCGGGCAGCCCCTGGCACAGGCCTTCGGGCTCGTCGCCGGTATCGACCAGGTGGTGGCCGTAGGGGTCAACTGCTGCGATCCCGCGGACGCGGACCGTGCGGTGGAGGTGGCGTCCGCTGCCACCGGCAAGCCCGTCGTCGTGTACCCGAACAGCGGGGAGGAATGGGACGCCGAGGGCCGGAGCTGGACCGGGAGGGGCACGTTCACACCGGGCAGGGTGCGGGACTGGCAGCGGGCGGGCGCGCGACTGGTCGGCGGCTGCTGCCGGGTCGGCCCCTCCCACATCGCGGCACTGGCCGAGCGACTGGAGCCATCAGGGACATGAAAATGCCTGGTGGGGGACAGGTCATCGGACCATACTCGGACGCGTGTTCCTGACTATCAGCACGAACGGCACCCCTGAGCGTCCCGCCACCGATCTCGGCTACCTGCTGCACAAGCATCCCGACAAGGCGCAGGCGTATCCGACCTCCCACGGCACCGCACATGTCTTCTACCCCGAGGCATCGGTGCAGTGCTGTACCGCCGCGCTGCTGCTGGAGGTGGATCCGGTGGCGCTGGTACGGCGCGGCAAGGGGAAGGGCAGGGGCGGGGCCCCCGACGCGGCGCTCGCGCAGTACGTCAACGACCGTCCGTACGCGGCGTCGTCGCTGCTGTCGGTCGCGATGACGACGGTGTTCAAGTCCGCGCTGAACGGGGTGTGCCGGGCGATGCCCGAGCGGGTCCAGGAAGCGCTGCCGCTGCGGATCGAGGTGCCCGCGCTGCCCGCACGCGGTGGTGCCGAGCTGGTGCACAAGCTCTTCGCACCGCTCGGCTGGACACGGGTGGACGCCGTGGCCGTACCGCTGGACGAGCAGTTCCCGGAGTGGGGCGACTCGCGCTACGTACAGCTGGTGCTGGAGGGGGAGCTGCGGCTCGCGGACGCCTTGCGCCAGCTGTACGTGCTGCTGCCGGTGCTCGACGACGCCAAGCACTACTGGGTCGCACCCGACGAGGTGGACAAGCTGATCCGGGCCGGCGAGGGCTGGCTGGCGGGCCACCCCGAACAGAAACTGATCACCAGCCGTTACCTCTCCCGCCGCTGGGGGCTCACCCGGCAGGCGATGGAGCGGCTCGAGCTGGTCCGGCTCGCGGAGTCGGACGACCTCGAGGTGGAGAGCGTCGACAACGCGGTGGACGAGACCACCGACACGGAGGAGAAGCCGGTGCCGCTCGCCGAGCAGCGCCGCACGGCGATCCTGGAGGCGCTGCGCGCCGCCGGGGCGGGCCGGGTCCTCGACCTGGGCTGCGGGCAGGGCCAGTTGGTGCAGTCGCTGCTCAAGGACGTGCGCTTCACGGAAATCGTCGGCGTCGACGTGTCGATGCGCGCCCTGACCGTCGCCGCACGCCGGCTGAAGCTGGACCGGATGGGCGAGCGGCAGGCCGGGCGGGTCACCCTCCGCCAGGGCGCGCTCACCTACACCGACAAGCAGCTGAAGGGGTACGACGCCGCCGTGCTGAGCGAGGTGATCGAACACCTCGACCTGCCGCGGCTCCCCGCCCTGGAGTACGCGGTCTTCGGGTCCGCGCGACCGCGGACCGTGCTGGTGACGACGCCCAACGTCGAGTACAACGTCCGCTGGGAGACGCTTCCCGCCGGGCACGTCCGCCACGGAGACCACCGCTTCGAGTGGACCAGGGAGGAATTCCGGGACTGGGCGGACCGGGTGGCCGGGCGCCACGGCTACGCGGTGGAGTTCGTACCCGTGGGGCCGGAGGATCCCGAGGTGGGGCCGCCCACACAGATGGCCGTGTTCACGATGACCACGGCCCAGGACACGACGAAGGAGGCGAAGGCCGCATGACCGCTACCCCACGCACGCTGCCGGTGACCGACCTGTCCCTCGTCGTCCTCATCGGCGCCAGCGGATCGGGCAAGTCCACCTTCGCACGCAGGAACTTCAAGCCGACCGAGATCGTCTCCTCGGACTTCTGCCGCGGGCTCGTGGCCGACGACGAGAACGACCAGAGCGCCAGCCGTGACGCCTTCGACGTGCTGCACTACATCGCCGGCAAGCGTCTCGCCGCAGGCAGGCTCACCGTCGTCGACGCCACCAACGTGCAGCCGGAGAGCCGCAAGCAGCTCGTGCAGCTGGCCCGGCAGTACGACGTGCTGCCCATCGCCATCGTCCTGGACCTTCCGGAGGAGCTCTGCCAGGCGCGTAACGCCGACCGCCCCGACCGCGCGGGCATGCCCCGCCACGTCGTGCAGCGCCACCGCCGTGAGCTGCGCCGTTCGCTGCGAGGCCTGGAGCGCGAAGGGTTCCGCAAGGTGCACATCCTGCGCACCGAGGAGGAGGCCGACACCGCCGAAGTCGTCCTGGAGCGCCGCTACAACGACCTCCGGCACCTCACCGGCCCCTTCGACATCATCGGCGACATCCATGGCTGCAGCTCCGAGCTGGAGACCCTCCTCGGCAAGCTGGGTTACAAGGAGGGCACGCACCCCGAGGGCCGTACCGCCGTGTTCGTGGGAGACCTCGTCGACCGCGGCCCCGACAGTCCCGGTGTCCTGCGCCGCGTCATGTCCATGGTGGCGGCGGGCGACGCGCTGTGCGTCCCCGGCAACCACGAGAACAAGCTCGGCCGATACCTCAAGGGGCGCAAGGTCCGGCACAGTCACGGTCTCGCCGAGACCGTCGAGCAGCTGGAGCGGGAGGACGCCGAGCACCCCGAGTTCCGCAGGCAGGTCGCGGAGTTCATCGAAGGGCTGGTCAGCCACTACGTCCTGGACGAGGGCAAGCTGGTCGTCTGTCACGCGGGACTGCCCGAGAAGTACCACGGGCGTACCTCCGGACGGGTCCGTTCGCACGCGCTGTACGGGGAGACCACCGGCGAGACCGACGAGTTCGGCCTGCCCGTGCGCTACCCGTGGGCCGAGGACTACCGGGGGAGTGCCGCGGTGGTCTACGGCCACACGCCGGTGCCCACCGCCTCCTGGGTGAACAACACCCTCTGCCTGGACACCGGGGCGGTCTTCGGCGGGAAGATGACCGCACTGCGCTGGCCGGAGCGCGAGATCGTCGACGTGCCGGCCGAGCGCGTCTGGTACGAGCCGGTGAAGCCGCTGACCACCGAGGCACCCGGAGGCCGGGAGGGGCGGCCGCTCGACCTCGCCGACGTGCAGGGCCGCCGCATCGTGGAGACCCGGCACATGGGCCGTGTCGCGGTGCGTGAGGAGAACGCGGCGGCGGCACTGGAGGTCATGAGCCGGTTCGCCGTCGACCCCAGGCTGCTGACCTACCTCCCGCCGACCATGGCGCCGACCGCCACCTCCCGTGAGGAGGGCTTCCTGGAGCATCCCGCGGAGGCCTTCGCCCAGTACCGCGCGGACGGCGTGGAGAAGGTCGTCTGCGAGGAGAAACACATGGGCTCGCGCGCCGTGGCACTGGTCTGCCGCGACGCGGCCACCGCCCGCGAGCGCTTCGGTGACGGGGGCGCCTCCCCCGTCTCCGGCCGTGGGGGAGGACCCACCGGCGCCCTGTACACCCGCACCGGGCGGCCGTTCCTGGACGACACGGCACTCACCGAGGTCGTCCTCGGCCGGCTGCGTGCGGCCGTCACCGCCGCCGGCCTCTGGGAGGAGTGGGACACCGACTGGGTGGTGCTCGACGCCGAACTGATGCCCTGGTCCCTCAAGGCGGCCGGGCTGCTGCGCTCGCAGTACGCGGCGGTGGGGGCCGCCGCCGGCGCGGTCCTGCCCGTGGCGGACGAGGCCCTGGCCGCGGCGGCCGCCCGCGGCATCGACGTCGCCGCCCTCGCCGGCCGTCAGCAGGGGCGTGCCGCGGACGCCGCCGCCTTCACGGAGGCGTACCGCCGCTACTGCTGGAGCACCGAAGGGCTCGACGGTGTCCGGATCGCGCCGTTCCAGATCCTCGCGGTGCAGGGCCGCTCGCTGGCCTCCGTACCGCACGACGAGCAGCTGGCGTGGCTGGACCGTCTCGTCGAGCACGACCCGACCGGACTGCTCCAGGTCACCCGGCGTCTCGTCGTCGAGACGGGCGACGAGGCCTCCGTGCGTTCCGGCATCGACTGGTGGCTGGAGATGACCGGCCGCGGGGGCGAGGGCATGGTCGTCAAGCCGCTCGGCGCCCTCGTCCGGGATGCCAGGGGCAGGCTCGTCCAGCCGGGCATCAAGGTGCGCGGCCGGGAGTACCTGCGGATCGTCTACGGTCCCGAGTACACGCGGCCGGAGAATCTGGAACGGCTGCGTTCCAGGTCCCTCGGCCACAAGCGGTCGCTGGCCCTGCGGGAGTACGCCCTCGGTCTCGAGGCGCTCGACCGGCTGGCCGACGGGGAGCCGCTGTGGCGGATCCACGAGGCGGTCTTCGCGGTGCTGGCCCTGGAGTCGGAGCCGGTCGACCCCCGGCTGTAGGACGGCCCACCGGAATCGGGTGGCGGTTCGCAGGGTGAACGGCGCTCCGCGCGGTGAGGATGAGGACATGGGATTCCACGTCGATTCCGAGGCCGGCCGGCTGCGCCGCGTCATCCTGCACCGCCCCGATCTGGAGCTGAAGCGGCTCACCCCCAGCAACAAGGACGCGCTCCTGTTCGACGACGTGCTCTGGGTGCGCCGCGCCAGGGAGGAGCACGACGGTTTCGCCGACGTGCTGCGTGACCGGGGCGTGGAGGTGCACCTCTTCGGGGAGCTGCTCCGGGAGTCCCTGGACATCCCGGTGGCGAGGCGGCTCGTCCTGGACCGGGTCTTCGCGGAGAAGGAGTACGGCCCGCTCGCCACCGAGCACCTCCGCGCCGCCTTCGAGGAGCTGTCCGCCGCGGAGCTGGCCGAGGCACTGGTCGGCGGGATGACGAAGCGGGAGTTCCTCGAACGGCACGCCGAACCGACCTCCGTCCGCTTCCACGTCATGGATCTGGACGACTTCCTGCTCAGTCCCCTGCCCAACCACATCTTCACCCGCGACACCTCCGCCTGGATCTACGACGGTGTGTCCATCAACGCGATGCGCTGGCCGGCCAGACAGCGCGAGACCGTGCACTTCGAGGCGATCTACCGGCACCACCCTCTCTTCACCGGCCCCGAAGCGGGTGTCTTCCACCACTGGTCGGAGGGCCAGGAGGACTATCCGTCCACCATCGAGGGCGGCGACGTCCTCGTCCTCGGCCAGGGCGCCGTCCTGATCGGGATGAGTGAACGCACCACCCCGCAGGCCGTGGAGATGCTGGCCAGAGGGCTCTTCGACGCAGGATCGGCCCGGACGATCGTGGCGCTCGACATGCCCAAGCGCCGGGCGTTCATGCACCTCGACACGGTGATGACGATGGTCGACGGGGACACCTTCACCAAGTACGCCGGACTCGGCATGCTCCGCTCCTACACGATCGAGCCCGGCGTCGGACCACGCGAACTGAAGGTCACCGACCACCCGCCCGAGCACATGCACCGGGCCATCGCCGCGGCGCTCGGCCTGGACGCGATCCGGGTGCTCACCCCCACCCAGGACGTGCACGCGGCGGAGCGGGAGCAATGGGACGACGGCTGCAACGTGCTGGCCGTGGAGCCCGGGGTCGTCGTCGCCTACGAGCGCAACGCCACCACCAACACCCATCTGCGCATGCAGGGGATCGAGGTCATCGAGATCCGGGGCAGTGAGCTCGGACGGGGCCGGGGCGGTCCGCGCTGTATGAGCTGCCCGGTGGTGCGCGATCCCGTGTGACGGCCCGTTGCGGAGGCGCCCGGCGGACGGGCGGGAGACGCGGGATCCAAGGACGTGGGGCCGGGAGACGGAAGTAAGAGCATCTCTGTATAGCAATACGGTGTCTCGTATAGACTTCCAGGGAAAGTCTCCCGCCCCCGTTCGACCCAGGAGCAGTCACCATGGCCATAGACCTCGCAGGCCGCCATTTCCTCAAGGAGCTGGACTTCACGGCCGAGGAGTTCCGCGGCCTGATCGCCCTGTCCGCCGGGCTCAAGGCGGCCAAGAAGGCGGGCGAGGAGGTGCGGCGGCTGCGCGGCAGGAACATCGCCCTGATTTTCGAGAAGACCTCGACGCGCACCCGCTGCGCCTTCGAGGTGGCCGCCGCCGACCAGGGTGCGTCCACGACGTACCTCGACCCCTCCGGCTCCCAGATCGGGCACAAGGAGTCGATGAAGGACACCGCCAGGGTGCTCGGCCGGATGTTCGACGGCATCGAGTACCGGGGCGACAGCCAGCAGGCCGTCGAGGAGCTGGCGGCACACGCCGGTGTGCCCGTCTACAACGGTCTCACCGATGACTGGCACCCCACCCAGATGCTCGCCGACGTCCTCACGATGACCGAGCACAGTGCGAAGCCCCTGGAGGAGATCACCTTCGCCTACCTGGGGGACGCCCGGTTCAACATGGGCAACTCCTATCTGATCACCGGTGCCCTGCTCGGCATGGACGTCCGGATCGTCGCGCCCGCCGCCTACCGGCCGGTGCGGGAGGTCGTGGACCGGGCCCACGAACTCGCGAAGACCAGCGGCGCGCGCATCACCCTCACCGAGGACGTCTCCGAAGGCGTCCGCGGCGCCGACTTCGTCGTCACCGACGTGTGGGTCTCCATGGGAGAGCCCAAGGAGGTGTGGGACGAGCGCATCGCCGCACTCGCGCCCTACGCCGTGACCATGGACGTCCTGCGGGCGACGGGCAACGACGACGTGAAGTTCCTGCACTGCCTCCCGGCCTTCCACGACCTCGGCACGAAGGTGGCCAGGGACATCCACGCACGGCACGGCCTGTCGGAGCTGGAGGTCACCGACGAGGTCTTCGAGTCCTCTCACTCGGTGGTCTTCGACGAGGCCGAGAATCGGATGCACACGATCAAGGCGGTCCTCGTCGCCACCCTGGCGGGAGGCGCGCAGGGCGCATGAACATGCACCCGATTGGGTGAACATGCACGTAAGTGGCTACGATAGTGCCACTTGGTGGGGTTCGGGCTCGCACGTCCGAACCCCTTTTCATGTGCCCGGCCCGGAGCGCGTGCCCAGGTGAGAGCCCCCCACCGGCTCATCCCCCCGCACCACCAGAGAAGAGATCTCGTCCCCCCATGAGTCCCGCTTCCTCCACCCCGCCAAGCCCCTCGCGCAGGGCCGTGGCGCGCATCAAGAGTCCCGATCTGCTGCTCGCCGAGGCCGGGGGCGACCTCGAAGGCCACGGCCTGCGGCGCACCATGGGGCTGTTCCAGCTCGTGTGCTTCGGCGTCGGGGCGATCGTCGGCACCGGGATCTTCGTCGGGCTGTCCGACAGCGTCGCCGAGGCGGGCCCCGCCGTGGTGATCTCGTTCGTCCTCGCCGCCATCACCTGCATCTTCACCGCCTTCTCCTTCGCCGAGCTCGGCGGCGCCCTTCCGGTCTCCGGCAGCTCCTACTCCTTCGCCTACGCCACGCTCGGGGAGCGGGTCGCGTTCCTCGTCGGCTGGTGCCTGCTCCTGGAGTACGGCGTCTCGGTCTCCGCGGTCGCGGTCGGCTGGAGCCAGTACGTCAACGAGTTGCTGGACAGCCTCATCGGCCGGGACCTGCCGACGGCGCTCTCCTCCGGCCCCGGCGACGGCGGTGTGATCAATCTGCCGGCGGTGGTCGTGGTCATGATGGCGGCCGCCCTGCTGGTGCGCGGCGTCAGGGAGAGCGCGGGGGCCACCGCGGCGATGGCGGTGCTGAAGATCGGCATCCTCGTCGCCTTCTGCGCGATCGCCTTCACCGCGTTCAAGGACGGGCACCTCTCGCCGTTCGCCCCGCACGGCACGGCCGGTGTCACCGCCGGTGCGTCCGTGGCGTTCTTCTCGTACATCGGCTTCGACGCCATCACCACCGCGGGTGAAGAGGTCAAGAACCCCCGCCGGAACATCCCGGTGGCGATCATGATCTGCATCGGCCTGGTCACGCTGCTCTACTGCGCGGTCGCCCTCGGTGCCATCGGAGCGCTCGGCGCGGACGCCGTGGGCGACAAGCCGGCCGCGCTCTCCCTGGTCGTCGACGAGGTCACCGAGTCGGGTGCCGGCGGCGGGATCATCGCCTTCGGCGCGGTGGTCGCCATCGCGTCCGTCGTCCTCGCGGTGATGTACGGCCAGACCCGGATCCTGATGTCGATGTCCCGGGACGGGCTGATCCCCCGGGTCTTCGAGCGGGTGTCGCCGAAGACCCGCACGCCGGTCGCCAACACGTGGATCGTGGCCGTCGTCTTCGCCGTCCCGGCGGCGTTCTCCTCCCTCGACGTCGTCGTGAACCTGACGACCATCGGCACGCTCGCCGTCATGGCGGTGGTCAATGTCGCCGTCATCGCGCTGCGTCGCCGGGACCCGGAGCTGAAGCGTTCCTTCCGGGTGCCGTTCTACCCCGTCAGCCCGATCCTGGGCGTCGGCTTCTGCCTGTACCTGATGTACGGGACGGGCTGGACGACCTGGGCGCAGTTCGTGGTGTTCCTGGCGGCGGGCGCCCTGGTGTACGCGGTGTACGGCCGCAGCCGCTCCCGGCTCGTCAGCCCCAGGGCGCGGCGGGACCGAGCGGCACCGGGCCCGACCGGAGGGTGAACCAGACCGCCTTGCCGTGCTCGGTGGGGCGGTGACCGCAGGCCGAGCTCAGGGCACGGATCAGGAGCAGCCCCCGGCCGTGCTCCTGCCAGGGGTCCGGCGTACTGCCGGGCAGCGGGCGGGAGAGGTCCCCGGGCGGCACCGGATCGTGGTCGTGGACCTCCACCTGGCAGCCGGACGCCAGAAGCTCGACCACCAGCTCGATGGGCCCCGAGCCGTCGGTGTGCTCCACGGCGTTGGCGACCAGCTCGGCGGTCAGCAGCTCGGCCGTGTCGCTGTCCGCGGGCGCCTCGAGGTCCGCCAGCGCCGTACGGATGAGGGCACGGGCGATCGGTACCGCGGCCGTGGAGTGCGGCAGGGCGATACGCCAGGAGGGGGGCGGTGGCGCGGGCACGTCGGGCGGCAAGGCGGGGGTATCCGTTCGGGAGCGGGGCATCCGGCAGGGGACCGTCGTTCCGGGGGTGGCTGCGTCCGGGGCACACCCTCCGTCATCGGCGGGTGCGGTTCTGTATCAGGACTTCCTGTGCTCAACCATACGAAGCGCGACGCCGCAGACATAGAGGCAGCCGACCGGCGCAAAAGGGACCTTCGCCACAGTGGCACTGTCGCTTTGCCGCGTACTCGTGACGGAAGTCACAGACGAGCGACGGCTTCGAAGCGCCTCAGCAGCCCGACGGCTGGAGGGAACCCTCCCATGAGCCGTTCACCGGCTCCGTCCGCGCACGGAGCGCTGGAAGCACCTGCGCCTGACGGCGGACGACGGTGTGGCGGCCGTCACGCTCGCCGGCCCGGGAAGCTCAACGCACTCACCTTCGGTGCGTACGCCGACCTGTGTGACCACCTCGCGGAACTCTCCCTCGAACGCTCCGTGCACACCCTCGTGCTCGCCGGTGAAAGGTGCGGATCCTGCTCCGCGGTGAGGTCGACGAGATCATCGGCGCCACCCTCGCGAGGGGCACCGCGCGGCTCCTGGACTTCAACCGGATGACCGGACAGGTCATCCGGGCGCTCCGGGAGCGCCCCTTCCCCGTCGTCGCGGCCGTCCACGGAGCGGCCGCGGGCGCCCGGGCGGTCCTCGCCCTGACCGCCGGCTTCCGGATCGCCGTCCGTGCGCGTGTTTCCCCTTCCTCTTCACCGCCGTGGGACTGTCCGGCGGTGACATGGGTGCCGCCTGCCTCCTGCCCCGTGTCGTCGGCCTCGGCCGACGCCTCCACCGTCATCGCCGAGACGCGTGAAGAGGTCTGACGGGCCGCCGGCCTGGCCGCCTGCGACGCCGCACGGCCGGCCGAACGCTGCGCTCCTGCAAGTTCTTTCGGCCGGTCTTCGCCGCCGTCAGCAACGCGCACTGGTCGAGTTCGAGACGGCCCCGGGCGATCTGCTCACCGCCCCGCGTGCGGCGGGCGGGGCCCCGAGCGCCCTGGCCCGGGTCACCGTCTACGCCACCGAGGTGGCCGGCTGCCGTGCCCACGCCTCCGAACTGGGTGCCATCTGGCGGGGCGTGAGCACCCGGCCACGGCCGTCACAGGGACGGTCAGGCTCTGGGACGAGCAGGCCATGGCCGAGATCGACGGCATCGCGGTGCTCGGCCGAGCCGGTGCGCGAAAGGGGCGGTGCGGCCACGGGCGACCGTGTACGGGCGCACGCCACCGGAGGCTGCCGGACCGGAAGAACCCCACGCCATGCCGTGTGGCCCCGGGTGAACAGGGCAGACGCCGTTCTGTGACCACAGCGGGACGGCAGCCGTCCACCATCGCCGCGGACCGGAAGCAGCGGACCGGCCACCGCGCGGCGCGCCGGACGGGTGAACCGGGCCAGGGGATATATCTGTATTCGGTGCCCTTTGTTCTGAATCATCCGTCGTGATCGTCCTCATCCTCTGCCACTTCGTACTCGCCGCCTGCGCGGCACCGCTGGTACGGCGGTTCGGCAGGTACGCCTTCGTCGTGCTCGCACTGCCCCCTGCCGCCACCACGGCGTGGGCGGTCACCAGGTGGAGCGGCGCGGAGGCCGGCCGGGCGGTCACCTGGTCCTGGGAGTGGATCGGCACGTACGACGTGTCGGCCGCCCTGCGCCTGGACGCGCTCGCCGAGCTGATGGTGCTGCTCGCGGCCGGGGTGGGGATGCTCGTCCTGCTGTACTGCGCGTCCTACTTCACCGACGACTCGCCGCGACTGGCCTCCTTCGCCGGGAACCTGCTGGCCTTCGCGGGCGCGATGCTCGCGCTCGTCCTCGCGGACGACCTGATCTCGCTCTACGTGTTCTGGGAACTGACCACCGTCTTCTCCTATCTGCTCATCGGGCACTCCAGCGAACGCAAACAGAGCCGCCGCTCCGCCCTCCAGGCCCTGACGGTCACCACACTGGGCGGCCTCGCCATGCTGGTCGGCTTCCTGATCCTGGGTGAGGCGGCCGGAACCTACCGGATCTCCGCGATCGTCGCCGATCCGCCGGAGACGACCCTCGCCGTGTCGGTGGCCGTCGTCCTCGTGCTGTGCGGGGCCCTGGCGAAATCGGCGATCTGGCCGTTCAGCCTCTGGCTGCCGAACGCGATGGCCGCGCCCACCCCCGTCAGCGCCTACCTGCACGCCGCGGCCATGGTCAAGGCCGGTGTCTACCTGGTGGCGCGGCTCGCCCCCGCCTTCGCCGACGTCCCCGTCTGGCGGCCGGTCGTCCTGGTGCTCGGGGGAGCGACCATGCTCCTCGGAGGATGGCGCGCCCTGCGCCTCAACGACCTGAAGCTCGTTCTCGCGTACGGCACCGTCAGCCAGCTCGGCTTCCTCCTCGTGCTGGCCGGGGCGGGCAACCGGAACGCCGCGCTCGCGGCCGCCGCGATGATCCTGGGCCACGCCCTGTTCAAGGCGGCGCTGTTCCTCGTCACCGGCATCGTGGACCACGCGGCCGGCACCCGTGATCTGCGCGCACTCTCCGGCCTCGGCCGCACCATGCCGTACGTGTGTACGGTCGCGGTGCTCGCCGCCGCCTCCATGGCAGCCGTGCCGCCGTTCATCGGCTTCGCCGCCAAGGAGGCCGCTTTCGACGCGTTGCTGCACGGCGGCGCCGCCGACCGCTGGGCACTGGCCGTCGTCGTCGCCGGCTCGGTGCTGACCGTCGCGTACACCCTCCGCTTCGTCTGGGGAGCGTTCGCCCGCAAGCCAGGTGTCGCCGACACCCCCGCGCACCGGACCGGCGCCGCCTTCCTGGCGCCGCCCGCCGTGCTCGCCGTCGCCGGCCTGGTGCTCGGCCCCGGCGTCGGATGGACGGACCGCCTGTTCGCCGCCTACGCCGACACGTTTCCCGCCCCCGCCCACCCCTACCACCTGGCGCTGTGGCACGGCTTCGGGGTGGTCCTGCTGCTGTCCGCCCTGGCCTGGGCGGGCGGCGCCCTGCTGTTCGCGGGGCGGGCCGCGGTCACCCGCCTCTCCCGGCGTGTCGCCTGGCCGACCGCGGACGGTGTCTTCGGGCACCTCCTGCTCGGTCTGGAACGTGTCGCACTGCAGATCACCGGCTTCGTCCAGCGTGGTTCCCTCTCCGGCTACCTGGCGATCACCCTGGCGGTGGTGCTCACCGGCCAGCTGGCGGTCCTGGCCACGGACCGCCCTTGGGACGGAGCGGTCGCCCCCCGGATCTGGGACGTCCCGCTCCAGGGAGCCATGGCGGTGCTGACCTGCGCGGCCGCCCTCTCCTGCCTGACCGTCAGCCGCAGGATGAAGGCAGTCGTCCTCGCGGGGCTGACCGGGTACGGCACGGCACTGCTCTTCGTCGTGCAGGGCGCCCCCGACCTGGCGCTCACCCAGTTCTGCGTCGAAACCGTGTCGATGATCGTGTTCGTGCTGGTCCTGCGCAGACTGCCGGTGCGCTTCGAGGAGTCCATCGGAACCTGGCGGCGGGCGCTGCGCATCCCCGTGGCACTCGCCGCCGCGGCGACGGTCGGTGTGACCGTGTGGGTGGCGGGCGCCGCCCGCGTCGCCGAGCCCGCCGGTGCGGCGATGGTCGAGGAGGTCGCCCACCACGGCCTCAAGGACGTGGTGGCCACCATCCTGGTCGACCTGCGGGCCTGGGACACGATGGGGGAGTCCGCGGTCCTCGCCGCCGCCGCGATCGGGGTGACCAGCCTCATCTACCTGCACCGCCGCGGTGAGACGTCCGGGAACAGGGAGGAGCTGCAAGGAGAGACCGCATGGGCCATGTCGGGCCGGCGGCTGACCGGTCTGCCGCAGGGCGACGACACCGCGCCGGAACGCAGCTGGCTGGCCGCGGGTTCCACACTCGCGCCCGAACACCGCTCCGTCGTCTTCGAGGTGATCGCCCGGCTGCTCTTCCACCCCATTCTGGTGCTCTCGCTGTACCTGCTGTTCTGCGCGGAGAACATGCCGGGCGGCGGCTTCGTCGCCGGTCTCGTGGCAGGGCTGGGTCTCATCACCCGTTATCTGGCGGGCGGCAGGTTCGAGCTCGCGGAGGCCGCGCCCCTGCAGCCCGGACTCTTCACAGGACTCGGACTGTTCGTGTCCACCGCGGTCGCCCTGGGCGGCCTCATGGAGGGGACGGTGCTGCACGCCTGGACGTACCACGGGCATCTGCCCGTGTTCGGTGACTACCACCTGAGCACATCGGTCCTCTTCGACTTCGGTGTCTATCTGCTGGTTCTCGGCGTGGTCCTGGACATCGTGCGGGCGCTGGGCGCCAAGATCGACCGGCAGATCGAACGGGCGGCGGGCCAACTGGGCCCCGCGCCGGACGCCGGAGAGGGGGAGCCGACCCGATGACCATGAGCGTCTCGCTCCTCGCCACGGCCACCGTCCTCTGCGCGGTCGGCGGCATCCTCATGCTCACCCGTCCGCTCAGCCGCATCCTGCTCGGTGCGGTGATCGCGAGCAACGGCATCAACCTGCTGGTCCTCTCGTCGACCGGTTCGGCGGGGGCCGCGCCCCTGCTCTACGGGGTGCCGCTGCGGCGGATCACCGACCCGCTGCCCCAGGCCATCGCCCTCACCGCCATCGTCATCACACTCGCCACCACCGCCTTCCTGCTCGCCATGGCCTACCGCAGCTACCAGCTCACCGGCACGGACGAGGTCCACGACGACCTGGAGGACCGGCGGATCTACCTGCGGGCCGAAGTGATGGGGCAGCGGGCCGAACTCCGCGAGGAGTACCGGGCGGAGTCCGGCCGCACCGGGGAGGAACGCGCCCGCTACCGCCGGGAGCACCGCCGGCTGCGCGCCCGGCTCCGCGCCGACCGTGCGCTGCAGGCCAGGGGCCGTGACGCCAGTGGTGACCTGTGGCACGACGTGCTGGGAGCCGACCCGGAGGACTACGTGAACGACAAGGACGACGACCGAGGAGCCGCCCGATGAACGCGCTCGTTCCGCTGCCGGTCCTGCTGCCGCTCTGCGCCACCGGGCTGAGCCTCGCCTTCGGCACCCGGCTCGCGCGCTTCCAGCGCTTCATCAGCGTCGCCGTGCTCAGCGCCGTCCTCTGCCTCTCGGTGGCCCTGATGATCGCCGCCGACCGGCAGGGACCCCTCTCCGTCCACCTCGGTGACTTCGCACCGCCACTCGGCGTCACTCTGGTCGCCGACCGGCTGTCCGGGCTGATGCTGACCGTCTCCTCGGCGGTCACCCTCTCCGTCCTGGTCTACTCGCTCGGCCAGGGCATGGCGGACCGGGACAAGGAGACGCCCGTCGCCGTCTTCCACCCCGCCTATCTCATCCTGGTCGCCGGTGTCTCGCTCACCTTCATCGCGGGCGACCTCGTCAACCTCTACGTCGGCTTCGAGATCATGCTGGTCGCCAGCTTCGTCCTGCTGACACTCGGCGGGACCGGGCCACGGATACGGGCGGGCTCCACCTACGTCATCATCTCGCTGTTCTCCTCGATGCTGTTCCTGACAGCGATCGCCATGGCCTACGCCGCCACCGGCACGGTCAACTTCGCCCAGCTGGCCGTCCGGCTGCCCGACCTCCCCCTCGGCGTGCAGACCCTCGTCCAGGCCATGCTGCTCACCGTCTTCGCCATCAAGGCGGCCGTCTTCCCCCTCGCCGCCTGGCTCCCCGACTCCTACCCGACGGCGCCCGCGCCCGTCACCGCCGTCTTCGCGGGTCTGCTGACGAAGGTCGGCATCTACTGCATGCTGAGGGTCGAGACCCTGTTCTTCCCCGGCAACCGGCTCGGCGACCTGCTGATGGCCGTCGCCCTCGCCTCGATGATCGTGGGCATTCTCGGGGCGGTCGCCCAGACCGACCTGAAGCGGCTCTTCTCCTTCACCCTCATCAGCCACATCGGCTACATGGTCTTCGGAATCGGCCTCGCCACCCGCGAGGCGTACGGCGGCGCGATCTTCTACGTGGCCCACCACATCACCGTCCAGACCACCCTCTTCCTCGTCGCGGGACTCATCGAACGCCGGGGCGGCACCAACGAACTCACCCGGCTCGGCGGAATGGCCAGAGCGGCCCCGCTGCTCGCGGTCCTCTTCTTCGTCCCGGCGATGAACTTCGCCGGCATCCCCCCGCTCTCCGGTTTCATCGGGAAGCTCGCACTCATGCGGGCGGGCGTCGCCGACGGCAGTGTGTGGGCCTGGATCCTGGTCGCGGGGGCCACCGTGACGAGCCTGCTCACCCTGTACGTGATGGCCAAGATCTGGAATCTGGCCTTCTGGCGTACCGAGCCCCCGGGGCAGGCCGCGTACGGCACGGTCCTGGAGACCGCCGACGACAGCGACGACGGCGATGCCGACACCGGGCCCGACCGCATCCCCGGCACGGGCGACGAGGGGGTGGGGCCGCCCCGGGCCCCGGCCGGGCAGGCCGTGGCGTCCACCCTTCAGGGGCGGGCCGTCACGACCACCGTCCGCCCGCCCACGGCCATGACCGCCGCCACCGCGGGCGCCGTCGCGCTCGGCCTCGCCTTCACCGTCCTGGCCGGTCCGCTGACGGCCTTCACCGACCGCGCGGCAGCCGAACTCATCGAGCGGCGGCCCTATGTGGAGGAGGTGCTCGGCCGGTGAGACGCCTGATCACGCTGTCGTACCGCAACCCCGACCTGCCCCCCCTCAGCGTCGAGTTCGCCGGTCGCAGACGCCGCGTGCTCGACCTCCCACTGATCGCCTGGCTCACCCTGATCTGGGTCCTGCTGTGGTCCACCCTGACCTGGGCCAACGTGGTCACGGGCGTCGTCGTCGCGGTGATCGTCTGCCTGGCGTTCCCGTTGCCGCAGGTCGATCTGGGACTGCGACTGCACCCCTGGGGCATCATCCGGCTCGCCGCCTATCTGCTCTACGACATGTACACCTCGGGCGTGAAGGTCACCCGGCAGATCTTCGCCGACCGCCCGCACCGGCCCGCCGTCATCGGTGTGCCTCTGCGCTGCCGCAGCGACCTGATGCTCGCCGCGACCGCCGTCAGCGTCTCGAATCTGCCGGGCGGCTCCGTCATCGAGGTGCGCAGGGCCACGGCGACGTTGTTCCTGCACGTCCTGGACGCGGACCGGCCGGAGGAGCTGGAGGCGGCCCGGCGCTCCGTCTGGAAACTGGAGGAGCTGACGGTCCGGGCTTTCGGTACGCCTGACGAGATCGGCCGGGTGTCGGAACCGCCGCCACCGGTCCCCGGCTCCGACACCGGAGAGGAAGCATCATGAGCGGTCCCGAGGCCGTCGACCGTGTGCTGATCAGTGCCGCGGTCGTGTTCGTCGTCGTCGCGGGCGCCCTGCTGCTCCTCCGGATCAGCCGCGGGCCCTCCATGCTGGACCGGGCCATCGCGCTCGATGTCCTGGCCGCCGTGATCATCGCGGGCCTGGGC
The DNA here is from genome assembly GCF_043088245.1 of Streptomyces sp. NPDC014623. Classification (NCBI taxonomy): domain Bacteria; kingdom Bacillati; phylum Actinomycetota; class Actinomycetes; order Kitasatosporales; family Streptomycetaceae; genus Streptomyces; species Streptomyces sp. NPDC014623. The sequence continues at coordinate 62,815 of NZ_JBIBZU010000022.1, read as the reverse complement.
GCCAAGTCTGCTTTCGCCCGCGACTCGTTCTACTTCCCGATCATGCTGGTGCTCGCGTTCCTCGGCTTCACCGGGTCGGTGGGCATCGCCCGCTTCATCGCCGTACGCGACAAGCCCCTGGCACGCGGGAAGCCTGCCGGGAAGGAGGGACGAGGATGAACGTCTGGCTGCAGATCACCGACACCGCCGGGGCGGTGCTCGTGTTCCTCGGCGCCGCCATCTGCCTTCTCGGCGTGGTCGGCATGGTGAAGCTGCCCGACGTCCTGTCGCGCAGTCACGCGGCGACCAAACCGCAGACCCTCGGGCTGCTGCTGGTGCTGGCGGGGGTCGGCTTCAGGCTGCGCGGCGGCATGGATCTGGCGACGCTGGCCCTCATCGGGTTCTTCCAGCTGATGACGGGCCCGGTGGCAGCCCATCTGGTGGCGCGCTCGGCGTACCGGACGGGGCAGATCGAGCACGGTGAACTGCTCTTCGACGATCTCGACGCACAGCTCACCGAGCCGGAACGGGACCCCGGCGGGGAGCCGGACACGGGATCGGATTCCGGGCGGAGCTGAGCACCGCCGGCCGCCGGGTGGCCCGGAGCCCCCGTATCCCCACGCCGGGCGCTGTGGTTCTGCGATGATGCGGCGGGGAACAACCGGGCGCTGGGGGGCGTATGGGAAGCACGGGTACGGTGCTGCGCGAACTGCGCGGCGCACAGAAGCCGTCCAAGGGCGTCTCGCTCTACTCGCGGTACGTGAACAGGCCGGCCGGGCGTCTGCTCGCTGCGGGCGCGTACCGCCTCGGCCTGACGCCCAACCAGGTGACGGCGACCAGCGCGGCCTTCACCTTCGCGGCGATCGCGGCCGTGGCGCTGCTGGAACCGTCCTGGTGGCTCGGGGTGGCTGTCCACGCGGGCCTTGCCGTCGGCTTCGCCTTCGACTCGGCCGACGGGCAGCTCGCCCGGCTGACCGGGCGGGGAGGACCGGACGGCGAGTGGCTCGATCACGTCGTGGACTGCGCGAAGATGATCCTCGTCCACAGTGCCGTACTGATCTCGTTCCACCGCTTCGACGGCCTGCCCGGTGAGGGCTGGCTCCTGCTTCCGCTCGGCTTCCTGTTCGTCGCGGTGCTGACCTTCTGCGCGGGGCTCCTGCGGGAGCAGCTCGGCAGGGCGGCGGCCCGGGCCGCGCCGGTTCCCGCAGGCGCCGCGGCTCCGGCCTCCCGGGTGCGGGCCGTGGCGTTGCTGCCCGCGGACTACGGGGTCTTCTGCCTGGTCTTCCTGCTGCTCGGCGCACCCGGGGCCTTCCGCGCCGGGTACGCCGCGCTCGCGGCGGTGCACGCCGTGTTCCTCGTGGCGTTCCTGGCCAAGTGGTTCAGGGAGCTGAAAACGCTCCGGGCCGGCTGACGAGCACGTCCAGTGCCCGGCGCAGCTGGGTGCTGGACGTGTGCACCGTGTACGGGAAGTAGACGACCTCCACCCCGACCGCGGCGAAGTCCCGCTCCAGGCGTTCACCCTTCTCCGTGCCCCGCCAGTCGTCGCCCTTGAAGATGACGTCGAAGCGGACCTGCTGCCAGGTCTCGACCTTGTCCGGAACGGTCTCCACGAATGCCGCGTCCACATGACGCACGCTGCGCACGATCTCCAGCCGCTCGGGCAGCGGGATCACCGGTGTGTGGCCCTTCGCCAGGGCGGCCATCTCGTCGGACACGACGCCGGCCACCAGGTAGTCGCACTGACTGCGGGCGTGACGCAGGATGTTCAGGTGGCCGACGTGGAACAGGTCGTACACCCCCGGTGCGTAACCGACCCTGTGCTGCACCATCCGTTCTCTCCCCCCACGGTGGAACTGGTTCAACGACCTTACTGTGAAGAACACTTGGGCATCCCGTGAACGGATAAGCTCGAAGAAGAGGCTGTTCCGGGGGGAAGGCGATCATCCGTTGTCCGCTGCTGAGCATCAGAGACCGTTCGAAAACCGCAGACTCCTCGTGGTCTCCACCAACTACGCCCCCGAGCTGACGGGCATCGGGCCGTACGCCGCGCAGCTCGCCGAGCACTGGGCGGCGTCCGGAGCCAGGACCGACGTCCTGGCCGGCATGCCGCACTACCCCGCCTGGCGCGTGGACGAGCGGTACCGAGGGGTGTGGCGGAGTGAGGAGAGCCGCGCGGGGGTGCGCGTCCACCGGCGGCGCCACTACGTGCCGGCCCGTCAGACCGCACTGAGACGCGGCGTGTTCGAGGCGTCCGTGCTCGTCCACGGGATGCTCGCGCCTCCGCCGGGCCGCCCCGACGCGGTGATCTCCCAGATGCCGAGCCTCGCGGGCGGTCTGATCGGCGCCCGGCTGGCCCGTCGCCACCGCGTCCCCCACATACCCGTCGTCCAGGACCTGATGGGCGCCGCCGCCGCGCAGAGCGGCATCCGCGGGGGAGGCGGAGCGGCGGCCTTCGCCGCGAAGGCCGAACGGTACGCACTGCGCGACGCGGCCTTCGTCGGCGTCATCCACGAGAGCTTCGTGGAGGGCGTCACCGCCCTCGGCGTGGACCCGGCGCGCATCCGCGTGGTCCCCAACTGGACGCACGTGCGAAGCCCCTCGGCCTGCCGTGCGGCCACCCGTGCCCGGCTCGGCTGGGCCGAGGGCACTCCCGTACTGCTGCACTCCGGCAACATGGGCCTCAAACAGGGGCTCGACGTCCTGACCGGCCTGGCGCGGCTGGCCCCGGACATCCGGGTCGTCCTGATGGGCGACGGCAACCAGCGCGACGGCCTGCGCGAGAGGGCCGCCGGGCTGCCCAACCTCGACTTCCTCCCGCCGGCGGACGCGGACGACTTCACCGACGTGCTCGCCGCCGCCGATGTGCTCGCGGTGACCCAGCGGGCCTCCGTGCTCGACATGAGCGTGCCGTCCAAACTCACCTCGTACTTCGTCTCCGGACGCCCGGTCGTCGCCTCGGTGGCCGGGGAGGGCGGCACGGCCGACGAGGTGCGCCGCTCGGGGGCGGGGATCCTCGTGGCGCCCGAGGACCCGGCCGCGCTCCTCGCGGCCGTACGCCGCCTGGCCGCCGATCCGGTGGCGGCGGACGCCCTGGGAGCCCACGGGCCGCAGTACGTCGCACAGCACCTGAGCAGACAGGCGGGCCTCGCCCGCTTCGACGCCCTGCTCACCGAGGCACTCGGACACGTGGCGGCCGGGGGCACGCGTACCGGGGGAACCGGGGACACACAAGGGGGAGCCCGCCGATGACACATCAGATCCGTCCCCTGGACGACCAGGACGAACCGGCACTGCTGCGGGATCAGTTCCGCCAGCTCCTGCGCTACCGCGGGCTGCTCGCCGCGGGCGTCGTCGTGGGCCTGCTCGGCGGGGGGGTGCTCGCCCTGGGCGGCGACGACACGTACACGGCCACCGGTGAGGTACAGGTGCGCTCGGCCACCGCCGACCCCTTCGCCACCGGCGCCTCCGCCGACAAGGGCATCAACATCGGCTCGGAGCGGCAGACCGCGGTCAGCGACACCGTGGGCGACCTCGCCGCCGCAACCCTGCTCAAGAAGGGTGACGACGTCACCGCCCGGAAACTGCTCGCCGGTCTCCAGGTCACCAACCCGCCCAACACCCTGACCCTCCGCTTCTCCTACACCGGGGCCACCCCCGAGCAGGCCCGGTCCCGCGCCGAAGCCCTGGCCAACGGCTACCTCGCGCACCGCAGGGCACGCACCGAGGAAAGCATCGACAACATGGCGAACGGCTACCGCGCCCAGCTCGAACCGCTGGAGGAGAAGCGCGACCTGCTGGAGGAACGGACCGGGGTCGGCCCCGCGGACGACGTCAGCAGCGCCCGCGCCAACATCATCGTCTCCATCTCCGAACTGAGCCGGAAGATCTCCGAGCTCAAGGCCCTCGACACCACGCCCGGCTACCTCAACAAGAAGCCCGTCGCCCCCACCGAGCCCGCCGGCGCCGGCCTGCCGCTGCTCCTGGGGCTCGGCGCGGTCGTCGGTCTGGCCCTCGGACTGCTGATGTCCTGGGTGCGTCTGGTCTTCGACCCCGCCGTACGCTCCCCCCGCGAGCTCGTCCGCTCCCTCGGGGCCCCGCTGCTCGGCACACTGCCCAGGGAACGCGCGACCGCGGGTACCCTGCTCGCCATCGGGCGCAGTGGTTCGCGGCTCGCCGAGGAGTACCGTGCCGTCGCCTTCCGGCTCGCCTACGACCCGTCGTTCGCGGAGCGGCGCCGTCTGCTGGTCACCGCCCCGCGCGGGGACAACGCGGCGGCGGCCGCCGCCGCGGTCAACCTGGCCGCGGCCTTCGCCGAGATGGGCCGCGACGTCCTGCTCGTGGAAGCCGATCTGCGTACCCCGTCCCTGGCCCGCGATCTGGGTCCGGCCGCCAACGAGGTCCGGCCGCCGCGCTGGGCCGCCGAGGAGGAGGGGGACCGCAGCTGGCCGGCGGGCGGCCGCTCCAACGTGGACGTGCCGGGCTCCGGTGCGTTCGCCCTGGTGGCCGGCACCACCGCCGACAACGTGCCGCGCGCCCTGACCTCCGCCTCCGTCGGGCGGATCGTCGCCGAGGCCGACCGCCCCGGCACCGTGGTCATCGTCCTCGCCCCCCCGGTGCTCTCCTACGCCGACGCGGTCGCCCTCGTCGACCGGGTCGAGGGCGTCATGATCGTCTGCGACCCGCGCGAGGTGCACCGCAGCGACCTGGAACGCATCCGCGAGATCATCGGCGCCTCCGGCGGCACGGTGCTCGGCGCGCTCCTCCACCCCGGCCGGGGCCGGCTGCACCGCACGGAACGCCGGGCCGGGCCGGGCCGGCGCCGCACCGGCGGCGGACCCGGCGGCCCGGCTGCCGCGGCGGACGCGCCGGAGATCACCGGAAACCCCGACGAGACCATGGGGCTGCGTTCCGTCACCCTCCCGGGGGCGCGCCGGTGAGAGCCCGCACCGCGATCCTCTGCTCGGTCGCGGACCAGGGCGTGGCCGCGCTCACCAACATCCTGGTGCTCGTGACCGCGGCCCGGCTCTCCACCGCCGCGGACTTCGCCCGTTTCTCCGCGGTCTACCTGGTCTTCACGGTGCTGCTGGGCGTGTCCGGTGCGTACACCGGCCAGCCGCTCGTCCTCCGGCGCGGCGGGGACGAGGAGACCCGGAGCGCCTGCCGTTCGGCCGTCGTGTTCACCGTCGGGGCCTCGGCTGCGGCCGGCGCCCTGCTGGCCGCCGTCTGCGTGTTCGTCCCGGGGCACACCGCGCGCGCCCTGATGATGCTCGGCCTCGTCCTGCCGGTGGTGCTGGGGCAGGACGCCCTGCGCTATGCCTTCTCGGCCCTGCGTACGCCCCATCTCGCCCTGACCGCCGACCTGTTGCGGCTGACCTGCGTACTCGGCGCCCTGGCCGCCCAGGAGCACGGGGCCGGCCCCGCCCGGCTGGTCGCGGTCTGGGGGCTGTCCGCCCTGCCCGCCCTCCTGCTCGCCGCCGTACTGCTGCACCGCACGACCGCCGGGGTCCCTCTGCTGCTGCGTCCGATGCTGCGGCGCGGCCACCTCGGGCAGCGCTTCGTCGTCGAGTTCGGCGTCGGCAACGCGACCGGCCAGCTCTCCGTCCTCGGGCTCGGGGCGGTCGGCAGCCCGCTCCTGGTCGGCGCTCTGCGCGGGGCGACCACACTGTTCGGGCCGCTCAACGTGCTGTACACCTCGGCCACCTCCTTCGGTCCGCCGCTGCTCGGCCGCATCGGCGACGAGAAGCGCCGGGTCCGGGTGACCGCGGGACTCGCCGCCGCCCTCGCCGTCACCGCGGCTCTGTGGGCCACCGCGCTGGCCCTGCTGCCCGAGCGCGCGGGACGCCAGCTCCTCGGTGACACCTGGCCCGCCGCCGCCGCCCTGCTCCCGGCGACCGGCAGCCAGTACGCGGCGATGGCCGTGGGGACCTGCGGACTGCTCGCCCTGCGCATGCTCGACCCGCGTACGACGCTGAGCATCCAGGTGGTCTTCTCGCTCACCGCCGTGGCCCTCATGGCCGGGGGTTACGCCCTCGGCGGCGTCCCCGGGGCCGCCTGGGGGCTCTGCCTCGGATCGCTCTGCAAGGCAGCCGCCACCTGGACCCGGGTCGCCCGGCTGCGCCGCGGCAGCCCGGCGGGGGAGGCCCTCAGCGCCGACGCGCTGCCCTCTGCTCCCTGAACGTGGTGATCAGCACGAGGCACAGGGCGCCGATGGCCAGTTTCCCCGCCGCCTGGAGCAGCGGACCGCGCAGCAGGATGAAGGTGTACCCGGCGATCAGCGGCGCCGCGATCGCCAGCACACTGCCCGGGCCGGGCCCCGCCCGGGTGACGGCCAGCGCGTACCTGCGGTCCGTGCGCGCCGCCGCATAGCCGATCAGTGCCAGGCCGCCGGTCATGCCGGACGCTCCGAAATCGACCCAGAACTCGGTCCACAGCGGTGCCGACAGGTTGGTCATGTTCATCCCCATCCACTCGCCGACCCGGACTCCGGTGTCCTCCGGCTTCCCGCTCCACACCGCCCTGGGGACGAAGAAGAGGGCGGAGCCCGCGAGCTGACGGCCGTAGGTGTGGCCCCGGGTCCCCACCCAGGAGATGGTGTTGGCGAACATCACCGTCTGGTCGTAGTCCTTGGTGGCCAGCGGTTCGAAGACGGAGGCCGACTGCACGGGCCGGTACCCCTCGTCGTCGTAGCGGAAGCGGTCGGCGTACGGGAACAGCACCAGCGCGCCCACCACACCCATGGTCAGCACCGAGCGGTACATCGCCGCACTGCTCGGGAACGCGGTGAACAACAGGGACACCAGCACCGTCAGGAACCAGTAACGCGCGTTGGAGACAGGGTTGTTCACGACCAGGTTGACCGCCGCGAGCGCCACCCACACCAGGACGGCCGAAGGGGAACGCCGTGCCCGGCGCGAGGTCACCAGACGCCGGGTGAAGAAGAGGAACGCCAGCAGGGCCGGGACGGTGCCGAAGCCCTTCAGGAACGCGGAGCCCACGTTCGACCCGGCCGAGGCCACCCCGCTCTGCGCCACCGTGTCGCTGATCTCCTGGCGGCTGGAGAAGAAGACGGCCGGACCGCCGAGCTTCAGCACGTAGTAACCGCTCGCCAGCAGCGCGAGCAGCACCAGCAGCCGCAGCCGGACCGGGTGCGCCACGGCCGGGCCACCGGTGCCGCGTGAGGAGGCGCGCCGCCGCAGCGGCCTGCGCGAGGCCAGCAGCGCTCCCAGGTCGAAAGCCGCGCACCCCACCAGGATCATCGCGATCGCCGTCACCAGGTCCGAGCGCGGCCCCACCACCGGGGTCGGGGTCTGCCCGATCACCACCTGGGCGAACGGCGCGACACCCATGGCGATGTACACGAACATCCAGAAGACGCCCTGGAGCAGCCGCCGCCGGGTGGAGAGGATCATCGTGGCGAGCCGGGCACCCGAGTAGCACGTCAGGACGAGTTGCAGCCAGTAGGCGGTGTCCCTGACCCCCGGACCGGGCTGGGCGGCGATCACCGCGGGCAGGAAACAGACCAGGCCCAGGATCAGCGGCACCGAGAGCGCGCGCGAGAGCATCGCCCAGGTGAGAGGCCGCGTCGGGGGCTCGGCCGGCAGGCGCGGAGTGCTCTCCCGGACGGCGACGGTCCCCACCGACTCGTCCACGGACGTCATGATCCCCCGATCACCGGCCCCGAAGGCCCGCTCGCCGGCCTCCTGGCCCACGAACACTCTAACGAACGCGCCCACGTGAGGGGGCGTGATGGCTAGTCTGTGAACAGTCGGCCGAGGTTGAGGGGAACCCTGGTGAAGGTCCTGCACATCGTCACGCTGCACACTCCGGACCACGCGTTCGGCGGCCCGACCCGGGTCGCGCTCAACCTGTCCAAGGCGCAGCGTGCGCACGGGGACGACGCCCGCGTCATGGCACTGGGAGACGGCTTCGGGGGCGAACTGCCGGGCCAGGTCGAAGGAGTACCCGTACACCTCTTCCAGGCCCGCCACCTGCTCCCGGTGTTCGAGGTCAGCGGCATCACCTCCGGGGCGCTGCTGCGCACCGCGCGCCGCATGATGCGTGGTGCCGACCTCGTCCACGTCCACCTGATGCGCGACCTGGTGACCCTGCCCGCCGCGCTGCTCGCCCTGGCCACCCGCACCCCGCTCGTCGTCCAGACGCACGGCATGGTCGACCCGACCGAGAATCGGGTCGCCCAGCTCACCGACCTCCTGGGGGTCCGCACGGTGCTGCGCCGTGCGGACGCCGTACTCCATCTCACCGAGGCCGAGCGCCTCGACGTGAACGCGGTCGCCGCGCCGGTCCCCCTCACCAACACCGTCAGGCTCGTCAACGGGGTACGGCCGCAGGAGCGCAAGCCCGCCCGCGAGCCGGGCCGGCCGCCGACCGTGCTCTTCCTGGCCCGCATCCAGGAGCGCAAGCGTCCCGAGGACTTCGTCGCCGCGATGCCCGCCGTTCTGGCCCGCCACCCCGGCGCCCGCTTCGTCCTCGCCGGACCGGACACCGGCGCGCTCCCCGGCACCCTCGCGCTCGCCCGCAGACTCGGCGTCATGGACGCGCTGGACCATGTCGGGCCCCTCGGCCACGAAGAGGTGCTGGCCGCCGGGCGGCAGGCCGACGTGTACGTCCTGCCGTCGATCGAGGAGCCGCTCGGCGTCTCGGTCCTGGAGGCCATGTCCGTCGGTACGCCCGCCGTCATCACCCGCACCTGCGGGCTCGGCCCGGACGTGGCGGCGGCGGGGGCGGGCCGGGTGATCGACAGCAGGGCCGGCGAGGACTCCGGGAACGCCCGCAAGGTCGCCGAAGCCGTCCTGGAACTGCTGGAGCCCGAGGCCAACGACCGTGCGGGGAAAGCCGCGTGGAACCTGGTCAACGAGCGCTTCACCATCGAGAGCGTCACACGGACCCTCCGGCGGACCTACGAGGACGTGGTGCGCCGGAGGGCGTGAGCTGTCAACCCGTCCTGCCCTCACGTGCCTTGAGAGAGATCTGCCACCGGTAGAAGCTCATCGCGAGCGCGAAGTCCAGGCCCGCGCGCCCGTCCAGGAAGCCCCGCCGGTAGACGTACATGTAGGCGAAGGACACCAGCGGTTTGAACGGCGCCTTGTGGAAGAGCTGTCCCTGACGGGACTTCACCTTCCGCACCTGCTCCTTGACCTCGGGATGGTGCTCCAGCCACGCCTCCCAGTCCGAGTAGCGGTTGTGCCGCTCGAACCAGGCGGTGACCGGGTCGAGGTCCTGGTGCTCGATGGGACTGCCCAGCGTCCCGGCCGTCGGCGCGACCGGCTGGTAGTGGCCCTCGACCTCCCCGATACCGGGCGCCGCGAGGTCGCCGACCTCCGGGTAGTGGCACCGGGTCCGGTCGGTCAGGGACCGCTTGCGGATGGTGTACCCGTGCCGCAGCCGCTTCCCCGAGAACCAGTATCCCAGCGGTATGTCGTACGCCGCGGGCTTCGGGGTGTCCGGGTCGGCGAAGATCCGCCGCAGCTCCGCCAGCAGGCCCGGGCTGAGCCGCTCGTCACCGTCGAGCAGCAGGATCCAGTCCAGGTCCGTGCGGACGTTCTCCAGGCACCACTGCTTCTTGCGGGGGTGCCCGCCGTCCCAGGTGTAGGCGACCACTTCGGCCCCGCACTCCTCGGCGATCTTCACCGTGTCGTCGGTGCTGTGCGAGTCCACCACGACGACCGCCTCGAAGTGGCCCAGGACCGATTTCACCGCCTCGGCGATGTTCAGGCCCTCGTTCTTCGTGGGGATCGCTACGGCGATGGGCAGCTTGTTCAACGGTTGTCTCCTTGTGGCAGCCAGGCGTAGCAGCCTGTGGAGGTGAAGGTGCGAGCGGATTCCGGGACGGTGATCTCCACCTGCTCGCCGGTGCCGGAGGAGCCCGATGCCAGCTCCTCGCCGTTCGCTCCGGTCAGCTGCCAGCCACAGGCCCTGGTGGGGGAGGGCGCCCGGTACTTCCCCGGCCGGACCGCGGCGGCCCCGTGTGTGCCGTCGGCGTACCCGTGCGCGGCCTCCTCGACGATGTCCTGGTGCTGGGGGCAGAGGTGGGCCGCGGCCGGCTCCGCGCCCGCGACCTCACCGGAGACGACCGCGCCCACGGCGATGTCCCGGTCCGTCTTGACCAGGTAGCGGAGCCTGTCGCAGGTCTCCTGTCCCGTCTGCAGCACCGCGGCCGGGTCCGTCCCCGAGGGCACACGGCCGGTCAGGTACTCCTTCTGCTTCTTCGTGAAGGACCCCGTCGCCGGGGTGATCTCCCCGGCCGGTGCCTTCGGCACAGCGCCGGGCCCCGCAGCTCGCGGGGAGGCCGCCGGGCCGGCTGCGGAGGGCGCGGGGGAGGCGGCGGCGGAGGCCGTGCCGCCCGCCGCGGCGGGCTTGCCGCCTCCGGCGCCGGAGCCGTCGGACGAGTCGCAGGCGGCCAGCACCGCCGTCGCGAGGGCGACGGCGGCGCCGGCCAGGAACGGATACCTCATTCACCCGTCCTCAGGGCGTAGTGCGCGCTGACCTGGGAAGCGCTCAGCGCGGTCGGGTACACGGCGGTCTCGTCGATCTGACCGGCGAAGAAACTGCTCGTCGGGCGGTTGGCCCAGTTGGTGAGGTTGTCCCCGCCGACCCTCCAGTAACCCGGGTAGTTCTCGTTGCCGGTGAAGAGCAGGTTCGACGCGCGCAGCTGCCCGTCGACGTACAGCCTCATGCCGCCGGTGCCCTGGGTGGCGACGACATGGTGCCAGTTGCCGTCGTTGAAGGCCCCGGACGTGGTCACCGTGCGGCGGCCGCCGCTGTAGACACCGAAGACCAGCCGCCCGTCGTTGGCCATGTACACGTGCTTGTCGAAGCGGGTGCTGTTCTGCATGCTCAGGTTGCCGAAGCCGATGATCTTGCCGCCCCGTGTGGTGGTGGTCTTGATCCAGGTCTCCACGGAGAAGCGGGTGGGCTGCGGGTGGCGCTTGTTGCTGTACGCGTATTCGCCCGCCCCGTCGAAGCCGATCGCGGTCGAGTCACCCGCGACCGCCGCCGGGGTCTGCCGGTAGGCGGGCCCGTTGCGCAGGAAGCCGTTGTCCAGGTTCCCCGTGGTGTCCGCGGCGAAGGTGGAGGCGCCCTCGTCGTAGCGCCAGTACAGCGAGGCGCCGTCCGCCAGCACCCGTGCCGGGTAGCCCTGGGTCGACGCGGCCACGGTCGCGGACTGCTCCGGTGACTTGGCACTGGTGTTGGTGCCGTCGCTCGCGGTGATGCGGTACGAGTGCGTCTCGCCCACCGCGACATCGGTGTCGGTCCACTTCAGCTGCGGACGGTCCCAGAAGAGCGAGTACCCCGTGACCGTGTGCACGGGGGTGCTCGCACCGTCCTTGTAGATCCGGTAGGTCAGCTCCCCGTCGTCCGTGTCGAAACTGGTCTGCCAGGCGACGTCGATCCGCCCCGGGGCGACCGTGGAGAGACTGACGTTGGGGACCCAGGGAGCCCCGGTGTCCGACCCGTCGGCGAACCGGGTCAGTCCTTGCTGTCCGGCGCCGTTGACGGTGGTGAACTCCCCGCCGACCCAGAGGTGGTGGCGGCCGCCCTTGTCGGTCTGCGCCATCACCCGGGGCCCGACGGGTTCACCGATCCCGTCGTTCGTGTCCGGGAACCAGGGCAGCAGCGTCGGGTCGTCGACGGACTGGGCCAGCAGGTGCTTGCGCGGCTGGTCGGCGAAGCCGCCCATGCTGGCGCAGTCATGGGCGTGGCTCCCGCTGTACAGCACGCCCGAGTGCACCAGGACGGCCTGGGTGGCGCCCAGGCAGGTGTCCCGCCAGCGCTGCTGGTAGTCGTCGAGGTCGATGGCGATCCGGCCGTCGAACACCCCGCCGCCGGTGCCCTCGTTGGCGGTGTACAGCCCGGTCGCGTCCGTGGTGAGGTCCTGCACCGTCGACGTCTCGGGGATGAAGCCCGGGTAGCTCTTGGCGAGCGCACCCGTGGCGGCGTCGACCACCGCCAGGGCGTGCGAGGCGGTGCCGTTCACGGTGAAGAAGTCCCCGCCGAGCGCCACGTGCTGTCCGTCGGGTGTCACCTGGACGGCCCGCGCCACCTCGTCGGCGTTGGCCGTCCACGGCAGCAGGTCGGCGCCCGAGGTGGTGACCGCGGCGAACTTGTTCTTCGTCCGGCCGCCCACACTGTTGAAGTCACCGGCCAGGTAGACGGTGTCCGCGGTGACGTCCAGGGCCCGCACCGTCGCCGAGACGGCGATCTTGAAGTCCTGCCGGGGCGTGCAGGTGGCGGTGTCCACGGCCGCGATGTTGCTGACGCCCACCCCGTTCACCGAACCGAACTGCCCTCCGGCGTAAAGGGTGTCACCGTCCGGGGAGAGGGCCAGCGCCCGTACGGTCGCGGTCCCCGACGACTGGGTGAACGACAGGCTGCACCCGGTCGGCGCGCCCGTCGCCGCGTCGAAGGCCGCGAAGTTGACCGCGGGCTGCTCCGAGGTGCCCGGCACCGCGTCCGGCGGACGGACGGTGGAGAAGGTGCCGCCGGCGTAGACGATCCCGTCCGACGCGGCCATCGACCAGACGATGCCGTTGGTCTGCCAGGTGGTGAGGTCGTCCGCGGTGATGGACACCGGAGGTGTCAGCGCCGCGGCCGGGGAGGCCCCGGCCGCTGTCGCGGTCAGGGCTCCGGCGAACAGGCAGAGCGCGGCGGACGCGGCCCGTACACGGCCGCTTCCCCCGGGTCCCCGCCCCGTGCTTGCGTTCATCATTCGACTCCGAAGGTGAGGAAGAGCTGCGGCCCGCAGGCCGCGGTTGCCTCGCCCGGCCGGACGCGGGGGACTGTCCGTCCCTCTGCCGGTCAGGGCGAGTGAGGAGACGGAGCCCAGGGCCCCGTCCGGTGCGGAGGCGTTCGGCTCCGCCGAGTGGCCGGTCGGGGCCGGGGCCGCACCGGTGGCGGTCCCCGGCGCGGACGCGCGGAGCGCCGGCCGGGTGCTGCCGGTGAGCGCCGGTCCGGTCCACGCACCGGTCACCGGCGCGCTGCTGCGGCTGTGGTCACCGGCCGGCCCCGCCGCCGCGTCCGGCGAGGCACGCAAGCCCGTACGCGGCCGGCGGACGGCGGCGCCGATCGCGGGCGGCACACCGCCCCGCCCGCTTCCGGGGTGTCCGGGACGCGCCGGACCGGTCACCGGTCCACCCGGACCGCGGCCCCTGCGAGCTGGTCGCTCAGCTGCCGGATGTCCGCGTCCACCATGATCATGGCCAGCTCACGCGATTTCACCTCCGGCTTCCAGCCGAGGAGCCGTTCCGCCTTGGACGCGTCACCGATCAGTGCGTCGACCTCGCTGGGACGCTCGTACTTCGGGTCGTAGCGGACGTGCTCCGCCCAGTCCAGGCCCGCGTGCTCGAAGGCGTACTCGAGGAACTGCCGGACGCTGACCCCCTCCCCGGTGGCCACCACGTAGTCGTCGGGGGTGTCGCACTGGAGCATCCGCCACATCGCCTCCACGTACTCGGGGGCGTAACCCCAGTCGCGCACGGCGTCGAGGTTCCCCAGATGCAGCCGGTCCTGAAGGCCCGCCTTGATCCTGGCCACCCCGCGGGTGATCTTGCGCGTCACGAAGGTCTCACCACGGCGTGGGGACTCGTGATTGAACAGGATGCCGTTGGTGGCGAACATGCCGTACGCCTCACGGTAGTTGACCGTAGCCCAGTACGAGTAGACCTTGGCCACGCTGTACGGGCTGCGCGGGTGGAACGGGGTCTTCTCGTTCTGCGGGGGCGGGCTCGCACCGAACATCTCGGACGACGAGGCCTGGTAGACCCGGGTGTCGATGCCGCTGGCCCGGACCGCCTCCAGCAGCCGCACCGTCCCGAGACCCGTGACGTCCCCGGTGTACAGCGGCGCGTCGAAGGAGACCCGGACATGGGACTGGGCACCGAGGTTGTAGACCTCGTCGGGCTGTATGTCCCGCAGCAGGTTCACCAGCGCGACGCCGTCGGAGAGGTCGGCGTGATGGAGCACGAAGGACCGGTTCGCTTCCTCGGGCCCCTGGTAGATGTGATCGATCCGCTCCGTGTTGAAGCTCGACGAACGGCGTATCAGGCCGTGGACCGTGTACCCCTTCTCGAGCAACAGCTCCGACAGGTACGAACCGTCCTGCCCGGTCACACCCGTGATGAGTGCGGTCTTCGTCATGATTCCCCCTCCTTGGTCGCCCCGTGGGGCTGTGGCCGCCCCGGGGCGTTCTGCTGCGCCGAAATATCTGGATCCGAGCGGAATGCGGCAAAAGGTCACCGGGGCGGTGCGCTGCTGGCAGAATCCGGGCCATGACGACTGACCTGCCCGGACCCGCCCAGGAATCCGTCCGCCCCCTGCTGCGCCCCGGCGCCCGCATATTCGTCGCGGGCCATCGCGGCCTCGTCGGCTCGGCGCTGGTGCGCCGCCTCACCGCCGACGGCCACGAGGTGATCACTCGCGGCCGTGACGAGCTCGATCTGCGTGAGGCCGTGCCGACCGAGGCGTTCCTGCGTGACACCCGCCCGGACGCGGTCGTGCTGGCCGCCGCCAAGGTGGGCGGGATCATGGCCAACAGCGCCCACCCGGTGCAGTTCCTGGAGGACAACCTCCGGATCCAGCTCGCCGTGGTCGCGGGCGCGCACGCCGCCGGGATCCAGCGGCTGCTCTTCCTCGGTTCGTCGTGCATCTACCCCAGGCACGCCCCGCAGCCGATCCCCGAGGAGGCCCTGCTCACGGGACCGCTCGAACCGACCAACGAGGCCTACGCGCTGGCCAAGATCGCCGGGATCGTGCAGGTCCAGTCCTACCGCCGGCAGTACGGCGCCTCGTACATCAGCGCCATGCCCACCAATCTCTACGGCCCCGGTGACAACTTCGACCTGGAGACCTCGCACGTGCTGCCCGCCCTGATCCGCCGCTTCCACGAGGCGAAGCGGGACGGTGCGGACGAAGTCACCCTGTGGGGGTCCGGCAGCCCCCGCCGTGAGTTCCTCCACGTCGACGATCTCGCCGCCGCCTGTGTGCGGCTGCTCGAGGCGTACGACGGGGCGGAACCCGTCAACGTCGGCTGCGGTGAGGACCTCACCGTTCGTGAACTCGCCTCCGTGGTGTGTGAGGTGACGGGTTATCGAGGCAAGGTCGTATGGGACACCTCGAAGCCCGACGGCACCCCCCGCAAGCTCCTCGACGTGTCCCGGCTCTCCTCCCTCGGCTTCGAGCCGCAGATCCCCCTGCGGGACGGCATCGCCCGCACCTACGCCTGGTGGCTCGGCCGGCAGCCCT
Source organism: Streptomyces sp. NPDC014623 (assembly GCF_043088245.1). NCBI lineage: Bacteria > Bacillati > Actinomycetota > Actinomycetes > Kitasatosporales > Streptomycetaceae > Streptomyces > Streptomyces sp. NPDC014623. The sequence continues at coordinate 47,578 of NZ_JBIBZU010000022.1, read as the reverse complement.
CCCGGGGCTGACCGCCCGGCCGGACGGCCGCGGTACGCCCTGATCCCGTGCACGCGACCCCTCCCGTGTCCCCCCATCACGTCTCAGTACGCTCCGCGGCCGTCGGCGACGGCGCGCACCGTACGGGCGAGGAGCCCCATGTCCGTGGTCACCGACCAGTTGTCGACGTACCACAGGTCCAGTGACACCGTCTCCTGCCAGGACAGGTCCGACCGCCCGCTGACCTGCCACAGGCCGGTCAGGCCCGGCCGCACCGCCAGCCGCCGCAGCTCCCGCTCGTCGTAGCGCGACACCTCCTCCGGCAGGGGCGGACGCGGACCTACCAGGGACATGTCACCCCGTAACACGTTGAGGAGCTGGGGGAGTTCGTCCATGGACGTCCGGCGCAGGGCATGGCCGATCCTGGTCACCCGCGGATCGCGGCGCATCTTGAACATCGGGCCCTCGCTCTCGTTCGCTGCCGAGAGCTGCTCCCTGCGGGCCTCCGCGTCCGCCACCATCGTGCGGAACTTCCACAGGGTGAACGGCCGGTTGTGGCGGCCCTGACGGGTCTGGCGGTGGAACACGGGCCCGGGCGACGAGAACCGCACCGCCAGAGCCACCCCGCAGAACAGCGGCGCGAGCACCAGCAGCCCCAGTGCGGCACCCGTCCGGTCCACGACGGTCTTGAGCACGGTCTGGGGACCGCGCCGCAGTGGAGGCGTGACGTGCAGCAGGGTCAGCCCCGCGGCGGAAGCGGGCCGCACCCGGGCCGCGTCGACCCCCGACAGATCGGAAAGGACGCAGAGGTCCAGCCCCCCGTCGTGGAGACCCCAGGCCAGCCGGCGCAGCCGGTCGTCGTCGAGATGCGGACCGGGCGCGACGAGCACCAGATCCGCGTCATGGGCGAAGGAGCCGCCGAGCACCGTGGACACGTCGTCGTCGGCCGGTTCGGGTGCCAGGCGCCCCGGCACCGGTGCCCCGCAGTCCGGCACCGCCGGCCCCACCGGGATCACCGCCACCGGCGTGTACGGGTGATCCTTGCGGGAGCCGAGCAGATCCACCGCCCGCTCCAGCCCCGCCGCCTCGCCGACGACCAGGACCCGGCGCGCCCCCCGCCGCCCGGCCGCCCGCAACCGGCCCACGATCCCGGCGAGGACGGCCAGGGCCAGGCCGGGCACCAGCGCCGCGACGGCGGTGGCCGGGTCGTCGGGGCCCCCGCCCGTCACGGCCAGCAGGACAGCCAGCGCGCCGACGAGCAGCAGCCAGTCGCCGAAGGGGCCGTGGAACCCCCCGCCGGCTTCCCCGGGCAGTCGTCGCGCGTACCGGCCGCGCGCGAGGCGTACTCCCGCCCACACCAGTGCGGCCGAAGCCGCCGCGGCCGGAGCTCCCGGCTGTTCGTCCGCCCGGAGCAGGATCCAGACGGGCGCCCCCACGCCCAGCAGGTCGGTCAGGACGAGGAAGGGCGCACGCGGACCGGACCTCTCCCTCGCCCGCGGTCTCTCCACGCGGTCGCGCTCGACGGCCGCCGGAGCTCTCCATGACCGCTCCGGAGCCACCGTGCGGTCCCGGGGCGCCGCTGTACGCGGCCGTAGTGCCCCCACGAGCCCGACAGGCCCGGACGTATCCGATTCGGGTATTTCGACATGCCCCATGAACCCCCCAGCCACAGTTGCATCCCCGCAAACGGGGCGCATCCGTCGATCTCATGGACTGACGGATGCGCCCTCGCTCGGTGCACGATATCCACACACGTGCCATTTCGCTGGAGTTCTCGTGAAGTTCAGACACGCCGGGCGCTGTGATCCGCCTCGGGGTGTCCGGCGGTCCCCGGGGCGCGCGCCTAAAGTAGGGGGATGGAACCGCTTTCCGAGGAACAGACCGGCCGGCTCGTCGTCATCGTGACGGACCTGGCGAGGCAGGGGCGCACGGAAGAGCTCCTGGAGTTCTTCGACCACGGGCTGCCCGTCGACGTCCAGGACGCCGAGGGCAACACGGCCCTCATGCTCGCCGCCTACCACGGGCACACGGACACGGTGCGGGCGCTCATCGGGCGCGGAGCCGATGTCGACCTGCGCAACGGCCGGGACCAGTCACCGGTCGCGGGCGCCCTCTTCAAGGGTGAGGACGCGATCGTGGGAGCGCTGATCGCCGCCGGCGCCGACCTCGACGCGGGGACCCCCAGCGCCCGGGCCGCGGCGGAGATGTTCGGGAGGACGGCTCTGCTGGGGCAGCAGATGCCGTGAGCGAGGGGCCCCGGGCGGTTCCACCTTGCCCGGGGCCCCTCGCTCACGGCGGCGGTACAGCTCTACTTGGCGGCCTGCAGTGCCTCGACGGCCTTGCGCACACCCTCGCCGTAGGCCGGGTCGGCCTGCGTGCAGTGGTGGATGTGACGCTCGATGACGGCCTGCGAGGCGCCGTCGATGGCCCGGGCGGTGTTGCCGAACAGGGCGTCCTGCTGCTCCGGGGTCATCTGCCGGAACAGGTTCCCCGGCTGTTCGAAGTAGTTGTCGTCGTCCTCGCGGTAGTCGAACCGGTCGGCCGCGGCGCCGTCGAGCGCCAGACCCGGCTCGGCGAACTGCGGCTGCTCCGCCCAGCGGCCGTAGCTGTTCGGCGTGTAGCCGGGCACGGCGCCCTGGTTGCCGTCCACGCGCAGCTGGCCGTCGCGGTGGTAGGTGTTGACGTTCTTCGCGCCGCGGGGCTGGTTCACCGGGATCTGGTGGTGGTTGACGCCGACGCGGTAGCGGGCGGCGTCACCGTACGAGAACAGCCGGCCCTGCAGCATGCGGTCGGGCGAGGGGCCCACGCCGGGAACCAGGTTGGCCGGGGTGAAGGCGGCCTGCTCCACGTCGGCGAAGTAGTTCTCCGGGTTGCGGTTGAGCTCGAGTTCGCCGACCTCGATGAGCGGGTAGTCCTTCTTGGACCAGACCTTGGTGAGGTCGAACGGGTGGTAGCGGTACGTCGCGGCGTCCGCCTCCGGCATGACCTGGATGTAGAAGGTCCACTTCGGGTGGTCGCCGCGCTCGATGGCGTCGAACAGGTCGGCCTGCGAGGACTCGCGGTCCTCGGCCACGACGGCGGCGGCCTCCGCGTCGGTCAGGTTCTTGATGCCCTGCTGCGTGCGGAAGTGGAACTTCACCCAGAAGCGCTCGTTGCTCTCGTTGATGAACGAGTAGGTGTGGGAGCCGAAGCCGTGCATGTGGCGGTAGCCGTCGGGGATGCCGCGGTCCGACATCACGATGGTGATCTGGTGCAGGGCCTCGGGGAGGCTCGTCCAGAAGTCCCAGTTGTTCTCCGGCGAGCGCAGGTTGGTGCGCGGGTCGCGCTTCACCGCACGGTTGAGGTCGGGGAAGTGGTGGGGGTCGCGGTGGAAGAAGACCGGCGTGTTGTTGCCGACGACGTCCCAGTTGCCCTCCTCCGTGTAGAAGCGGACGGCGAAACCACGGATGTCGCGCTCCGCGTCGGCGGCGCCGCGCTCACCGGCGACCGTCGAGAACCGGGCGAAGAGCTCCGTCTGCTTGCCGACCTCGGAGAAGAGCGCGGCCCTGGAGTAGCGGGTGATGTCCTGGGTCACCGTGAAGGTGCCGAAGGCGCCCGATCCCTTGGCGTGCATGCGGCGCTCGGGGATGACCTCACGGCTGAAGTGGGCCAGTTTCTCCAGGAACCAGACGTCCTGGAGCAGCATCGGGCCGCGCGGACCGGCGGTGACGGCGTTCTCGTTGTTCGCGACCGGTGCACCGGCGGCAGTGGTCAGCGGCTTCGTGTTGTCAGAAATTTTCCTGCTCCTCGTGTGAGAACTTCAGTTCACCGACTCGGATCCCGCTGACCGCGCGGTCCGGCATCCAGGGCACAGGGCCCGGTGCGCGACCTCCGCGTGGTCGATGGTGAACCCGTGATCCTGGGGCGCCTCGAGGCGCGGGGAGTCCTGCGGGCCCTCGGCGTCGACGGCCGTGCCGCACGAGCGGCGGACCACGTGCTGATGGTCGTCCCCGGACCGCCCCTCGTGCCGCACCGGAAATCCGGCAGGGCGGTCCGCCGCGCCGGGCCGGCGTCGACGAGCGTCCTGAGGACGTCCTGGAGGGCTCGGGCCGAGACCGTGCCGACAGGTGTGCGTACCAGGGTGAAGAGGGTAACGACACCGGAGGGCGGGGCCTCGTGGACCGCCGGGAGCACGGCGGCCCCGGGACGGGTCACTCGTGATGACGCTCCGCGCGGGAGGGCCCTGGCCTCGGTTTCGAACACGCACGCAGTCAACCACTTTTCTGGAACGATTCCAATATAAGAATGAAACTAGTCCTGGTCCGGTCGGACGGCTGAGGTGCGCGTGGGTGCGGACGGGTGACGCAGGCCGGTGCGGACCCCGCGGAGGGGTGAAGGGAGTGCGACGTCCGATTTCCGCCAGCGCCGGGGCGTGCGATGCCGCACCCTTGGGGCATGACCGGTGACGACAGCAGGTACGAGGCGGTGACCAGCCGCGACGCCCGGTTCGACGGTGAGTTCTTCTTCGCCGTGTCCACGACCGGGATCTACTGCCGTCCGAGCTGTCCGGCCACCACGCCCAAACGCCGGAACGTCACGTTCTTCCCCACCGCTGCCGCTGCCCAGGGCAGCGGCTTCCGCGCCTGCCGGCGCTGTCGCCCGGACGCTGTGCCGGGCTCCGCGGACTGGAACGCGCGTGCCGATCTGGTGGGCCGGGCGATGCGGCTGATCAGCGACGGGGTCGTGGACCGTGAGGGCGTGGCCGGTCTGGCCGCGCGCCTCGGCTACAGCGCCCGCCAGGTGCAGCGCCAGCTGAACGCCGAGGTCGGCGCGGGGCCCATCGCGCTGGCCCGCGCCCAGCGGGCCCACACCGCGCGGATCCTGCTGCAGACCACCACCCTGCAGGCCGCCGAGATCGCGTTCGCCTCCGGTTTCGCCAGTGTGCGGCAGTTCAACGACACGGTCCGGGAGGTCTACGCGCTCACCCCCGGAGAGCTGCGCACCGCCCGGCCGGGCCGCTCCTCCCGCTTCGGCTCCGTCGGCACCGCCGGAACCGCCGGCGGAGTGCCGCTGCGGCTCGCCCACCGGGGACCGTACGCCGCGGCCGAAATCTTCGACCACCTCGCGGTCCGTGCCCTCACCGGCATCGAGGAGATGACCGGGGAGCGGGGCGACCGGACCTACCGGCGCACCCTGCGCCTGCCGCACGGCACCGGAATCGCCGAGGTCCGCGAGAGGACCGGGGACGGCTGGCTGGAATGCCGGCTGCACCTCGGTGACCTGCGCGACCTGACGGCAGCCACCCAGAGGATGCGCCGTCTCTTCGACCTGGACGCCGACCCCCTGGCGGTCGCCGAGCGCCTCGGCGCCGTCCCCGCACTGGCCCCGCTCGTCGCCCGTACACCCGGCCTGCGGGCCCCCGGCACCGCCGACGTCCACGAACTGGCCGTCCGTGCCGTCCTCGGCCGACAGGTGTCCGTGGCCGCCGCGCGCCGTCTCGGCAGCGCGCTGGTGTCGGCCTACGGCGCACCCCTCCAGGTGCCCGACGGCGCCCTCACCCGCACCTTCCCGGACCCCGGGGACCTGGCCGAAGCAGGGCTGGAGGAGCTCAGGACGCCCGGTTCACGGCGCGCCACGCTGCGGGCCGTGGCCGCCGCCCTGGCCGACGGCCGGATCGCTCTCGACCCCGGCGCCGACCGGGACCGGGCCGAGAAGGAGCTCCTGAGCCTGCGCGGTGTCGGTCCCTGGACGGCCGGCTACATCCGTATGCGGGCGCTCGGCGACCCCGACGTGCTGCTGACGGACGACGTGGCCGTACGGGCCGGCATGCGGCGGACCGGAGCCGAGGCGGCGGACTCCGGGACCTGGCGTCCCTGGCGCACGTACGCCATGCACCACCTCTGGAACACGGCCGTGGACCGGCAGCGCGTCACGGCAGCACGACGTCCGAATCCCGCCGGTCGCGTCGCCGTGGACCCCGCACGATGAACGTGTACGACCGATGAACCCGGAAGGACCCGACCATGACACTCTGCACCACGATCGACAGCCCGCTCGGTGAACTGCTGCTGGTGGGCGAGGAGTCGGCCACCGCCCAGGGCGGTACCGCCCTCGCCTCGCTCTCCGTACCGGGCCAGAAGGGCGGCGCGGCGGTCCAGGAGGGCTGGACGGAGAACGCAGAGGCCTTCTCCGTGATCGCCGCCGAACTGCGCGCGTACTTCGAGGGCAGCCGCACGGGCTTCGGCATCGAGTACGCCCCCCGCCGGGGCACCGACTTCCAGCGGCGCGTATGGCAGGCCCTGGAGGACATCCCCTACGGCACCACGCTCACCTACGGCGAGATCGCCGCGCGGATCGGCGCCCCGCGCGCGGCGGTGCGCTCGGTCGGCACCGCGATCGGCGCCAACCCGCTGCTGGTCGTACGCCCCTGCCACCGCGTGATCGGCGCCGGTGGCGCCCTGACCGGTTACTCGGGCGGCCTCGACCGCAAGCAGAAGCTCCTGGACCTGGAGACCCGGCACCGGACGGCCTGACCGCCGCGTCCTCCACGGCCCGTCGCCGTACGGGCCCGCTCGGGCCGGCGTCCGGCTGTCCATGGCGCCGGACGCCGGAGACGGCCCTGCGGACCAGCGGCTCGGCCTCCCGCCGCACCTGGGCGCCGACCGGCCCCGTCAGGGCGCCGTCGCCCACCCGCCGCCCCCGGTGCTCCGCTCCCTGCCCGGCCCGGCGGTCACCCTGGTCCGCCGGACCGGGCCGGAGCCGCTCACCGGCCGGGACGCCGGGGCTTGTTCGCGAACACCCACCGGTTGCCCGCGAGCGCGTCGTTCCGCTCGGGCAGCGGGCCGCGCCCGAGCCGACGGGTGAAGTCGAAGGGGGTGTGGACCGAGGTGGACCAGCCCTTGTCCGCCAGGTCGCCTGCGGAGTCAGGGCGTGGCTCCCCGTCGAACAGGTCGAGCAGGTCGATGCCGAGCTGTTGTTTCGTCGAGGTGTAGAGCGGGCTGTCCCGGTATTCCAGCAGGTCCTTCTCCAGCTTCACCTCGAACGCCAGCGCGCTCCCGCCCGCGCTCAGCCGGTCCACGGTGCCGATGAGGCGGGTCTCGGCGGCGGCAGGCAGATAGAACAGCAGTCCCTCGGCCAGCCAGACACTCGGTGCGGCCGGGTCGAAGCCGGCGTCGGTCAGCGCTCCGGTCCAGTCGGCGCGCAGATCGGCGGGGATCGCCACACGCGCCGCCTTCGGGCCGGCGGACCGGCTGCCGAGCACCCTGTGCTTGAAGGCCAGCACGCCTTCCCTGTCGATCTCGAAGATCACACAGCCGGGAGGCCAGTCGAGCCGGTACGCCCGTGAATCCAGCCCCGCCCCGAACAGGACGACCTGGCGGGCTCCGCCCGTGTGCACCGACTCGAGGACGAAGTCGTCCAGGACCCGGGTCCGCAGACCGAAGTAGCGCGCGAAACGCCCCCACAGCGGGTTCGCGTTCCCGTCCGGGACCTGTTGTATGCGGACCGGCCAGCCCGCGGACGCCGGGGCGGCGAGCACGAAGTGCTCGGCGAAGGGGTCCTGCGCCAGACTGTCGGGGCGGTGGGTCTCGATGGCCCGTGCTGCGGCGACCAGGAGAGCGGTCAGACCGACACCCCCTTCTTCCAGGCCTCCCACGCCGGTGTTCCGATGTGCTGTGTCGGCCATGTGCACTCCTCGGTGCGAGTAAGGACCATGAGCGTGCTCGATGTGCCGTCGCGGCCGGACGGGCGGGAGCGGAGCCGGGCTCCCCGCCCGGCCTCATCCCCCCGGGATCAGGACGGGTTTGACCACGACGCCCGCTTCGCAGTCGCGTTCGGCCTCGTTGATGTCGGCCAGCGGGTATCTGCGGATCAGCTGGTCGAAGGGGAAACGCCCCGCCTGCCACAGTGCGGTCAGCCGCGGGATCAGCAGTCCCGGCACCGCGTCCCCCTCGCAGATGTGAGAGATCCTCCGGCCCCGGTCCAGCGCCCCCGGCTGAAGCGGGAGCGTGGTGCGGAGCCGTGCGACCAGGCCGAGGTGGCCGGTCGGACGGAGGGACCGGAGCGCGTCGTCGATCAGCTCGGCGGAGCCCGTGGTGTCCAGCGCGTACTGTGCGCCGCCGTCGGTCAGCTGCCGGATGCGGTGGGGCAGGCCGCCCGATGCCGCGTCCAGCGGGATCGCACGGAACCGCTCGGCGAGGGCGAGCCGTTCGGGGTGCCGGTCGACGGCCACGGTCACCGCGCCGGCGGCGGTGGCCGCCATCACCGCGGCCAGGCCGACCGCCCCCGCGCCGAAGACGGCGAGGGTGTCGCCGGGACCGGCGCGGAAGGAGTTGAAGACCGCTCCGGCACCGGTGAGGAAGCCGCACCCGAGGGGCCCGAGCAACTCGACGGGCAATGAGGGATCGACCCGGACGGCGTTACGGGCCGGGACCATCGCGTACTCGGCGAACGAGGACTGACCGAACCAGCGGGGGGCCAGGGTGCCCCCGGCCGCGTCGGTGAACCGTGCCGCGTTCTCCTCGCGACCTCCGAAGAGGTTGAGCGAGGCGAAGGAGTCGCAGTAGGCGGGGGCCGCGCTCATGCAGCTCCGGCAGTGCCCGCAGGAGTCGAAGCTCAGCACGACATGGTCACCGGCTCGCAGGCCGGTGTGCGGGCCGCCCGTGTCCACGACGAGTCCGGCGCCCTCGTGGCCGAGCACCGCCGGGAGCGGTGTGCGGCCCGCCGAACGCCGCACCGCGAGATCGGTCCGGCACATCCCGCAGCCCGCGATCCTGACGAGGATCTCCCCGTCGGCGGGCCCCGCGTCCAGGACGACCTCCTCGACGGCGAACCGGTTCTCGTACGAGCGCAGCACCGCCGCACCGAACCTCATCGTCACACCTCCTTCGGACGGTGCACCACGAAAGGCCTGAGGTTCCCGTAGAACCCCCACGGGCCGCCCGCGACGCCGACACCGCTTTCCTTGACGCCCGCGAAGGGCTGGGCGAGGGAGAGTTCGGCGTGGTGGTTGATCCAGGCCGTACCGCACTCCAGCCGGCCGGCGACCGCCTCCGCCCGGTCGAGGTCGGTCCCCCACACGGAACCGCCCAGCCCGAAAGCGGTGCCGTTGGCCGCCGCGACGGCTTCGTCGAGGTTCCCGTACGGCAGCACCGGCAGGACGGGGCCGAATTGCTCCTCCGTCACCACCGGGCTGTGGGGCGGGACATCCACCAGGACCGTGGGGGCGAAGAAGTAGCCCGGCCGGTCCAGCCGGTGGCCGCCGGCCACCGCCCGGGCGCCGGCCGCCATGGCCCGGGCCGTGCAGCGCTCGACCCGGGCCAGCTGGGGGGCGTTGCTGACCGGCCCCAGCTCGGAGCCCGGGTCGAGCCCGGGTCCGACGACCGCGGTCCTCGCGCGGTGGGCGAGGGCTTCGACCACCTGGGAGTGGAGCCGTGCCGGGGCGTAGACGCGCTTGACCGCCATGCAGACCTGCCCGCAGTTGCGGAACGCCGCCCAGAAAAGCCGGTCGGCGATGCGTTCCACGTCCACGTCCTCCAGCAGGATGGCGGCGTCGTTCCCGCCCAGTTCCAGGGTGACCCGGGCGAGCGAGGCCGCCGCGCCCTTCGCGACGGCCCGCCCGGTGGGAACCGAGCCGGTGAACGTCACGTGGCGGAACCCCGGATGGGATGCCAGGCGGGCACCGAGCGGTTCGCGACCGGTGACGATCGTCAGTACGCCGTCCGGGAGGGCGGCGGACATGACGGCCCCCAGCAGCCTTGTGGCGAGAGGTGTGAACGGGGAAGGCTTGAGCACCATCGTGTTGCCGGCGGCCAGAGCGGGCGCGAACTTCGCCGACGCGAGTTGGAGGGGGAAGTTCCACGGGACGATCGCGGCGACGGGCCCGAGCGGGCGCCAGCGGATCTCGCTGTGCACCGGCCGGCCGTCCGTGATCGGCAGGGATTCCGGGGCCAGTTCGGCGAAGTAGCGCAGCCGGGCCGCCGTGCGGGCGATCTCCGCGTACGACTCGGACAGGGGTTTGCCCTGCTCACGGGTGAGCAGCGGAGCGAGATCACCCCCGGCCGCCTCGACGGCGTCGGCTGCCGCGAGCAGAGCTCCGGTGCGGGCGGCGGGATCGGCCCGCCAGCCGCGCCAGGCTTCGTGGGCCCGGTCGACGACGGCGTCCAGGTCGTCCGGCCGCAGGCCGGGAGCCTCGTCGAAGGCCTCACCCGTCGCCGGATCGAGCACGGGGACGAACTCGCCGCGGGACCCGGCCTCGCGGCTGAGCTGGGATGCCGGCATGCCTGGCGGTCAGCTCGCGGCGGCCACGGCCGCCGCGTGTTCCCCGGCGTGCCGGTCCATCTCCGCGCGGAAGGCGGCCACCAGATGCGGCTGGATTCTTCCCGCATCGCGGTCACCCCCCTCGCAGACCGCCCCGCGCACTCCCACGATGTCCGTGCCGATACGGGTCAGCACGCCGAGGTCCGCCGCCTTGACACTGCCCGCGAGGGCGGCGAGCAGCCCCGCCTCGTGGGCCAGCCGGACGAACTGCGCGCAGACGTCGGGCGGTACGTGGTCGAACAGCCGTGTCCCGTCCTTGACGGCCGTGTCGAGCATGGCCGCGTCGGAGCCGGAGCGGTGGGCGATGTCGGGCAGCGCGAGCGGGTTGACGCACCCGATCCGGTGGGCGTCGGCGTAACCCGAGGCGACGACGAACGCGTCCGGCCGGTAGTCCTTCACCGCCCGGACGACCCCCCGCATGACCTCGACGGCCTGCTCCGGCGTCGTGCATCCGTAGAGGCCGACCTTGATGTACGTGGCTCCGGAGACAGCTGCGCCGAGGGCGGCCTGGGCCACTGTTCCGGGCTTGTACGGAACGTCCCCCACGGTGGCGGAGACGGGTTTGTCCGCGGGGACCGCAGCGCGGATGTCCCTGATGACCCAGGGGAAGTTCGCGCCGAGCGAGCCCTCGTCGGGCTTTTTGACATCGACGATGTCGAGGTGTTCGGCCGCCTTCGCGCAGTCGAGGGCTTCCTGGACGCCGTCCGGGGAGACGAGGAGCAGCAACGTGGGTTCCTTTCACCGTACGGGCGCCTGCCGGCGGGCAGGAACGCGGAGTTCTCCGGAGCACGTGTGGTCCGCTCATCCTCGCTGCGGCACACGACCGTCGGCAGGGCGTGCGGGGTACCGCACGGGTCATTGCCGCGGTGTGTGCACGCCCCTCCCGGCGCGCCGCCCACGCCGGTCCGGGCCACTCCGGGAGCGCCCGGGCCCACGGGCGGGAGGGCGCCTTCGCCTGCCCTCTTCGAGCCTCACGGGCTCTCTTCACGGCCGGTCACGGCATTGTCAGTGGGCGCCAGTAAGTTCAGTCGTGTTCCGCCGGTCCGGCGGGGACGACCCCTTAGCTGTGCATTGGAGATGGCGCGTTGTCGGATTGGGAGAGGTCGAGCACGGCACGGGTGACACCACCCGCGCGGCCGCGCAAACTGGCCAAGGTTCCGTTCGTCGAGCTGGCCGACGGACGTCTGCAGGGCGTGGTGTCCAGCGGTTCGGACATCGGGCGGGTCTACGTGTCGTCCGTCGCGGCGGGGACCTACGCGTTCGCCTGCAGCACCAACAACAACCGGCCCTGCGGCGGTGCGCGCGGATCGTTCTGCAACCACATCGGCGCCCTGATCAACGAGTCGGTCCTGCAGTACGGCGCCGAGCGCGTCGCCCGGTACCTCAAGGCCGAGGTCCCGGAAGGAACGACGGACGGGGCCGGCCTCGCCTCGGCCATGAGGAGCACCCGTCCGCAGGCGGACGGGACGAAGGCCGCCGCCTCCGTCTTCAGCCGCTTCCTGCGTCACCTCGCCTACCTCGAACACCCCCCGGTCACCACGCCGCTGCCCGAGATGCAGTTCTTCCCGCCGACCAGGGCGGTGGCGTGATGCGCGCCGACCTCCTCGCGGGACCCGTCGACGGACTGGACGAGGCACTGGAGGCCGTCGACGCCTTCGACCAGGCACTCGTCGCGGGGCTGCTCCGGTCCCAGCCCACCGGGGCCGCCGGCCCGGCACGGCTCGCCGACGCGGTGACGGGGACCCCGCTGGCAGCCAGGGCCGCCGAGGCCGCCGCGAAAGCGGCGGCCGGAGCAGCGGACGAGGACCACTTCGTGGCCCTGGCCGCCGCGCGGACCGCGCTGCTCGGCTCCGTCCACGACGCGCTGCTGGCCCGTGTCGAGGAGGCGGCCGGCCGTTCGCGCGGTGTGACGGCCGTACCCCCGGCCGGCGGGCAGCCGGCGGCGAATCTGCTGACGGCCGCCCGTGCCTGGCTCTGCGACCTGGCGCGCTGCGGATGGCAGGGCATCGACCACGAGGTGGTCTCCGGGGCGGCGGAGGTCGTCTCCGCGATGCTTCCCGAGCCGTCGCTGCGCCGCCTCGCGACCCTCCTCGACGGCTTCGCCGCCGAGCTCGCCGCGTCCTGCCCCGGTGCCTCGGCCGAACGCTTCCCGGTACGCCGCTGGGCCGACCTCTGGTCGCGGGGGATGCTGCTGACGGTGCCCGGCGCGTCCGGCACGTCCGTCGCCGGGACCGTCGACGGACGCCTGCTGCCCCTCGGCGTCGACCTACAGGAGCACGCGACCGCCGCGCAGGCGCAGGTGCACGCGGTGTTCGAGCCCGCGGACGGCTCCGGGCCCCGCCTCGTGCGTGCCGGTGTGTCGGTGCCGAAGCCCGACACGGTCGTCGGAGCCGGGATCTGGCAGTTGCTGCGCCCGCACATGTCGCTCCTCGCGGCTGCGGGCGAGGGCCGCTCGATGAACCTCACCGGTATGCCGGTCACCGCCGGGGGCGACCTCGTCTGGAACGACGAGCACGCACGCCCCGGTGAGCCGGCCGGGGCGTTCGCCACGGCCCGCGTGGCACTGCCCGCCGCGACCACGGCGGTGACCGCGCCCCTGGACCGGCATCCGGCGGGCATCGCCGTACCCGTCTTCCTGGAGGGCTACACCGCTCGCACGGACGACGACGGTGTACTGACCTTCACCGTCGCGGGGTTCGACCTGGTCGTCGACACCGACCGCATCCCGGCCGCCGGGCCGCTCACCCCCGAGGCCGTCGCCAGGTCCGGTGCGTGCATCGCGCTGGTCCGCTGGGACGCCGGGGCGTTCGGCCTGCAGCCGCTCGCGGTGGAGACCACGGTGCGGAAGAAGGTGACGGCGGTGCACGCGGGGGCGTGGGCCGGGGGGACGGCGGACAAGGCCGGGGTCAGGGCGGAGAAGGCCGCCACCGACGCCGCGAAGGTGCTGAGCGAGCGCGCGGGAAGGCTGCTGCGTAAATGACCGGACAGCAGAATTCCAGGACGGTCGGCGACACCTCGCACGACAACCGCCGCCAGGTCATGTACTGGCGCCTCCTGGCCCGGCTCTTCGACCACGAGGAGCAGGCGGCCCTGGAGTCGGCGAGCCTCGCCGTGGTGGAGGACATCGGGCTGCCGGCCGCCCTGCTGGACCCGCAGGCGTCGGTCGACTCCGTGGTGCAGCGGCACCCCGGGCTGGCCGCCGAGTTCGACGGCCTGATGGTGCCGGAGGCGTCGGCGGACACCGACGACGGTGAGGCGGAAGAAGGGACAGCCGGCGACATCCGTGACCGGGCCGCCGAGGTGCGGCGCGCCGCACTCGTGTCGAAGGTGCTGCTGAACGTCTTCCACTCGCCTCCCGGTACCGTCACCGCCGGTCAGCTGTCCCGGTGGCAGTCCGACGCGGGCTGGCTCGAGCGCGCCCTCGGCTGTGGACCCGGGGAGCTGCGCGGCGGACGAGCCGGAGGGGCGGGCGTCAGCCCGGGCGGTACGGGCGGCGGCGGCAGGACCCCGGACCTGAGCCGGCTCATCCCGGAGATCGGCCCCGAGCTCGGCTCCATCGAGGCCGGACTCGTCAAGCGGATGCGACTGCGCGAAGTGCTCGCCGACCCGCAGCTCGCCGGGCAGCTCACGCCCAGCATGTCGCTGATCGAACAGCTGCTGCGCGACAAGGACAACCTGTCCGGTGTCGCCCTGGCCAACGCCAAGGCCCTCATCCGCCGCTTCGTCGACGAGGTCGCCGAGGTGCTGCGCACACAGGTGGAGAAGTCGACCGTCGGTGCCCTGGACCGTTCGGTCCCGCCCAAGCGGGTCTTCCGCAACCTGGATCTCGACCGCACGATCTGGAAGAACCTCACCAACTGGAGCCCCGAAGAGGAACGGCTCTACGTCGACCGGCTCTTCTACCGCCACACCGCGCGCAGGACGACACCCCAGCGGCTGATCGTGGTCGTGGACCAGTCGGGTTCGATGGTCGACTCGATGGTCAACTGCACCATCCTGGCCTCGATCTTCGCGGGCCTGCCCAAGGTGGACGTCCATCTCATCGCGTACGACACCCAGGCGCTCGACCTCACCCCGTGGGTGCACGACCCGTTCGAGACCCTGCTGCGGACCAACCTCGGGGGAGGCACCGACGGCACGGTCGCCATGGCACTGGCCCAGCCGAAGATCGCGGAACCCCGCAACACCGTCGTGGTGTGGATCTCGGACTTCTACGAATGGCAGACCGAACCACTGTTCGAGAGCATGGCCGCCATCCACCGCTCCGGGGCGAAGTTCATCCCGGTCGGCTCCGTGACCAGCTCCGGCCGCGCCAGCGTCAACCCGTGGTTCCGGGAGCGCTTCAAGGACCAGGGGACCCCGGTGCTCTCCGGCCACATCCGCAAGCTCGTCCACGAGCTCAAGACCTTCCTCACCTGAGGCCCGGCGCCTGAGGCCCCACGGCCTGGAACCCCACGGCCTGGGGCCCGACGCCCCGGTGCAGCCGAACCCGAAACACCAGAAAGGCTTACAGACATGTCCGACCTGTTGCGTGCCCCTGCCGAGATCAAGTACGCCGAGGAGCTCGACTGGCTGGAGTCGGTCGACGACGGCCCCAAGCCGTTCTCCTGGCGCCTGTCGCCGAAGATGGTCCGCCTGTTCATCCTGGGATCCGAGCGCTCCGACGGCCTCGACCGGGAGATCTCCCAGAAGTGGTACGGCGACCGCAGCTTCGTCGAACGCTCCATCGTCACGCTGGCCTCCGACCGGGGGCTGCTGCTGATCGGCGACCCGGGTACGGGCAAGAGCTGGCTGGCCGAGCTGCTGTCCGCCGCCATCTCCCGTAACTCCACCCTCGTGGTCCAGGGCACGGCCGGCACCACCGAGGACCACATCAAGTACTCCTGGAACGTGTCCATGGTGATCTCCAAGGGACAGTCGCGGGAGTCGATGATCCCCTCACCGATCATGACCGCGATGGAGACGGGGGCGATCGGCCGTTTCGAGGAGCTCACACGCTCCACCAGCGATGTCCAGGACGCGCTGATCTCGATCCTGTCGGAGAAGTACATCTCGGTACCGGAGATGGACAGCGACAACATCGTCTTCGCCAAGCCGGGCTTCTCCGTCATCGCCACCGCCAACAGCCGCGACCGCGGCGTCAACGACCTCTCCTCCGCACTCAAGCGCCGCTTCAACTTCGTGCGCATCCCGGTGGTGACGAACAAGAAGAGCGAGGCGGAGATCGTCCGCTTCCGCACCGAGGAACTGCTGCGCCGCCATCAGATAGAGCTGGACGTGCCGCCGACGCTGCTGGACGTGCTGCTGCAGAGTTTCGCCGATCTGCGGGCCTCCGCCGCCGCGGCCGGCAGCGACGACGAGAAGCTGGAGTCCGCGCTGTCGAGCGCCGAGCAGATCGGCGTACTGGAGGACGCGATCCTGCACAGCAACTTCTTCGGCGAGAGCGCGCTGACCGCCCGCACCCTCGCCTCCTCGCTCGTCGGGTCGCTCGCACGGCGCGAGCCGGAGGACCTGGCCATCCTCAACAAGTACCTGCACGGCGTCGTCGAGCCGCGCAGCAAGGAGGAGGGCGGCTCCTGGCCGGAGTTCCTGGAGGGCGGCCGCGACGCGATCGCCACCCTGTCGTGAGCGCCCCGGGCGAAGGGACGCCCTTCGAAGCGTTGCGAGGACAACTCCAGGAAGCAGCAACGGAGTTCGCCGATGGGCCGGACGCTCTGCAAGGCATACTCCTCGGCATCGTCGACGACGTCGACCGGGCTGTGCGTGAGCCCCTGGAGATCTTCCCCGTCTGCCACCACTCGCCCGCGTCGGCGGTCGCGATGGCACGGCGTCTGCGGGAGAAGCAGCCCAAGGTGGTCTATCTGGAGCTGTGCGAGGACATGGCGCCCCTTCTGCCGGAGCTGCGCAACTGCCGGCTGCCGGTGGCCGTCCAGGCGTTCGCGAGCGAGGTCGAGGGCTTCCCCGCGGAATGGGCACCGCTCTCGGTCGTCGCTCCGATCACCGAGGCGTCGGCCGAGTACCAGGCCATCGCCTACGCCCTGGACACCCCGGGCGTCGAGCTGGTCCTCGTCGACCGCTCCTCGGACCACGTGTTCCAGTGGCAGGCCGGCGCACCGGAGCCCTCGGGCCCCGACGTGCCGCCCGCCGAGGAGGAGGCGGCGCTGCACGGCGATGCCGTAGGGGTGGAGATCGGAGACCTGCGGCCCCGCTTCGCCGAACTGGAGGAGCACCTCCTGCACCACGGTCGCGTGCGGCACTGGTCGGAGTGGTGGCACCAGTACGTCGAACTGCCGCTCGGCGACAGCGACCACGACACCTACCGCCAGGTCATGCTCCTGATCGGCAGCCTCTTCCGCAGGCTGGCCCCCGGGGACACGGACCGGGTCCGGGTGGACGAGGACCGTGAGCGTCACATGTGGACCCGGATGCGCGAGCACCTCGCCGCGACCGGTACGGACCCCGAGGACTGCCTCTACGTCTGTGGCGCCTTCCACGCGTCCAGCAGGGTCGCGGAGTTCGGCGTCCACGGCAGCGACACCTTCGAGATCACTCCGCCGAGCGGGAGCACCTGGCAGTACGGCCTGATCCCGTCCAGCCACGCGGCGATCGAGGCGCAGTTCGGCCTCGCCGCCGGATCCGTGTCGATAGCCGCCACCCAGTGGGCGAAGAACCTCAGGCGTACCCGGGTGCAGCCGTTCCGGCTCGCGGGACAGGCGGGCGTCAAGAAGACGGCGAAACCGAGGAGGGCCGCCGCGCCGGCCGGCCCCGTGGCGCCGGACGTCCCCTCCGACAAGCTCTCGGGCTTCCTGCAGAGCCCGCCCGCCCTGGACCGGCTGGACGAGGCCGAACTCCTCGGCTGGTCCGTGGAGATCGTGCGCTCCGCCCGCCGCAACGGCTACCTCGCCTCCACCGCCGACGCCATCGCGGTGTTCGAGACGTCGATCCTGCTGGCCGGGATGCGGGACCGCGCCAGGCCCACCCCGTACGACTTCCAGGACGCGGCCGTCACCTGTATCGAGAAGGAAGCCGTGCCGGGCAGGCGCGACGTCCGCCGGCTCGTGGAGATCCTGATGGGCGGCGACCGGATCGGCCAGGTCGGCTACGACGCACTGCCGCCGCTGGCCCGCGACGTGCACGACCGCCTCGCCCCGCTGAACCTCAAGCTCCAGCAGCGCGGGGTGCAGCGAGCCCTGCTGGACATGACCGCCCGGCCGGAACTGCGGCAGTGCTCCGACGTGCTGTGGATGCTGCGCCACCTGATGCCCCACGGCGCGGCGCGGCCGATCATGGGCGAGCGGGAGCTCGGGAAGCAGTCGGTCCAGGAGTCCTGGGACCTGGCGCTGGGCACCCACCAGCGGGCGCTCGTCGAGCTCGGTTACGAGGGCGTCAGCATCGAACAGGTCCTGGAACAGCGCCTGCGCCGCGTCGCGTACGCCCCGGGCGCCACCACGGCGCAGGTCCTCGGAGCCGTCGAGGACGCCGTGCTGCATCTGCGCAGCGGTCGTCTCGCCGACGAGCTGGGCACCCGCGCCCTGGAGGTGCTGGCCACCGAGCGCAGCGTCGACGGAGCACCGGAGGTGCTGCGCAGGGTGCGCCGGCTCCTGGCCTACTACCGGATCAGCCGGCCGGTGCTGCCGACGTGGATCGAGTCGTTCGCCAAAACGGGATACGCGCACTACTGCACGCTCCTTCCGACGGCGTTCACCGACGAGGACGCGACCGTCCGACAGGTCGCCGCGATGCTGGGGTTCCTGTTCAGCATGGAGAGCCTGGCCCTGTCGCTCGGCTGCGACCGGGCCCAGCTGGATCTGGCCTTCGCGCAGTCGCACCCGCAGGAGCCGTCCAGGGTCGCGCTGCTCTGGGCGGCCCAGGTGCAGCTCGGCCGGCTCTCCCGGACCGAGCTGAGGGAGCGGTGCGACGAACTGCTGGACAACCCGCTGGTGGTACCCGCCTACCCGCGCTACCTCAGCGGGTTCCTGCACGCACTGGAACCGGTGCCGCAGTTGGCCGGCTTCGTCGTGGAGGCTGTCTCGAACGCGTTCGCCCGGCTGCCCGACCCGGTACTGCTGCCCTGGCTGCCGAAGCTGATCACCACCCTGCGGTCCGAGGGAGCCGACCTGGCACCCCTGCTGATCCGCGAGGCCGGACGCGTCTTTCCCGGCCGCCTCGCGGCGCTGGACACCTGGGTCCCGCCGTGGCGGGCCGCCCCGGAACAGCCGGCTGCCCCTGCGGTGACCGGCGGCGGCACGGCTCGCCGTGCGGCACTGCTCGCCGCCCACCCGGAGACGTGCGACAGCCTGGCGGAACTGCTGGGCTGTGAGGGCGTGTGGGAGACGGGGGCGCCGGGACCGGCCGGCGCGATGCTCGTCGGCCGCCACCCGGAGACGGCGGTGGCACTGGAGGCACTGCTGGCGGGAGCCTGACGGACGGGGGCGACGGCCCGCGCGTGCCGCCGGTGCGGTGCGCGGGCCGTCGCCCCGCCGGGAGGGCACCCTTGACCGTCCCGGCAGGGGCCGTCGCTGTTCATGTCCGTACGCGTGCGGCTGTCCCCGTCCGCGCGGACACTTCGGCGGGAGCCGAACGACCGGCTGGACAGCGTCCCGAGCGCACCGCGCGGGACACCTGCGCGGAGGAACAGCGAGGACGGCCCATGCCGGGGAGAGAGCTGGAACGGGACCTCGCCGAGCGCTTCCGTGAGGTCAACGGGGACCACCCGATGACCGGAGCGGACGACGCCTACGCGGACAAGTAGTTCGTGGTCCCTGGAGGACCTGTACGCCGTCCGGGACCGCGATGCGCGCACGCTTCCCGCGCCCCTGACAACTCCCGGCGCACCGATCCGCCCGCGCCCGGCCGGCTCGTCCGGTGGCCGGTCGGGTGGGGGCGCATACCCGGCGCATGGGAGCTTGGGGTGATCTCCGTGCGTAACAGGAGTACGCGGGCGTACGCGGGCGGCTATCCGAAAAGGCATGGCCCAAATCAAGTTCTACCTACACTATTAGGACATCGAGTGGCTGGATATTTCTCCCCGAAGTCAGCTGGCATATACCCAGGGCGTGTGCCTCTCGGATCCGAAGATTCAGTACTCGCGAGTAATCAGGCGAATATGCGTCGTTCGTTGTCCCGGGTCCTCTAATGTGATTGGCGTGCGGGTGAACTCGGGTTACCCCCGGTTCGGTCACGGGTTTCCTTGTGGTGTACGGAGGTGCGGCGCACCTCCGCAAACCGTCTGACCGGGATCGTGCCGCGGGGTTGGGGGCTCGATGACATGCTGCGGAGAAGTGGCCGGAACGGCATGCCCGCGCGTAACTGACGAACATGTCGTGGAAAGAGCGAGAACGGGTGGGGGACGGCTGTGACCAATCCTTTCGATGACGAATCGGGACGGTTCGTGGCGCTGGTGAACGATGAGGGCCAGTATTCGCTGTGGCCCACACATGTCGGGATTCCGGGCGGCTGGCGCGCCTGTGGGCCGGAGGGGTCGCGGCAGGAATGCCTGGACGCGATCGAAGGTGCCTGGACCGACATGCGGCCCGCCGGTCTGGTGCGGGCGACGAGCGCCGACGCGCAGTAGGCCGACGGCCGGGCCGTCGAGGGTGCGTCCCCAGGGTGAACGGCATCTCCGTACTCCGACCTGATCAATTTCATTCTTTTTTGATCAAAATTGATCAACTTGGAACGGATGGCCGTCACTTCTCGCACCTACATGCTCATGTCGTCTCTCTACGGCGTTCATGGCATTCATAAAACATCGATGAGTCACATCGAGGCCGCCCTCGGTGTGGGAGGACGACGCCCTCTCCTGTCGGGCTGTCGCGCCCGGTATGCGATCCCGGCCGTGCCTGATGCCGAAGGTGCGGTGACGTTCCTCCTCGCTCACGCCTGCTCCGGCGTCGATGATCGGTGCGCTGCGTGGCCGGTTTCACCCGGCCCCTCTTCACCGTCCCCGAAATCTCTCCCCAAAGGTGTGGACCGGCATGCAGGAAAACCGCTCTCTTCCGATAACCGCGGACCCCGAGGACCTCCTCGAACTGACCATGGCCCAGCAGGGTGTCTGGTACGGGCAACTCGTCGATCCGGACAGTCCGAAATACAACGTGGGGGAATGCTTCGAGATCCACGGTGATCTCGACGAGGAATTGTTCGCCGCGGCCTTCGGCCGAGCCGTCGCCCTGTGCGACAGCCTCAACCTCGAGCTGGTCACCCAGGGCGAGACGGTGCGTCAGCGTGTCGCCCCCCGTCCCGCGACCGACCCGGGCCGGCTCCGCCTGGTCGATCTGACCGCCGCCGAAGACCCCGCCGCCACCGCCGAGCGCTACATGGCCGACGACATGTCCACCGTCGACCGGCTCGACGCACCGCACCACCACTTCGCACTGCTGCGCCTCGGTGCCCGGCTGCACTACTGGTACGTCCGGTTCCACCACATCGCCGTCGACGGCCTCGGCGGAGCCGTCTTCGGCCGCACCGTGGCCGACCTCTACGGGCGTGCCGCACGTGGCGAGGACCTCGCCACGGCCGAACTGCCCCCCGCGCCCCTGCGCGAGCTCGTGGCCGACGAGGCGGCGTACCGCGACTCGGCCCGCTTCGAGGCGGACCGCGCCTACTGGACCGGGAAGTTCGCCGACCTGGCGGGCCGCGGTGCCGCGGGAACGGCCGGTGAGGGGGCCGACGCGCATGCGCGCGGGGGCAGGGCGCTCATCCGCCGGCGCACCGGCGCCCCGGCGCCGGAAGGACCCGCCGGAGCGGACGTCCGGATGCACACCGGCGAGACCCTGCCCGTCACCGTCCTCGAGGACCTGCGCTCACTCGCCGCCGGCCACCGCACCAGGTGGTCCGTCGTCCTCGTGAGCGCGATCGCCGCCTATGTCGCCCGGGTCACCGGAACGCAGGACATCACCGTGGGCCTCGCCTCCAACGGCCGGCACGGCGGGCTGCGGCACATCGTCGGCATGACCTCCAACATCCTGCCGCTCCGTCTGGCCGTCACCGCCGACATGACGGTCGGCGCCCTCGTGCGCACCGTCGCGGCCGAAATGGGGGGCGCCCTGCGCCACCGTCGCTTCTCCCGCGAACAGCTCGCCCGAGAACTCAACATGAGGGACGGTGCGGCGCGTCTGACCGACGTGGTCGTCAACATCATGGGCTACGACTACGACCTCGACTTCGCGGGCAGCCCCGCCCCCTCCCGCCTCCTGTCCCTCGGCCCGGTCGACGACGTCTCCCTCTTCGTGTCCGAACGGGCGGAGGGCAAGGGGCCGCTGATCGGCTTCGACGCCGACGCGGAGCTGTACCACACCGAGGACGTGCGGCTCCTCCAGCAGGCGCTCGTCCCCTTCCTGTCGGCCCTGGCCCGCGCACACGCCGACACACCCCTGCGGGACCTGCCGTTCCTCGACGACACCGCGGCCGAGGCGCTGCTCGCCCAGGGGCGCGGCACCGGCCTGCCCGCGACGACGGCGTCGGCCCTGCCGGAGGCGTTCGGCACGCAGGCCCGCCTGACCCCCGACGCCCCCGCAGTGGTGGACGGCGCCGTCACACTCTCCTACCGGGAACTGACGCGCGCGGCGGAAGCCCTCTCCGGCGCCCTGGCCGGCTGGGGCATCGGTGCCGAGGACGGCGTCGGTGTCCTCGTGGGCCGGTCGGCAGCCGTGGTGACCGCCACGCTCGGCACGGTCGGCGCGGGGGCCGCGTACGTACCGATGGACGCGGCGTGGCCGGCCGAGCGGCTCGGCCGCGTCGCCGACGTGGCCCGCGTCCGCGCCCTGGTGGTCGACGAGAGCACCGCCACCCGGTCCTGGGTCGAGGAGACGGCCGCCACCCTGCCGGTGATCGTCGTCGACGGCCTCGGCGAGGTCGTGCGCGGTGCTCCGCCGCGGACCGGGCCCCTGCCCGGGGTGGACCGGGCCGAGCAGCTCGCCTACGTGATGTTCACCTCCGGCTCCACCGGGCTGCCCAAGGGCGTCGGTGTCACCCACGCCGACGTGCTCGCGCTGGCCGCCGACACCGCCTGGACGAACGGCGCCTGCGACGCGGTGCTGCTGCACTCGGCCTACGTGTTCGACGCCTCCACGTTCGAGATCTGGGTGCCGCTCCTCAACGGCGGCCGTGTGGTCGTCGCACCCGAAGGCGTCCTGGAGGCGCCGGTCCTCAAGGACCTGGTGGACCGGTACGCAGTGAGCGCACTGTTCCTGACGACGGCCCTGTTCAACGTGGTGGCCGAGAACGACCCCTCGGCGTTCGCCGGGCTGCGCCTCGTCGCCGCGGGCGGAGAGGCCGCCACCCCGGACCTGATGCAGAAGGTGGCCGCGGCCGCGCCCGCCACACAGGTGCTGCACGTGTACGGGCCCACGGAGACCACCACCTTCGCCACCCGCCACCGGGTCGCCGCCGGCACACCGGACGTGCCGCCCATCGGCCGGGCCCTCGACGGGATGCGCCTGTACGTGCTCGACGGAACCCTCGCGATGGTGCCGCCCGGCGTCGTGGGGGAGCTGTACGTGGGGGGCCACGGTGTCGCCCGCGGTTACCAGGGCCGCGCGGCGCTGACCGCCACCCGGTTCGTCGCCGACCCGTACGAGGCCCGTGGCGGCCGGATGTACCGGACCGGCGACCTCGTGCGCTGGACCGCGCGCGGCGACATCGAGTACGTCGGACGCGCGGACGGGCAGGTCAAACTCCGCGGGTTCCGCATCGAGCCCGCCGAGATCGAGAACACCCTGCTCACCGACCCGGATGTGCGCTCCGCCTGCGTCCTGGTCCGCGAGGACACACCCGGTGACCGGAGGCTCGTCGCCTACGTCGTGGGAGCACCCGGCGCCCGGCCGGACGACACCGCCCTGGCCCGGCGCGTGGGGCGCGCCCTGCCCGCGTACATGGTGCCGTCCGTGTTCGTCCCCCTGGACGCGCTGCCCCTCAACCCCAACGGCAAGATCGACCGCCGCGCTCTCCCCGCCCCCCGCGTCGCCGCCGCCGGGAGCCGCGCCCCGCGCACGGCCTACGAGGAGGTCCTGGCCGGCCTGTTCGCCGACGTGCTGGGGGTCGACGCCGTCGGCACCGACGACGACTTCTTCTCCCTGGGCGGCCACTCCCTGCTCGCCACCCGTCTCACCGGCCGCGTGCGGGCCGCCCTGGGCGCCGAAGTCGGCATACGCACCCTCTTCGACCACCCCACGGTCGCCTCCCTCGCCGCCGCCCTCGACACCACCGGAGCGGCCCGGCCGGCCCTCACCCCGCAGCAACGGCCTGAAGCGGTGCCGCTGTCCTTCGCGCAGCAGCGCCTCTGGTTCCTCAACCGTGCCGAGGGGCCCAGCGACACCTACACCATCCCGCTCGTGCTCGGACTCGAAGGCCCCTTGGACACGGAGGCCCTGCGCGGCGCACTCGCCGACGTGGTCGCCCGGCACGAGAGCCTGCGCACCGTCTTCGCCGAGCACGACGGTGTGGCCCGCCAGGTGGTCCTCGACGCGTCCGCCGCCGCCGCGCTCGTCCCCCTCGCCGTCGAGCTGCCCCCGGCGGGGGAGCGTGCCGACGTCTGGGCCGAGGAGACGGCGCGCCGCCTGTCCGCCGTACCCTTCGACCTCACCGGCGACGTCGGCGTCCGTGCCCATCTGCTCCGTCAGGGCCCCGCCCACCACGTCCTGGTCCTCGTCCTGCACCACGTCGTCGCCGACGGGTGGTCCCTCGCCCCGCTCAGCCGTGACCTGGGCGCCGCCTACCGTGCCAGGACCTCGGGCACGGGCACCCCCGACTGGCCGGCGCTGCGTGTGCAGTACGCCGACTACACCCTCTGGCAGCGCCGGCTGCTCGGCGACGACGGAGACCCGGACAGTCCGGCCGCCCGCCAGCTCGCCTTCTGGCAGGAGGCACTGCGCGGTGCCCCCGACCTGCTCGACCTGCCTGTCGACCGGCCCCGCCAGGCGGTGGCCGGCCACCGGGGCGACGCGGTTCCCTTCGAGCTGCCCGCCCCCGCGCACGCCGCGCTCATCCGGCTCGCCCGCGCCGCCGGCTGCACGCCCTTCATGGTGCTCCAGGCCGCCCTGGCCGTGACGCTGCACGCCCACGGCGCCGGCACCGACATCCCGCTGGGCACCGCGGTGGCCGGACGCACGGACGAGGCCCTCGACGACCTGGTGGGGTTCTTCGTCAACACCGTCGTCCTGCGCGCGGACCTGTCCGGCGACCCGACCTTCCGCGAACTGCTCCAGCGGGTCAAGGAGTTCGACATCGCCGCCTTCAGCCACGGCGACATGCCCTTCGAGCGGGTCGTGGAGGCGCTCAACCCTGAACGGTCCGGCGACCACCACCCGCTCTTCCAGACCATGCTGGTCCTCCAGAGCCAGGACCGGGCGGCGCTCGACCTCCCCGGCATCACGGTCCACGACCGGACCCGGCACACCGGAGTCAGCAAGTTCGACCTGACGTTCTCGCTCACCGAAGTCACCGAAGTCACCGAAGTCACCGAAGTCACCGACCCCGCCGCGCGCACCGATGCCACGGGCGCCGGAACCGCGAGGGCCGACGGGTTCACCGGACACTCCGGTCCGGCCGGGCGCACGCCCGCGGACGCCCCTTCCGGCGCAGGCGGCATCGGCGGCTACCTGGAATACGCCACCGGCCTCTTCGACGCCTCCACCGCCCGCGCCCTGTGCGCCCGCTTCGCCCGTGTCCTCATCCTCGCGGTGGCCGAACCCGATCGCGCCATCGGCGACCTCGACCCGGTCACGCCGGCCGAGCGGGACCGGCTCCTCGCCCAGGGGCGTGGCGCGGAGCGCCCGCTGCCCACGCGCACCGTCCCCGGGGCGGTCCGGGAGTGGGCGGCGCGCACCCCCCACGCGGTCGCCGTGCGTGACGCGCACACCAGCCTCACCTACGCCGAACTCGTCGCCCGGGCCGACGCCCTGTCCCAGGTCCTGCGCGAGCGGGGTGCGGGCCCCGAGGAAAGGGTGGCCCTCGCCGCGCCACCGTCCGTGGACACCGTCGTCGCCATGCTGGCCGTCCTGGGGTCCGGTGCCGCCTACCTGCCCGTCGACCCGCAGTATCCGCCCGCCCGCATCCGGCACATGCTCGACGACGCCCGGCCTGTCCTGCTGCTGACCACCACGGACGCCCATGCGGACCTGCCCGACTGCGGCGTACCGTGGCTCGCCCTCGACGGCCCGGCCGCCCGGCCCGGGGGCTCCGTCGCGGCCGGTGCGGAGGCACCCCGGGCCGCGGACCCCGCGTACGTGATCCACACCTCGGGCTCCACCGGCCGCCCCAAGGGCGTGGTCGTGACGCACGAAGCGCTGGCCAACCACATGGACTGGATGGCGCGGTACCTGGCCGTCACCCCGGGCGACCGGGTCCTCGCCCGCACCTCCACCAGCTTCGACGCCTCCGTATGGGAACTGTGGCTCCCGCTGACGCACGGCGCCGGTGTCTGTGTGCTGCCGCACGACGCCAACCGGGAACCCCGCGCCCTCGTCTCCTGGATGAGCCGGTTCGGCGTCACCGTCGCCCAGTTCGTGCCCTCGCACCTGGCCCTCGTCCTCACCGAGGCGGCGCACGCCGCACCGCTGCCCGCCCTGCGTGCCGTCCTGTGCGGCGGCGAACCGCTGCCGCGCACCCTCGCCGGTGACATCGCCGAGCTGTGGCGGGCCGAGGTGCACAACCTCTACGGGCCGACCGAGGCCACCATCGACGCCACCGCCCACCGCGTCGGCGCACCGGGGCCCGGAGGCGGGGCGGAGGACGGCACGCCGTCCGAGACCGTGCCGATCGGCCTCCCCGTCGACACCATGCGCGCCTACGTCCTCGACGCCCGGCTGCGGCCCGTGCCGCCCGGCGTCACCGGCGAGCTGTACCTGTCGGGACCCAACCTCGCCCGCGGCTACCTGGGCCGGCAGGGCCTGACCGCCGCACGGTTCGTGGCGGACCCGTTCGACGCCACCGGCGCCCGTATGTACCGGACGGGTGACCTCGTACGGTGGAACCGGCACGGCCTGCTCGAATACGTGGCCCGCACCGACGACCAGGTCAAGCTCCGCGGTTTCCGCATCGAGCTGGGCGAGGTCGAAGCCGCGCTCCTGGCGCGGCCCGGCGTCGTCGCCGCCTGCGCCGTGATCCGTGAGGACACACCCGGCCGGCGCCGGCTCGTGGCCTACGCCGTCACCTCCGGTCCGGCCCCGCGTCCCGCCGGCCTGCGCGACGCCCTCGCCGAGACCCTTCCCCACTACATGGTGCCCGGCGCCGTCGTCGTACTGGACGACCTGCCCCTGCTGCCCAACGGCAAGGTGGACCGGCGGGCCCTGCCCGAGCCCGATCCGGGCACGGACGCCCCGGGCGGACCGGGGCACAGCACCCTCCAGGAGGATCTGCTCGCCGGGATCTTCGCCGATGTCCTGGACCGGCCCCTCGTGGGCCCGCACGACAGCTTCTTCGAGCTCGGAGGGCACTCGCTCCTCGCCATGCGCGTCATCAGCCGTGTCCGCGCCGTCCTGGGCGCCGAGATCGACGTCCGCACCCTCTTCGAGCACCCGACCGTCGCAGATCTCGCCCGCGTCCTCGACACGCGGGGCCGGGCCCGCCCGCCGGTGGTGCCCGCACAGCAGCGGCCCGACCCGCTGCCGCTGTCCTACGCGCAGCAGCGCCTGTGGTTCCTCA
This sequence comes from Streptomyces sp. NPDC014623, assembly GCF_043088245.1. Lineage (NCBI taxonomy): Bacteria > Bacillati > Actinomycetota > Actinomycetes > Kitasatosporales > Streptomycetaceae > Streptomyces > Streptomyces sp. NPDC014623. The sequence continues at coordinate 20,659 of NZ_JBIBZU010000022.1, read as the reverse complement.
ACCGGCTCGAAGGCCCCAGCGCCGCCTACAACATCCCGCTCGTCCTCGAACTCCACGGCGCCCTGGACACCGACGCCCTGCGCGCCGCACTGGGGGACGTCGTGGAGCGCCACGAGGCGCTACGCACCCTGTTCCCGGAGCGGGACGGAGTACCCCACCAGTTGATCCTTCCCGTCTCCGCGGCGGAGACGGCCGCACCCCTGCTGCCTGTCGAGGCACTGGCCCCCGCCGAGCTGGAAGGGGCCGTCCTGGCCGCCGTGCGCGAGCCGTTCGACGTCGTGACGGACCTGCCGCTGCGCGCCCGGCTGCTGCGCTCCGCCCCCGGTCACCACGTGCTCGTACTCGTCCTGCACCACATCGCGGGTGACGGCTGGTCCCTCGCCCCGCTCGCCCGCCATCTCGGCGACGCCTACCGTGCCCGTCTCACGGGCCAAAGACCCGGGCCCACGGCCGGGACCCCGCTCCAGTACGCCGACTACACCCTCTGGCAGCACACCGCTCTGGGCGACGGCGTCGCGCCGGGGAGCGTGCTGCGGCAGCAGCTCGACCACTGGCACACCGCTCTCGCGGGCCTGCCCGGTCTGATCGACCTGCCGCTCGACCGGCCGCGCCCGACCGTCACCGATCCGCGGGGAGCGGTCCACACCTTCGACGTGCCGGCTCCCCTCCACGCGCAGCTCCTGCGTCTGGCGCGTGAGTCGGGAAGCAGCCTGTTCATGGTGCTCCAGGCGGCGGTGGCCACCTTGCTGCACCGCCACGGCGCGGGTGACGACATCCCGTTCGGTTCACCCGTCGCCGGCCGCACGGACGAGGCACTGGAGGATCTGGTCGGTTTCTTCGTCAACACGCTCGTCCTGCGCACGGACCTGTCCGGCCGTCCGACCTTCCAGGAACTGCTGGTGCGCGTGAGGGAGTTCGACCTGGGTGCCTATATGAACCAGGACGTGCCCTTCGAGCGGCTCGTCGAAAGCCTCAATCCCGCCCGGGCGCACAACCACCACCCGCTGTTCCAGACCATGCTGGTCCTGCAGAACCAGGAGACCGCACGTCCCGACCTGCAGGACCTGGCCGTCGAGGACCGGCTCGTCCACAACGGCCTGAGCAAGTTCGACCTCACCTTCGCCTTCACCGAGGAACGGGGCGAGGGAGGCCTCACCGCAGGGGTCGAGTACGCCACCGCCCTCTTCGACCGGACCACCGTCGAAACCCTCACGGTCCGCCTGGTCCGTCTCCTGGAGCAGGTGGCCGCCGACCCCGGCCTGCCCCTGACGGACTACGACCTCATGACGCCGGACGAGCGCATCCGTGTCACGCGCCGGGGCACCGGCCGCGACCTGCCCGCGGGCACGGCCGAAGCCACCCTGCCCGCCCTCTTCGCGGCCCAGGCGCACCGCACCCCGGACGCGGTTGCCGTGACCGGTGACGACCTCACCCTCACGTACGCCGGACTCGACGGGATCTCCGCCGGCCTCGCCGGCGTCCTCGCGGGCCTCGGCGTCGGCCCCGAATCCGGGGTGGGCGTGCTGCTGACCCGGTCGCCGGCCGTGGTGTCCGTCTCGCTCGGCGTGGTCCGGGCAGCCGGCGCCTATGTCCCGCTGGACGCCCGGTGGCCCGGGGAGCGGCTCGAACAGGTCGCCGAAGTGGCGGCCGTGCGGGTCCTCGTCGTCGACGAGGACGCCCACGCCTCCCCCTGGGTGGCGGCTACGGCCCGCCGGATACCGGTCGTGGTCGTGGACCGGCTCGGGCGGGTCCTGCGGGGTGCGCCCGGGCACCCGGGCCGCCCGGCCGCCGTGCCGGATGCCGGCGCGCTCGCCTACGTGATGTTCACCTCCGGTTCCACGGGCCTGCCCAAGGGCGTCGGCGTCACGCACGCCGACGTGGCCGCGCTCACGGCCGACTCCGCCTGGGACGACGGCGCCGCCGACGCGGTCCTGATGCACTCGGCGTACGTCTTCGACGCCTCCACGTTCGAGATCTGGGTGCCGCTCCTGCGCGGCGGCCGGGTGGTCGTCGCGCCGGAGGGCGTCCTGGAGGCCCGCGTCCTCGGGGACGCCGTCCACCAGCACCACGTGAGCGCCGTCTTCCTGACGACGGCCCTGTTCAATGTGATCGCGGAGACCGGCCCGGGCGCGTTCGCCGGCCTCCGGCTCGTCTGCGCGGGCGGGGAGCTGGCCTCCCCGGACGCGATGCAGCGGGTCGCGGGCGCCGCGCCCGGCGTGCGTGTCCTGCACGTGTACGGGCCCACGGAGACCACGACGTTCGCCACCCGCTACGAGGTCGCGGCCGGCCTGGCGTCCGGACCGCCGCCCATCGGGCGAGCCCTGGACGGCATGCGCCTGTACGTGCTCGACGGTTCGCTGGGCCTGGTCCCGCCGGGCGTCGTGGGCGAGCTGTACCTCGCCGGACGGGGCGTGGCACGCGGGTACACCGGGCTCCCCGGCCTGACCGCCGCGCGCTTCGTGGCCGACCCGTTCGACCCGGCGGGCGGGCGCATGTACCGCACCGGCGACCTCGTCCGGTGGACCGGCGACGGCCAGATCGCCTACGTCAACCGTGCCGACGGACAGGTGAAACTGCGCGGCCACCGCATCGAACTCGGTGAGATCGAGGGTGTGCTCGCCCGCTGCGAGGGCGTCGCCGACTCCTTCGCCGTGGTCCGCGAGGACACCCCGGGCGACCGGCGGCTGGTCGCGTACGTGGTGCCCGCCGACGGCGTACGCCCCGAACACGGCGACCTCGCACGGGCCGTCGGCCGGTCCCTGCCCGCCTACATGGTGCCCTCCGCGTTCGTCCTGCTCGACGCGCTGCCGCTGACCGTCAACGGCAAGGTGGACCGGCGCGCGCTGCCCGCCCCCGAGCACCAGGGTCCCGGCGGGGGGCGCGCCCCCCGCACCGTCCGCGAGGAGATCCTGTGCGGCCTCTTCGCCGACGTGCTCGGCGTGGCCGGCGCGGGAGCCGACGACGACTTCTTCGCCCTGGGCGGCCACTCCCTGCTCGCCACCCGCCTCGTCGCACGCATCCGCACCGCGCTGGGCGTGGAGGTCCAGGTCAAGGCCCTCTTCGAGCACCCCACGCCGATCGCGCTCGCCGCAGCGCTGGACAGCGCCGAAGAGGCCAGGCACCCTCTGGAGCGCGCCCGGCACCGTCCCGATCCGCTGCCGCTGTCCTTCGCGCAGCAGCGCCTGTGGTTCCTCAACCGGTTCGAGGGGCCCAGCGCCACGTACAACGTTCCGCTCGTGCTCCGTCTGGACGGCCCGCTCGACGCGGACGCCCTGGAGAGCGCCCTCGGGGACGTCGTCGAACGCCACGAGAGCCTGCGCACCGTCTTTCCCGACACCGACGGTGTGGCGCGTCAGCTCGTCCTCGACGCCGGCGGCGCCGGCCTCGACCTGACTCCCCGTGACACGGACCCCGCCCGTCTCGACGAGGTCCTGCACGCAGAGGTGTCGCACGCGTTCGACGTGAGTGCCGAACCCCCGGTCCGGGCCCGGCTGCTGCGGCTCGGTGACGAGCACCACGTCCTCGTGCTGGTCGTCCACCACATCGCCGGCGACGGCTGGTCCCTCGCCCCGCTCGCCCGCGACCTGGGCGAGGCGTACCGGGCACGTACCGAGGATGTCGAGCCTCCCTGGACGGAACTCGGCGTGCAGTACGCCGACTACACCCTGTGGCAGCGCGCGCTGCTCGGCGACGAGGACGACCCGTCCAGCCAGGCCGCCCGTCAGCTGGAGTTCTGGCACACCGCTCTCGCCGGCGCACCCGACCTGCTCGACCTGCCGTACGACCGGCCCCGGCCCGCCGTCACGGCCCACCGCGGCGACGCGTTCACCTTCCCCGTCGACGCGGACACCCACGGGGCACTGGCGGAACTCGCCCGGGCCCGCGGGTGCAGCCTCTTCATGGTGCTCCAGGCGGCCCTGTCGGTGCTGCTCTCCCGGCACGGTGCCGGGCAGGACATCCCGCTCGGCACCGCCGTCGCCGGACGCACCGACGAAGCCCTGGACGACCTGGTCGGCTTCTTCGTCAGCACCCTCGTCCTGCGCACCGACCTGAGCGGCGATCCCACCTTCTGCGACGTGCTCGACCGGGTCCGGGAGTTCGACCTGGCCGCGTACGCCCACCAGGACGTGCCGTTCGAGCGGCTGGTGGACTCCCTCAGCCCCGTCCGGGCCCAGAACCACCACCCGCTGTTCCAGACCATGCTCGTCCTCCAGAACCAGGCGGACGCGGTCGTCGACCTGCCCGGCCTCACGGTGACGGAACAGCCCGTGCGCACCGGCATCAGCAAGTTCGACATGACCTTCACCTTCACCGAGACACGGGACGGCGCGGGCCGGCCCGCCGGCCTCGACGGCGTCCTGGAGTTCTCCACCGAACTCTTCACCCACGCCACCGCCCGCGCCCTGGCCCGCCGGCTGACCCGCCTGCTCGCCTCACTCGCCGCCGACCCCGGCCGCCGCGTCCACACCGTCGAGGTCCTGGACGAGGCCGAGCGGCGCGGCCTCGAACGCGCCGCGCACGGCCCGGACCGGCCCGGAGCGGCGAGCACCGCGCCCGAAGCCTTCCGCGCCCAGTGCGCCCGGACCCCCGCGGCGATCGCCGTGCTGACCGGTGCGCACCGCCTCACCTTCAGCGAACTCGACGCGCTCTCCGACGACTTGGCATACCACCTGTACAGCCGGAACATCGGCCGTGGCGACCTCGTCGCCCTCGCCCTGGAAGGCACGGCCGACCAGGTCGTCGCGATGCTGGCGGTGGCCAAGGCCGGGGCGGCGTACCTGCCGGTCGACCTGGAGTACCCCGAGGCGCGCATCACCCACATGCTCGACGACGCCCGCCCGGCGCTGCTCCTCACCCACGGCACCGCCCGTGCCGCGCGGTACGGAGCGTCCGTACCCCGCCTCGCCCTCGACGACCGGGCCGCCTGGTCCACCGGACGCGCGGTTCCGCCGGCCGCCGCGCCGGATCCGCGCGACGCGGCGTACGTCATCTACACCTCCGGCTCCACCGGCCGCCCCAAGGGTGTCGTCGTCACCCACGCCTCCCTGACCAACCACATGGCGTGGATGGCGGGTCACCTCGGCCTCACCGGCGACGACCGGGTCCTCGCCCGTACCTCGCCGAGCTTCGACGCCTCGGTCTGGGAGACCTGGCTGCCCCTCCTGCACGGCGGTGCCACCTGCCCCGTGCCGCCCGCCGTCAACCACGACCCCGCGGGCCTGCTGGCCCGCATGCGCGAGGCGGGCACGACCCTCGCCCAGTTCGTGCCCTCGCACCTCTCGGTCGTCCTCACCGAGACGGCTCCCGGCGAGGCGCCCCCGGCACTGCGCGCCGTCCTGTGCGGCGGTGAACCCCTGCCGCGGAACCTGGCGGATCAGGTCCGATCGGCCTGGTCGGCCGAGGTGCACAACCTCTACGGGCCCACCGAGACGACCATCGACGCCGCCGCCCACCACTACCGGGGGGGTGAGGCCGGCGCCGCCGCGGGGGAGGGGACCGTCCCGCTCGGCCGCCCCGTCGACAACACCCGGGCCTACGTTCTGGACACCGGCCTCCAGCCGGTGCCCCCCGGTGTCACCGGCGAGCTCTACGTCGCGGGCGGGGGCCTCGCCCGCGGCTACCTGGGGCGCCCCGGCCTGACCGCCGCGCGGTTCGTCGCCGATCCGTACGGCCCCGGCGGCAGCCGCATGTACCGTACGGGTGACCTCGTCCGACGTGACGCCGACGGCCTGCTCACCTATGTGTCCCGCGCCGACGACCAGGTCAAGCTGCACGGCTTCCGCATCGAACTCGGCGAGATCGAGGCCGCTCTCACCGCGCTCGACGGGGTCGCCGCCGCCTGCGCCCTCGTCCGCGAGGACCGCCCGGGAGAGCGGCGGCTGGTCGCCTACACCGTCACCGACGAGCGCGGCGGCGCGACGCCCCTCACCGACGGTGAGCTGCGTGCCCGGCTGGTGTCGGTCCTGCCGCCGTACATGGTGCCCGCCGTCCTGGTGCCCCTCGACGCGCTGCCGCTGCTGCCCAACGGCAAGACCGACCGGCGTGCCCTGCCCGTCCCGGAGCGTCCTGCCGCCACCGCGCCGGGCGGAGAGCCGCGCACCGCACAGGAACGCGTCCTGTGCGAGGTGTTCGCCTCCGTCCTGGGCGCTCCCGCCGTCCGTACCGACGACGACTTCTTCGCGCTCGGCGGTGACAGCATCCTCTCCATCCAGCTCGTCAGCCGCGTCCGCGGGGCCGGCCTCGGTGTCACCCCCCGCGATGTCTTCGTCCACCGCACGCCGGAGGCCATCGCGGCCGTCGCCACCGAGCTCGGCCAGGACACCGCCACGCCGGCCGGGCAGGGCACCGGAGAGATGCCGCCGACCCCCATCGCCGCCTGGTTCCTGGAACGGCCCGGCACCACGGACGGCTACAACCAGTCGGGGGTGCTGCGCACGCCCGCGGACGCCGACGAGGAGACCCTCGTCGCCACTCTCCAACTCCTCATCGACCACCACGACATGCTCCGGCTGCGGACCGCCCGGGCGTCCGACGGCTCGCCCCTCCTCGAGGCCCTGCCGGCCGGCGCCGTCCCGGCCCGGCAGCACTTCACCCGGGTCGACGTCGCCGGGCTCGACGCCGACGCCGTCCGTGCCGCACTCGCCGAGGCGGGCGAACGGGCGCGCAGACGACTGCGACCCGCCCACGGCGAGGTGATCGAGGCGGTCTGGTGCGACGCCGGCCCCCACCGGCGCGGACGACTGCTGCTCGTCGTGCACCACCTGGCCGTCGACGCGGTCTCCTGGCGCATCCTCGCCACCGACGTGGCCGACGCCTGGCAGTCGGTGACCGAGGGCGTGACAGCCGGCGGACGGCCCGCGGCACTGCCCCCGGTCACCACGCCCTACCGGTACTGGGCGCAACTCCTTTCCTCACAGGCGCGGGAGCCCGTGCGCCGAGCGGAACTGCCTTTGTGGCAGGACGTGTTGCGGACACCCGACCCGCAGCTGGGGTACCGGCCGCTCGACCCCTTCCTGGACACCGCCGACCGGACGCGCACCCTGGTCACCCACCTGCCCGCCACCTGGACGAAGCCCCTGCTCACCACCGTCCCGGCCGCCTTCCACGCAGGGGTGGACGACGTCCTGCTCACGGGCCTCGCTCTCGCCGTCTGCTCCTGGCGTGCGGAGCGTGCCGTCGCCCTCGGCGGGTCCCGGCCGAGCGGCACCGCCGTCCTCCTGGACCTGGAGGGCCATGGCCGCGAGCAGATCGCCGACCACCTCGACCTGTCCCGCACGGTCGGCTGGTTCACCAGCCTCTACCCGGTCCGGCTCGATCCCGGGCCGGCCGGCACCCGTGATCCCGGACGCCTCGACGCCGATCTCGTCGAGCGGGCCCTCAAGCGGGTCAAGGAGCAACTGAGAACCATTCCCGACCACGGTGTCGGCTACGGAATGCTGCGCCACCTCGACCCGGCCACCCGCCCTCTGCTGGCCACGGCGCCCCACCCCCAGATCGGTTTCAACTACCTGGGCAGGTACGCCGCTTCTCCCGGGACGGCGGACGCAGGCGCCGCCGGGGCCGACTGGGAGGTACTGCTCGACGGCGGCGGGCCGCGCAGCCAGGACCCCGACATGCCCGTCCACCACGTCCTCGACATCAACGCGCACGTCGAGGACCTGCCGGACGGCCCGCGCCTGGTGACCCGCTGGACCTGGCCCAGCGACCTTCTCAAGGAGGAGGACATGGAGACCCTGGCCGAGGCCTTCACCCGTGCCCTGCGCGCTGTCGCGGAACACGCCGAACGACCCGACGCGGGCGGCTGGACCCCGTCCGACCTTCCCCTGGTCTCACTCGGCCAGGCCCAGATCGACCGACTGCAGAACAAGTGGGGTGGACGCAAGTGACCGGGTTCAGACTGGAAGACGTACTGCCGCTGACGCCGTTGCAGGCAGGCATGCTCTTCCACGCGCTGTACGACTCGCGCGACGTGGACGTCTACACCGCACAGTTCGTCTTCGACCTCGAAGGCCCTGTCAGCTTCCCCGCTCTGCACGACGCCGTCGGCGGCCTGCTGCGGCGGCACGCCAACCTGCGGGTCGGCTTCCTCCACGAGGACCTGGACGAGCCCGTGCAGGCCGTGGCCGCCGAGGTGCCCGTACCACTGGAGGAACTGGACCTGACCGGTGCGGACGGCGCGAGTGCGACGCGGGAACGTCTCGCCGCGTTCCTCACCGCCGACCGCACCCGCCGCTTCGACCTCACCACCCCGCCGCTGATGCGGTTCACCCTCGTGCGCACAGGGCCGCGGACCCACCGGCTCGTCATGACGAGCCACCACATCCTGCTCGACGGCTGGTCGATGCCCCTGCTCGTGCGGGAACTGTTCGAGCTGTACGCACGGCGGGGTGACGACAGTGGCCTGCCGCGTGTCGTCCCCTACCGCACCTACCTCGCCTGGCTGGCCCAGCAGGACCGCTCAGCGACCCTGGAGGCCTGGCGCACCGCCCTGGCCGGCATCGAGGCGCCGACCCTGCTCGCCGGGCGCGGCGGGGCGGCCGTACCGGGCGCGCGCGACCTGCCCGAGACCCTCGTCCTCGATCTGGACACGGCCACGACCCACCGGCTGCGTGAGGTGGCCCGCACCCACCGGCTCACTCTCAACACCCTCGTCCAGGGCGCCTGGGGACTGCTGCTCGCACACCTCACCGGGCGCCCCGACGTCGTGTTCGGCACCACCGTCTCCGGCCGTCCGCCGGAGATCCCGGGCGTCGAGTCGATGATCGGCCTCTTCATCAACACCGTGCCGGTACGGCTCCGCCCGGCACCCGGCGAAACCCTGGCCGCGCTCCTGACCAGGCTCCAGGAGGAGCAGGGCCGCCTCCTCGGCCACCAGTACGTGGGCCTGACCGAGATACGCGGCGTCACGGAGCTGGACGAACTGTTCGACACCCTGGCCGTGTTCGAGAACTACCCCATGGACGCCGAAGCCCTGCGCACCGCACAGCAGGGGCTGCCCGGCCTCGCCGTGACCGGTTTCAGCGGCTCGGACGCGGCCCACTACCCGCTCACCCTCACCATCGCTCCGGGCGACGCCCTGAGAATCACCTTCGGCTACCGGGCCGCGGTCCTCGCACGCGACGAGGTGGCGCGTACGGTCGCCCGCACGCGCCGTCTGCTGACCACGATGGCCGAAGGGCTCGACCGCCGCGTCGACACCGTCCCCGTCCTCCTCGAGGGGGAGCGTGAGTCGCTGCTCTCCCAGGGGAACGGCGCCGAACTCCTGTGCAGCACCCTGGACGAGAGCATTCCCGCCGCCGTCGCCCGGCGTGCGGCCCGGCACCCGGACGCGGTGGCCGTGTCCGGGGCGGGCGAGCAGCTGACCTACCGGCGGCTCGACGCCCTGGCCGCGGAGTCGGCAGGCGCCCTGGCAGGACTCGGCATCGGCGCGGAGGACGGGGTCGGCGTCCTCATGGGCCGCTCCACGGCCCTGGTCACCGCGTCCCTGGCGGCCCTGCGCGCCGGCGCGGCCTACGTGCCGCTCGACCCGCGGTGGCCCGCCGAACGGCTCACCCGCGTCGCCGAGGTGTCGGCCCTGCGCGCCCTGGTCGTCGACGAGACCACCCGCACACACCCCTGGGTGCGCCGGCTCGGACCCGGCGTACACGTGGTGACCGTCGACGCCGCGGGCCGCGTCCGGCAGGGCGGCCCAGCGGTTCCGGGCCCCCTCCCCGCCGTCACGGGCGGAGCCCGGCTCGCGTACGTCATGTTCACCTCCGGTTCCACCGGCCTGCCCAAGGGCGTCGGGATCACCCACGCCGACATCACCGCCCTCGCATCCGACCGGACCTGGGGCAACGGCGCGGCCGACGCGGTCCTGATGCACTCGGCGTACGTCTTCGACGCCTCCACCTTCGAGATCTGGGCGCCCCTCCTCAACGGGGGCCGTGTCGTCGTGGCCCCCGAGGGCACCCTCCAGCCCGCGGTGCTGCGCGATCTCGTCACCCGGGACGGCGTGACGGCGGCGTTCCTGACGACGGCCCTGTTCAACGTCATCGCCGAGACCGACCCCGAGTCCCTCGGCCTGCTGCGCCTGGCCGCCTCCGGAGGTGAGGCCGCGGCGCCCGGCGTCCTCCAGGGCCTGGCCGCGGCCCATCCCGGTACCGCCTTCCTGAACGTCTACGGGCCCACCGAGACGACCACCTTCGCCACCCTCCACCGCGTCCGCCCCGGCGACGCCCCCGGCGGCGTGCCCCCGATCGGCCGGCCGCTCGACGGGATGCGCGCCTACGTCCTCGACGCGGCGCTGCGCCCCGTGCCGCCCGGCGCCGAGGGCGAACTGTACGTCGCGGGCGCCGGTGTCGCGCGCGGCTACCTGGGGCGCGCCGGCCTCACCGCCACCCGGTTCGTCGCCGATCCGTTCACCGGCACCGGGACGCGGATGTACCGCACCGGTGACCTCGTGCGCCGGGACGCCGACGGCATCCTGCACTACGTCGCCCGGGCCGACCAGCAGATCAAACTCCGCGGCCACCGCATCGAGCCCGCCGAGATCGAGGCGGTCCTCTGCGCCGACCCGTCCGTGCGGGCCGCCTGCGTCCTCGTCCGCGAGGACCTGCCCGGGGACCGTACCCTGACCGCCTACGTCGTCCCGGCCCCCGGACGCACCGCCGACCCGGACCTGCTCGCGACCCTGGTCGGCCGGCAACTGCCCGCCTACATGGTGCCGGCCGCCGTCCAGCCGCTCGACGCGCTGCCGCTGACTCCCCACGGCAAGCTCGACCGGGCGGCCCTGCCCGCGCCCGCCACCCTGCGCGGCGAAGGGGGCGGGCCACCGCGCAGCGCCCACGAGGAGATCCTCGCCGGGCTGTTCGCCGACGTGCTGGGTGTGGCCCGCGTCGGCATCGACGACAGCTTCTTCGCCCTGGGCGGTCACTCCCTGCTCGCCACCCGCCTGGTCGGCCGCGTCCGCACCGCCCTGGGCACGGAGACCGAGATCCGCACCCTCTTCGAGAACCCCACCGTCGCCACGCTCGCCAGGGCCCTGCAGGAGGCGGACCGTCCCGCCCGTCCCGCTCTCGTGCCGCAGGAGCGGCCCGCCGTGCTCCCGCTGTCCTACGCCCAGCAGCGCCTGTGGTTCCTCCACCGCCTCGAAGGCCCCTCGGCCACCTACAACATCCCCTTCGCCCTGCGCATCGACGGGCCGCTCGACGTGGAAGCCCTGCGCCAGGCCCTCCGCGACGTCATCATCCGGCACGCCGCGTTGCGGACGGTCTTCCCCGAGCACGACGGCCGGCCGCGTCAGCACATCACCGCCCCGGACGACGTCCGCCTCCCGTTCTCCGTCGACACCGTCGACGAGGAGGACCTCGCCGGCCGGATCGCGGCCGCCGCGGCCGCACCGATCGACATCGAGCACCGTCTCCCGCTCAGGGCGACCCTGCTGCGCCCGGCCGACGACTCGCACGTCCTGGTCCTCGTGATCCACCACATCGCCGCCGACGGCTCGTCCCTGGCGCCCCTCACCCGTGACCTCGGTGCCGCCTACCGCGCCCGCACGCGTGCCGAGGCGCCGGCATGGACACCACTCCCCGTCGACTACGCCGACCACACCCTCTGGCAGCGCCGTCTGCTCGGCGACGAACACGACCCCGAAAGCCTCGTCTCACGACAGCTGACCCACTGGAAGGACGCGTTGGCCGGGCTGCCGGAGATGATCGAACTGCCCTGGGACCGGCCGCGCCCCGCCGTACCCCGGCACACCGGCGCCACCCATGACTTCACCCTCGGCCCCACCACCGCCCGAGGAGTCGTGGAGCTCGCCCGCACCACCGGATGCAGCGTCTTCATGGTGCTCCAGGCCGCCCTGTCGGCCGTCCTCTCCCGGCACGGCGCGGGCGACGACATCCCGCTGGGCACAGCCGTCGCAGGCCGCACCGACGAGGCGGCCTCGGACCTCGTCGGCTTCTTCGTCAACACGCTCGTGCTGCGCACGGACCTGACAGGCGACCCCACGTTCCTCGAACTCCTCGACCGCGTGAAGGAGTTCGACCTCTCCGCGTACGCGCACCAGGACGTGCCCTTCGAGCGCCTGGTGGAACTGCTCAACCCCGCGCGCTCGCAGAACCACCACCCGCTCTTCCAGACCATGCTCATCCTCCAGAACCACACCCCCGCCGCGCCCGTGGACCTGCCGGGCCTCACCACCGGCGGTGTGCCGGTCGATCCCGGAGTGAGCAAGTTCGACCTGTCGTTCACCTTCACCGAGACGTACGACGGCGGCGGCAGGACCGGCGGTATGCGGGCCACCGTCGACTACGCGACGGAGCTCTTCGACGCGTCCACGGTCCGCGACCTCGCCGAACGGCTCGTCCTGCTGATCGACACCGTGACCGCGGAGCCCGACCGCCCGCTGAGCACGTACGACGTGCTCACCGCCGCGGAACACGCCCGCCTCGCCGCCTGGGGGACCGGGCCCGTCGAGGACGTGCCGGAGTCGACCGTCCCCGCCCTCTTCGAACAGCGGGTCCGCCTCACCCCGGACGCCCCCGCGGTCCGCGACGCCCGCACCACCCTCACCTACGCGGAGCTCGACGCCCGCGCCGATGCCCTCGCCCGGCACCTCACGGCGCGGGGCATCGGCCCCGAGGACCGGGTGGCCGTCGCACTGCCCCGCACCCACGACCTCGTCGTGGCCCTCCTCGGAATCCTCAAGGCCGGGGCGGCGTACCTGCCGCTCGACCCGGACTACCCGGCCCGGCGCCTGTCCTACATGCTCGACGACGCCCGGCCGCGCCTGCTCCTCACCACACCCGCCGTCCGGCGCGGACTCCCCGGCTCCCCGGTGCCGTACCTGTACACCGACGACCTCGGGGAGGGCGCCGCGCCGGCAGCGTCCGGCGGCGCCCGCACGGACCGCCCGGCGGCGGCCCTGCTGCCGGCGCACCCCGCGTACGTCATCTACACCTCCGGCTCCACGGGCCGTCCCAAGGGCGTCGTGGTCACCCACCGGGGCGCCGGTGCCATGGCCAGGACCCAGGGCGAGCGGCTGCGCGTCGCCCCCGGCAGCCGGGTGCTGCACATGGCGTCCGTCAGTTTCGACGCCGCGTTCTGGGAGCTGTGCATGGGACTGCTCTCCGGGGCCTGCCTGGAGATCGACGAACGCGAAGCGCTGCTGCCCGGCCCCGCCCTCGCCGCCCTGGTCCGTGAGCGGGGCATCACCCACCTCACCCTGCCGCCCGCCGCCCTCGCGGTGATGCGGCCCGGCTCACTGCCCGCGGGGACCACGATGGTCCTCGCCGGCGAGGCGTGCCCGCCCGCCCTCGTGCACACCTGGGCGCGAGACCGGTTCCTCGTCAACGCCTACGGACCGACGGAGACCACCGTCTGCGCGACCATGAGCACCTTCCAGCACGCGGACGGGCCGCTCGCCCCCGGCCGCACCGTGCCGATCGGCGTCCCCGTCAACGGCACCCGCGTGCATGTCCTGGACGGCCGGCTGGCTCCCGTGCCGCCCGGTGTCGTCGGCGAACTGTACGTCTCCGGCGAGGGACTGGCCCGGGGCTACCACGGCCGGGCCGCCCTGACCGCGTCCCGTTTCGTGGCCGACCCGTTCGACCGGGCGGGGGGCCGGATGTACCGCACCGGTGACCTGGTGCGCTGGACGGCCGACGGAGAACTCGTCTACGTCTCCCGGGCCGACGACCAGGTCAAACTCCGCGGTTTCCGTATCGAACCCGGTGAGATCGAGGCCGTGCTCACCACCCTGCCCGGTGTCGCCGCGGCCTGCGTCGTCGTCCGCGAGGACCGGCCCGGCGACCGGCGTCTGGTCGCCTACACCGTGCCCGCGGACGGCGCGGCGGGCCCGGACGACGCCGAGGTGCGCGCGCACCTCGCCGCGGTCCTGCCCGACCACATGGTCCCCGCCGCCCACGTACGGCTCGACGCCCTGCCCGTCACCCCCAACGGCAAGACCGACCGGCGCGCCCTTCCCGCACCCGGCCGGGCCGCACCGGCCGGAGGCCGGGCCCCGGGCACCCCTCTCGAACACGCCCTGTGCGAGGCCTTCGCGCAGACGCTCGGCGTACCCGGGATCGGCGTCACGGACGACTTCTTCGCCCTGGGCGGCCACTCCCTGCTCGCCGTGACCCTCGCCCAGCGCATCGGGGAACGCTGCGGCCGGCGCCCCTCCCTGCGCGCCCTGTTCGCGGCGCCCACCGTGGAGGGCCTCGCCCGTCTCCTGGAGAGCGAGGCGGGGGAGGGGGACCAGGAGGACACCGCCACACCGGACCTCGCCGCCGAGGTCCGCCTGGCGGCGGACATCACGGGTGCGGGCAGGACCGGCGCGGCCCAGGTGCCCGCCCCCGCCCGCAGGCCGTCGCGCCCTTCCGCCCGGCCCCTTCTCACCGGCGCCTCCGGCTTCCTCGGCGCCTTCCTCCTGCGCGACCTCATCGAGACCACCGAGGGGCCGGTCGACTGCCTCGTACGGGCCGGGGACGAGCAGCGCGGTGCGCACCGGCTGCGCGCCAACCTGGAGCGCTACAGGCTGTGGCGCCCCCGGTACGCGGACCTGATCCGCCCCGTCCCCGGGGACCTCGCCGCCCCCGGCCTCGGTCTGTCACCCGAGGACCGGACCGCCCTGGTCCGCAGCCTCGGCCCCGTCGTCCACAACGGCGCACGCGTCAACTTCGCCGCCGGGTACGGCGACCTGCGCGCCCCCAACGTGGCCGGTACCGAGGAGCTCCTGCGGCTGCTCGCGGAATCCGCCTCACCCGGGATGCACTACATCTCGACCACGAGCGTCTACGCCCCGGTGTCCGGTTCCGGGCCCCTCACCGTCACGGAGTCGACCCCGACGGGCCCGGCGTCCGCTCTGCCCGACGGATACGCGCAGAGCAAGTGGGTCGCCGAGCAGCTCGTCGGCCTGGCCCGTGAACGCGGCCTGCCGGTGACCGTCCACCGGCCCGGCCGTATCAGCGGCGACACCACCACCGGCGCCTGCCAGGACCGGGACCTGCTGTGGCAGCTGATCAAGGGGTGCCTCCAGGCCGGCGCGGTACCGGACCTGCCGTACGGATCGACCGACTGGGTGCCCGTGGACCACGTCAGCGCGGCGGTGGTGGCGCTCGCCCTGTCCGGCCGGACCGGTGACGAGACCTATCACCTCACCAACCCGGACGCACCGGGGCTGGACCGCGTCTTCGAGGCGGCCGCCCGTCTGGGCCACGAGCTGCGCACCGTCCCGGCGCCGCACTGGCAGGAGCGTGTCGCGGCGCAGCACGACAACGCGGCGCAGCTGTTCCTCGGGGACGAGGGGCGGCCCCGGCACGAGGCGACGGACCGGCGGAGCTTCGACTCCAGCCGGACGGCCGAGGCGACAGCGGCCCTGGGCGTCCCTCTGCCGCTCCTGACCGACGACATCCTGACCCGCTACCTGACCTATTTCCAGGACACGGGCTTCCTGCCCGCTCCGAAGGGGGCCGTGGCGGGTGATCTGCCCTCGGGCTCCGCTGTCGGTGCCTCGTCGTAAGGTGGGACCGTCACCTGGGGAGCTCATGTCCTGAGCCGTCCCGGTGACCGGGATCACCGCCCTCGCGGCTCCGCCGCCATGTGGCTCGATCCGCTGCCCGCCCGCGCGCCGACGTGCCCCGGGCGGGACGGGTGCACCGTGGCCACCGGGTGCGGTGCATTCGTGTGTTTCCATGGTCGGGAAAGCTGCATCGGGCGGGAATAAGGGGCGCGGTATGCGGACGGCGCGAAGAACGGCGGCGCCCCCTGGGGAGGAGTCGCCCGAGGGATGTCACACCAGCGTGGTCTTCTCCGACGACCGGCAGTGGGCGGAGCACCTCGGCGCCTTCGTCCGCAGGGGGCTGGAGAAGGGCGAGCAGGTCCTGTACTTCGCGGACACCACCGCGCCCGAGCGGGTGCTGCGGGCGCTCACCGACGCGGGCATCGACGCGGAGGGAGCCGTGACGCGCGGGCAGCTGTCCGTGTCGGCCGCCGCGCAGACGTATCTCGCCGGTTCCGGCTTCGATCCCGACGAGATGATCGGACTGTGGTTCGACGCGGTCCGGGCGGCCTCCGCCTCGGGGTACCGAGGACTGCGGGCGATCGGCGAGATGTCCTGGGGGGCGAGGGACATCCCCGGTGCCGACAGGCTGCTCGAGTACGAGCTGCGCATGCACGAGGAGGTCTCCGCCCGTCTGCCCCTGACGGCGTGGTGCTTCTACGACCGGCGCCTGATGCGTGACGAGTACGTGGGTGTCCTGGCGAGCGCCCACCTGACGCACAGGGGGGAGCCGCACCCCGGCCCCGCTCTGCGGGTGGCTCCGCTGGTGGGCCGGCCGGGGCTGCAGATGTCCGGGTCGGCCGGATACGACACACGGGACGCGGTCGCTGCCGCGGCTGCCGCCGTCTCGGGCGCGGCGGACCCGCGGACGGAGCTGGACCTGGCGGCCCTGCGCCACATCGACGCGGCTTCACTGGCCCTGCTGGCCGACGCCGCGGCCGGGCGGAGCGGTGGCCCGCCACTGAAGGTCCGACAGGCCCCTTCGCCCGTGCGGCGACTACTGCAACTGTTCCCGGAGCTGGACTCCGTGGTGGAGGTCGTGGACCGATGACAACTTACGGGTCTACCTCGGCCGGCCCCGGCCGGCAGGCCGCCTTCTACCACCCGGCACTGTTCTACGGCACCGAGGACGAGTACCTCGACGGAGTCGGGACGTTCGTCCGGGACGCCGTCTCCCAGGAGCATTCCGTGCTGGTGGCCGTGCCCGGCCCGCACCTCCCGCTGCTGCGGGACTTCGTCGGGGGCGGCGAGCACGTCCGGTGGGTGGACATGTACCAGGCGGGACGGAACCCGGGGCGCATCCTGTCGATGCTCCAGGAGTTCGCCGACCACGCGGGGGAGCACGCCCAGGTGTCGATCGTGGGGGAGCCGATCTGGGTCGGCCGTACGCCGGCGGAGGCACGGGAGGCGACACGGCACGAAGCACTGATCAACCTCGCTTTCACCGGGCGTCCGGTCAGCATCCTCTGTCCCTACGACACGGCATTGCCCGAGGACGTGCTGGCACAGGCCTACCGCACCCACCCGGTGGTCGGTGATCCGGGCGCCTACCGGGCCAGCTCCCGCTACACCGACCCCCACGAGGTCTGTCGTGACTGCGACACCCCGCTGCCCGAACCGCAGGACGCCGTGGTCGTCCCGTTCGGCGCGCAGGGCCTGGCGCTCGTACGCGACCGGGCCGACCGCTGGGCGGCGGACGCCGGCCTGCCACCGGCCTCCCGCACGGACTGGCTCCTCGCCATCGGTGAGGCGACCAGCAATTCGGTGCGGCACGGAGGCGGCCGCGGGACCCTGCGCATGTGGCGTGCCGACGGTGAGCTCGTCGCCGAGATCCGCGACGAGGGCCTGCTGGCCGACCCCCTCACGGGCCGCCGCCGGCCCGACCCCCGGGCGACGACCGGAGGCCGGGGGGTGTGGATCATGCATCAGGTGTGCGACCTGGTCGAGATCAGGGCGGCGGCGCAGGGACTGGTGCTGCGTCTCCACATGAGACTGGAGTGAGCCGGGGCGGCTGCCCCGGGACGGGACGCCCTGGTCCGGCTGCCTTCACCGGGCTTCGGCCACCCGGCGCAGAGCCATGAGGAGCTCCCGGTTGCTCGCGCCTTTGAGTACGTACTCGGCGACGCCGGCGCTCGTCATCTGTTCGACGGAGCCCTTGTCGTCGTACGCGGAGAACGCCACGATCCGGCTCGCCGGTGAACACCGCGCGATGTCCCTGGCGACGTTGGGGCCGCCGCCGGGAAAGCGGACGTCCAGGATCACGAGATCCGGTCGATGCTGCTCCGTGAGCCGAAGCGCCTGCTCACCGTTGCGCGCGGTGCCCACGACCTCCAGATCGTGCTGGGCCTGGACGACCTCGCTCAGCGTCTCCAGGAGCAACGCGTTGTCATCACACAGGATGACGCTGAACGGTGAGCCGGGCGGGCCGTCCGGCGTGGTCATGTTCACGAGGCCTCGTCCGTCGGTGCCGGTGCCGGCACCGGAAGCGGGTTCGGCACCCAGAACTCGACCGTCGTCCCTGTACCGGGGCGGCTGTACATGGACCACCATCCTCCTGCCGTCTCGGCTCTCTCCCGCATCTCGATGACGCCGAAATGTTCGCGGGTGCCGTCCTCCGACCGGGGCTCGCCGGTTCCGTCGTCGATGACACGCGTCAGCAGGCCCCCGTCGGCCGACGTGATGCGGACGTCGACTCTGCTCGCCCGCGCGTGCTTGTTCACGTTCAGCAACGCTTCCTGGACGACACGGAAGATGGTGATGGCCGTCTCGGCCGTGGGTTCGCGTTCCAGCTGGTGTTCGAACGAGCAGGCCATCCCCCACGAGGAGCGCACGACGTCGTCCAGGTGACTCGAAAGCCCTTCGACCAGACCGTGTCTGTCGATCCCGGGCGGATGCAGCCGGAAGGTCAGACTCCGAAGCCGTGCGATCGCCTCGCGCACCGTCGTGTCCAGGCGCCGCAGTTCCGCGGCGTGCGCCTCCGGCACCCGCTCCGCCATCAGCTCCAGCCGCATCCCGACCGCCACCATGGCCTGGATGGAGTCGTCGTGGACGTCCCACGCGATGCGGCGTCGTTCCGTCTCCTGCGCCTGGACCAGGTGATCGAACAGCCGCCGTCGCTCACTGAGGGCCTGCTGCGCCGCCCGTCGTTCGGACATGTCGCGGGTGACCTTGCCGAATCCCTGCAGCACGCCTTTTTCGTCCCACAGTGCGGTGATGACCACGTTCGCCCAGAACCGGGAGCCGTCCTGGCGGACCCGCCAGCCCTCGTCCTCCAGTCTGCCTTCGGCCACGGCGGTCTCCAGTTCCCACTGCGGCTTGCCCGCCGTCTGATCCTCGGGCGGGTAGAAGACCGAGAAGTGCTGTCCCAGGATGTCCGTGGACTTGTATCCCTTGATCCGCTCCGCCCCCGCGTTCCAGCTGATGATGTAGCCCTGCGGGTCGAGCATGAAGATGCCGTAGTCCAGCACCCCCTGGACCAGCAGTGTGAAGGCCGTTTCCGACAGCGGGGCCGCCTGCTTCCGCTCCAGCCTCTGCGGCTGTGACCGTGGCTCCGGCGTCATTTGAGGAGCCCTTCACGTCGTGCGATCGTCACGGCTTCCAGCTGCGAACGCGCGCCCAGTTTCTCCAGCACCCGCTGGACATGGTTGCGCCCCGTGTTGAGAGCGACCCCCAGCTGATCGCTGATCTCCGCGGTGGTGTGACCTTCCCCCAGCAGGTGGAGAGCTTCCCGCTCCCGCGGCGTCAGGTTCGCGCCGGGACCGGGCGCCCTGCCGGTCAGCCGTCCCAGCACGTCGCCCAGGAGGTCCTGGCTGAACACCATTTCACCCGCCGCCACTCTGCGCACGGCGTCCTCCAGTTCGCCCAGACCGCGGGCCTTCAGGATCAGGCCGCCTCCGCCGGCCTCCGCGACGCGCGCGGCGACCGACCCGCCGCCCTCGCCCGCCAGGATGAGGACGCGCGCTTCCGGCACGAGTGCCAGCAGATCGGTGATGGCGGTGACCCCGTCGCCGTCCGGCAGCCGCCGGTCCATCAGGACGACGTCCGGCTCACACCGCTTCGCGTCGGCCAATGCCGAAGCCACCGACGCCGCACGCCCCACCACCTGCAGGTCGGATGAGCGCTCCAGGGCGAGGCGGATCGCCTCGGCCACCATGTCGTGGTCCTCGACCAGCAGGATCCTGACCGGCCGGCTGTGCGGGGGAGAAGAGGGCATCTGTGCATCCTTGCAGGTGGCGGACCTTACGATCATGCCAGAAGGTCTCAAAACGGCCGCCCTGCCGTAGCCACTGCTTCCGCGCCGCCGTGAGCTGTGACCGCGTCCGGAACGCAGCGAGCCGGTTCCGTGTCCGCGGGCGTGCCCGTCCCGGTGAGGATGCCCTCGGCCCCGATCAGGGAGAGCAGTCGTGCCAACTGCGGTCCGACCCCTTCCACGACCAGGCCGACGCCTGCCCGGAGAACGGTCGACCGTGCCCTGAGCAAGGCGCTCAGGCCGGCGCAGTCGCAGAAGGTGACGTCGGTCAGATCGAGGCAGAGGCTCGTCGGCTGCTTCGCCAGGCAAGCCGTCACCGCCTCCCGGACCTGGGGGGCGGTATCCAGGTCGAGTTCGCCGACGAGGGCCACACGCCCGACGCCCGAATGAACCACGACATGCGACGTGAACGGGTGAAAGGTCACGATGTCCCGCCCTCTTCGTCCTCACGTGCGGCGCGCACCCGTGCGGCGCGCTCCTGAGGCCCTCCCGGTGGAGAAGCCCCTGTTGTCAACTGCCACAGCACTTTCTCGTAGTGCATGGACATCAGCGTCGCTCTAGTGAATCTGCACTAGGCGCCGAAGTCAACCCGCGCCTGCGGAGGGGCGGCGTGGGGAGTGGGCAGGGGCGCCCCGGGGCCTCGGCCGGGCGGGTGTTCGGCTCCCTCGGCCGGGTCGCATCCGGGCGGGCGCCGCCTTCCGGTGTCATGCGCGCGGAAGGGGGCGACAGCCGGCGGCGGGGGCCCCCCCCCCCGCGGGGGGGGGGGGGGCCCCCCCCCCCCCGGGGGGGTGGACAACCCCCAAACAAACCCCCCGCCACATGGGACGGAACCCCCCCCCCCCCACAACACGAACAAAACAAAC
>NZ_JBIBZU010000021.1:88241-135285 GCF_043088245.1 Streptomyces sp. NPDC014623 | reverse complement strand
CCCCGCACCCCCACCGTCACCCTCGCCGCATGAACACGACTAACAACCCCAAAACCGACGGCACCGTCTTGACGAACGACATAGAGGCACCCCCCCCCGGCACCCGGGACGCGGCCCGGCGCAGCCACGCGGAGGCGCCCGCCCGCCGCATGGCCGTCCGGAGGGAGCGTCCGGCCACGGTGAAGGCGCTCCTGGAGGGGAGCACCGCTGACCGTCAGGGCACGGCGATCGGGGCCCCTCCTCGGATCAGCGCGGCGCCCAGCGGGGTGAGGGTGTGCAGGACCGAGCTGCCGTGGCGCAGGGTGCGGACCAGGCCGGCCTCACGCAGCACACAGGCGTGCTGGCTCGCCGAGGCCAGGGAGACCCCGGTCCTGCGGGCCAGCTCGCTCGTCGTGCAGCCGTTGTCTATGGAGCGCAGCACCGCGGAGCGGGTGTGGCCCACGAGCCGGCCGAGCCAGGGCCCGGGGTCGGCGGCTGCCGGGGCGCCGGGGTGGGTCACCGGGTAGACGAGGACCGGCGGGAGGGCCGGATCGCGGTAGACGACGGGGGTCCCCCGGCAGAAGAACGAGGGCTGCAGGAGCAGGCCCCGTCCGTCGAGGTGCAGGTCCCGGTCGACGGGGTAGTCCGCCTCCAGCACGGGGGCGCGCCAGCGGATCATCGACGGCAGGGTGGCCAGGAGTTCGTCCGCGCCACCGTCCAGCAGGGCGCGGCCCCGGACGGCCCGGTCGGCCTCGACGCTCGCCCGGATGTGCGGCCAGTACGGCTCGACCGCGGCACGGTGGTAGGCGCGCAGGGTGGAGATGAGGCGCCCCAGCGGCTCCGTACGCCCCTCGGCCAGCGCCTCCGGCAGGACGGCGGGCGCGTGTCCGCCGGACGGCCGCCGCGCCGGGGCGCCGTTCCGGGTCAGCAGCCCGAACTCCTCGCGGATGCGCTGTGCGGGTGTATCGCGCAGCGCCTCCATTCCGGCATCGAGTCCGAACGGCTCGGACCCTCCTCCGGAAGGCGTCAGGAAGTCGGGGAAATAGCCCCGGAGCGGGACGACCGCGGACAGCAGACGCGCTTCACCATTCAACCGGTTGCGGGATTCCTTCCGCCATTTCCCGAACACCGTGGAACCCCGCCGGTCCCTCAACCGGTGAAAACTGAGAATGGTCTCCCACATCGCGTCCGGCCTCGTGGCCATCCGCACGCGCGAAAGGTCCACTCCGGACACATGGATACGCAGCACCGAACCCCCACCTGTTGCACCCGCAATTCCCCCCGTCGAAGCGTATGCACAGCGTCACAGGAGGTCACCACGAGGTTTCGGCCAGAGTTGAAATGCCTCGCCCGCGCCCCCGCGAGCCGAAAAGCTGTACGACGTCGGGTACGCATCCGGCGTCACCGAAAGAACGGGTGAGGGCCGTGGGGGGCTTTGCCCGTTCGGCGGCGGTGAGCGACGGTGCGGCTCCGTACCCGGCAGGGGTAAGCGGGTGCGGTCCGGGGGTGGGGATCCCCGGGCCGCACCCAGCCCGTGCCTCCCGCATTTGCGCGCCGAATAGTGAAAAGCCGGCCCCCGTAAATGGTTTGCTGTTCAATTGACGAAGCGGCGGCACCCCCGCACAGGGTGCCGCCGCTTCCGGGTGATCCGGATCCGCCGCAGGACCGGTGAGGGTCCCTGTGGTCCCAGGCGGTATCCGGAATCGTGCCGGGCGCCGTCCGCCAGGGCTCAGCGGCTGTCGCTGCCCCGCGAACCGGCGGCGGCACGGCCCGCTTCCAGCCGGGCGACCGGAATACGGAACGGCGAGCAGGAGACGTAGTCCAGACCCGCCTCGTGGAAGAAGTGCACCGACTCGGGGTCCCCGCCGTGCTCGCCGCAGATGCCGAGCTTGAGGTCGGGGCGGGTGGCCCGGCCGGCCTCCACGGCGCTGCGCACGAGGGAGCCGACGCCGTCCTTGTCGATCGTCTCGAACGGCGACACCCCGAAGATGCCCTTCTCCAGGTACGCGGTGAAGAACGAGGCCTCCACGTCGTCACGGGAGAAGCCCCACACCGTCTGGGTGAGGTCGTTGGTTCCGAAGGAGAAGAACTCCGCGGCCTCGGCGATCTGACCGGCGGTCAGCGCGGCACGGGGCAGCTCGATCATCGTCCCGATGCTCAGCTTCAGCTCGGTGCCGGTGGCCGCCTCGACCTCCGCGATGACGTGATCGGCCTCCTCGCGGACGATCTCCAGCTCCTGGACCGTGCCGACGAGCGGAATCATGATCTCGGCACGCGGGTCGCCCTTCGCGTTCTTGCGCTGAGCGGCGGCCTCCGCGATCGCACGCACCTGCATCGCGAACAGACCGGGGATCACCAGGCCCAGACGGACCCCGCGCAGCCCCAGCATCGGGTTCTGCTCGTGGAGCTTGTGCACGGCCTGCAGCAGACGCAGATCGTTCTCGTTGGCGTCCTTGCGGGACTCGGCGAGCGCGACCCGCACGGAGAGCTCCGTGATGTCGGGCAGGAACTCGTGCAGCGGCGGGTCGAGCAGCCGGACGGTCACGGGCAGCCCGTCCATCGACTCGAACAGCTCGGTGAAATCGGCCTTCTGGAGCGGCAGCAGCGCGGCCAGCGCCGCCTCACGCTCGTCGTCGGTGTCCGCGAGGATCAGCTTCTCGACCATCTCGCGGCGCTCACCGAGGAACATGTGCTCGGTGCGGCACAGACCGATGCCCTGGGCACCGAAGCGACGGGCCCGCGCGGCGTCCTCGGCGTTGTCCGCGTTCGCCCGCACCCGCAGCCGGCGCACCCGGTCGGCGTACGCCATGATCCGGTGCACAGCGGAGACGAGCTCGTCGGCGTCGTCGGCGCCCGCGTGCATGCGGCCCTCGAAGTACTCGACGACCGGGGACGGCACGACGGGCACCTCGCCGAGGTACACCTTGCCGGTGGAGCCGTCGACGGAGACGAGGTCGCCCTCCTCCACCACGGTGTCCCCGACCGTGAGCCGACGGCGCTTGGTGTCGACCTCGATCTCCTCGGCACCGCAGACACAGGTCTTGCCCATGCCCCGGGCGACGACGGCGGCGTGCGAGGTCTTGCCGCCGCGCGAGGTCAGGATGCCCTCCGCGGCGATCATGCCGTCGAGGTCGTCGGGGTTGGTCTCGCGGCGGATGAGGATGACCTTCTCGCCCGACCGCGACCACTTGACGGCGGTGTACGAGTCGAAGACGGCCTTGCCCACGGCCGCACCGGGGGACGCGGCGATGCCACGGCCCAGGAGCACGGTGACGGCCGCGTCGTCGAAGCGCGGGAACATGAGCTGGGCGAGCTGGGCGCCGTTGACGCGCTGGAGCGCCTCGGCCTCGTCGATGAGTCCCTGGTCGACGAGCTGGGTGGCGATCCGGAAGGCGGCGCCGGCGGTGCGCTTGCCGACCCGGGTCTGGAGCATCCAGAGCTGGCCGCGCTCGATGGTGAACTCGATGTCGCAGAGATCCTTGTAGTGGGTCTCCAGCGTCTCCATGATCTTCATCAACTGGTCGTACGACGTCTTGTCGATCGTCTCCAGCTCGGCGAGGGGAACCGTGTTGCGGATGCCCGCGACGACGTCCTCGCCCTGCGCGTTCTGGAGGTAGTCGCCGTAGACGCCCTGGTGGCCGCTGGCCGGATCACGGGTGAAGGCGACGCCCGTACCGGAGTCGGGGCCGAGGTTCCCGAAGACCATCGAACAGATGTTGACGGCCGTGCCGAGGTCGCCGGGAATGCGCTCCTGGCGGCGGTAGAGCTTGGCCCGGTCGG
Organism: Streptomyces sp. NPDC014623; assembly: GCF_043088245.1. Taxonomy (NCBI): domain Bacteria; kingdom Bacillati; phylum Actinomycetota; class Actinomycetes; order Kitasatosporales; family Streptomycetaceae; genus Streptomyces; species Streptomyces sp. NPDC014623. The sequence continues at coordinate 131,526 of NZ_JBIBZU010000021.1, read as the reverse complement.
TGTTCCACGAGTCGAAGACCGCCTTTATGGCCAGGTCCATCTGCTCGCGCGGCTCCTGCGGGAAGTCCCGCCCGGCGTCCCGGGAGACGATCTCCTTGAACTGTCCGACCAGCTTCTTCAGGTCGGCCGCGTCGAGGTCCACGTCGACCGTGACGCCCTTGGCCTCCTTCGCGGCCTCCAGCGCCTCCTCGAAGAGATCACCGTCGACCCCGAGGACGGTCTTGCCGAACATCTGGATGAGCCGGCGGTAGGAGTCCCAGGCGAAGCGCTCGTCACCGGCCTGGGCGGCGAGGCCTACGACCGAGGCGTCGGAGAGACCGATGTTGAGGACCGTGTCCATCATGCCGGGCATCGAGAACTTCGCACCGGACCGTACGGAGACCAGCAGCGGGTCGTCGGCCTGGCCGAGGTTCTTGCCCATCCGCTTCTCCAGCGCGGCGAGGTGCGCGCTGACCTCGTCGCGCAGCTCGGCCGGCTCGTCACCGCTGTCGAGGTAGACCTTGCAGGCCTCGGTGGTGATCGTGAAACCCGGAGGGACGGGCAGCCCGAGATTGGTCATCTCGGCCAGGTTGGCACCCTTGCCGCCCAGAAGGTCTTTCAGATCCTTGTTGCCCTCGGTGAAGTCGTAGACGAACTTCTGAGGATCTTTGTTTTCCGACACGGGTCTCGACTCCTCGAGGACGCGGTGGCTGCCCTGACGGCGAGGAACATACCCAGATCGAAGGTGTCTGGGTACGGCCACAGGCGCGTCATGAGGTCGCAACCACCCGTCCGCCAGCAGATCGAAAGTAACGCGCCCGCAGCCCCCGATAAGCAGATCATTCACCTCTTGAAGTCAACGTTACGGAGAGTGGAAAGATTCAGGCAATCTTCGTACGTAAAGTGACTGATGATTTGATCGATCAAAGTAAACTCACCTGGCACCCAGTGCCGCCATTTGAGAAATACAGACTCCCTCCAGGCGCTCATCTGAGCCAGAAGCCCCTCAAGGGTGGCGAGAATCACGCCCCCACTCGCGCTCAGATGTCACCATGCGGACGCCGACCGGACGACTCGAGGTCACCCTGGAGCAACCTTCCCCTCACGGAGTGTGAGAGGAGGGCGGCGGAATGAGACCGCTCCCACACGCATGCCGGCCGACGGTGAGGGAACACGGCGGGGCCCTCAAGAAAAATCCGCTCATCTGAGCGGGCTCTCCATCGGGCACTCGGTGCCCCGTCCAGGGGTGCTTCAGCCGCCGGAGGTGTCCAGTTCCGCGTCGGCGCCCACACCCGCGCAGTCGTACGGGTCCTTGAGCCATCCGTCCGGCAACGCCACCCGGTTGTTCCCGGACGTACGCCCACGGGGGCCGTCGGCGCCTTCCGGCCAGGGCTGGTCCAGATCGAGTTCCTGGAGCTGGCCGCCCAGCTCCTCCAGCGAGGAGGTGACCGCGAGCTTCCTGCGCATGTCCGAACCGACCGCGAAGCCCTTGAGGTACCAGGCCACGTGCTTGCGGAAGTCGATCACGCCACGGCTCTCGTCGCCGATCCACTCCCCCAGCAGCGTCGCGTGGCGCAGCATGACGTCCGCGACCTGGCGCAGGGCGGGCGCCTGCCTCACTCCCGTGCCTTCGAAGGCGGCGACCAGGTCGCCGAACAGCCAGGGGCGGCCCAGGCAGCCGCGGCCGACGACGACGCCGTCGCAGCCCGTCTCGCGCATCATCCGCAGGGCGTCGTCGGCGCTCCAGATGTCGCCGTTGCCGAGGACGGGGATCTCGGGGACGTGCTCCTTGAGCCGGGCGATGGCGTCCCAGTCGGCCGTCCCGCCGTAGTGCTGGGCGGTGGTCCTGCCGTGCAGGGCGACGGCCGTGACGCCCTCCTCGACGGCGATGCGGCCGGCGTCGAGGTAAGTGGTGTGGTCGTCGTCGATGCCCTTGCGCATCTTGATGGTGACCGGGAGGTCGCCGGCCTCCGTCACGGCCTGACGGAGGATCGCGCGGAGGAGGGGCCGCTTGTACGGGAGGGCGGAGCCACCGCCCTTGCGGGTGACCTTGGGGACGGGGCAGCCGAAGTTCAGGTCGATGTGGTCCGCCAGGCCCTCGTCGACGATCATGCGGACCGCCTTGCCGACGGTGACCGGGTCCACCCCGTACAGCTGGATGGAGCGCGGCGTCTCGCTCGCGTCGAAGTGGATGAGCTGCATGGTCTTCTCGTTGCGCTCGACCAGCGCCCGCGTGGTGATCATCTCGCTGACGAACAGTCCCTTGCCGCCCGAGAACTCGCGGCACAGGGTGCGGAAGGGCGCGTTGGTGATACCTGCCATGGGGGCGAGCACGACCGGCGGCTGCACGGTGTGCGGGCCGATGCGGAGCAGCGGGAGGGCGGGGGCGAGCGTGGTCATGGGCCCATTGTCCCGTACGCGGGCGGTGGCGCGGAGACCGGTGAGAGGTCCGGGCCCGGACCACCCACGACCACGGGCCCCGTACGACCACGGGCCCGGACCACCGCGGTGGTCCGGGCCCGTGGTCGTACGGGTGGTGCGAGGAGATCAGCTCTCGGCCGGCGTTTCCTGCGCCGGCGCGGCCTCGACGGCGGCGCGTTCACGCATCTTGCGCACCAGCTCCTGCTTCTTGGCGTCGGCGGCCTTGCGGTCGTCGTTACGCGCGGGGTTCGCGCCCTGCTGTTCGGCGCGGGACAGCTTCTTGCGCTGCCCGCCCACGCCGAGGAGGTTGTTGCGGCTCTTGGCCACGGGGTTCTCCCGTTCTCGAGTTGCGGAAGTGAGGATGACGTGTCGTGTATCGATCCGATGGGCGACGGGCGGTCGGCCCGTCGCGCGCTCACTCGTAGATCTGGAAGAACGAAGACATGCCGAAAAGGTACCCCGGCCTGCGGGGCGCCTCATCCGCTTTTTTTCGGCCACACCGCGAGGACGGTTCAGCCGGCCGGGCCGGCCGTGGACCGGTGAGCCCCGGTCAGGTGCCCCTCGGCCTCCGGCCGGGCAGGAACCGCACCGCCCTGCACCGGTCGCAGGCGCCGCGGGTCAGCTGACGCCGCGCCCCGGCTCCGTCCGGTGGACGACGTGTTCACGGCCGTGCCGGTCCCGTCTGCTGACCTTGCTCGTGGTCGTGGGCGGCGTCCTGGCCTCCCTGTGGACGAGTGCGCCGGTGCGCACGAAGCCCCCGGCTCCGTAACGGGACCGGGGGCTTCGTCGTGAAGTGCTGGGGCGGTCAGCAGCCCAGCAGGCGGGAGCCGAGGTAGCTCTGGATCTGGTCCAGGGAGACACGCTCCTGCTTCATCGTGTCGCGCTCGCGCACGGTCACCGCGTTGTCGTCGAGGGTGTCGAAGTCGACGGTGACGCAGAACGGCGTACCGATCTCGTCCTGGCGGCGGTAGCGGCGGCCGATGGCACCCGCGTCGTCGAACTCGATGTTCCAGTTCTGCCGCAGGTCGGCGGCGAGGCCCTTGGCCTTCGGCGACAACTGCGGGTTGCGGGACAGCGGCAGGACCGCGACCTTGACCGGCGCGAGGCGCGGGTCGAGGCGCATCACGGCGCGCTTCTCCATGACGCCCTTGGCGTTGGGTGCCTCGTCCTCGTTGTAGGCGTCGAGGAGGAAGGCCAGCAGCGAACGCCCGACGCCGGCCGCGGGCTCGATGACGTACGGCGTGTAGCGCTCGCTCTTCTCCTGGTCGTAGTAGGAGAGGTCCGCACCGGAGGCCTTGGAGTGCGCGTTGAGGTCGTAGTCGGTGCGGTTGGCGACGCCCTCGAGCTCACCCCACTCGCTGCCGCCGAAGCGGAAGCGGTACTCGATGTCAGCGGTGCGCTTGGAGTAGTGGGAGAGCTTCTCCTTCGGGTGCTCGAACCACCGCATGTTCTCCTCGCGCAGGCCCAGGCCGGTGTACCAGTTCCAGCGCTGCTCCATCCAGTACTCCTGCCACTGCTCGTCCTCGCCCGGCTTGACGAAGAACTCCATCTCCATCTGCTCGAACTCGCGCGTGCGGAAGATGAAGTTGCCCGGAGTGATCTCGTTCCGGAAGGACTTGCCCATCTGCGCGATGCCGAACGGCGGCTTCTTGCGCGACGTCTGCTGGACCTGGGCGAAGTTGGTGAAGATGCCCTGAGCGGTCTCGGGCCGCAGGTAGGCGACCGAGCCGGAGTCCTGCGTCGGGCCGAGGTGGGTGGAGAGCAGGCCCGAGAACTGCTTGGGCTCGGTGAAGGTGCCCTTGTTGCCGCAGTTGGGGCAGTTGAGGTCGGCCAGGCCGTTCACGGGCGTCTTGCCGTGCTTCTCCTCATACGCCTCCTCCAGGTGGTCGGCGCGGTAGCGCTTGTGGCAGGAGGTGCATTCGGTGAGCGGGTCGGAGAACGTGGCGACGTGGCCGGAGGCGACCCAGACCTCGGGGGCCAGGATGACCGACGAGTCGAGACCGACCACGTCCTCGCGCGAGGTGACCATGTAGCGCCACCACTGACGCTTGAGGTTCTCCTTCAGCTCGACGCCCAGGGGCCCGTAGTCCCAGGCGGCCTTCTGGCCGCCGTAGATCTCACTGCAGGGATAGACGAAGCCACGGCGCTTGCTCAGGCTGACGATGGTGTCGATCTTGTCGGCGGCCACGGTGCTCTCTTCATTACGACGGCGAAATTGGACAGGGGCGGCGCGAAGCGCCGGGCGGGCGAATGCCCCAGATTACCGGCGGGCGCACCCCCTGGATCAAATCGGTGGGCCGCACCGCGGTCACTGTGCTCGAATCCGGGCATCTCATCAGTCTTGTTGACAATCGTTTCCACTTTTGTTGAAAATGACTGTCATGAACATACGTCGCCTCATACCCACAGCCGCCGTGTCCGGAGCAGTCGCCCTCGGTCTCACCGCGCTCTCCGCCTGCTCCTCCTCCGACGCGGCGGAGGGCGGGAACGACGGCAAGCTGGACGTGGTGGCGTCCTTCTACCCGATGCAGTTCCTGGCCGAGGAGATAGGCGGTCCGCACGTCTCCGTCACCTCGCTGACGAAACCGGGCGTGGAGCCGCACGACCTGGAGCTCAGCCCCCGGCAGATCGGTGAACTGGGCGAAGCCGACTACCTCCTCTTCCTCAAGGGCATACAGCCGGCCGTCGACGACGCCGTGGCGCAGGCCGGGGTGAAGAACACGGTGGACGCGGCGGAGCTCACCACACTCGAGAACCACGGCGCGGAGGTGGACGGCCACGCGCACGAGGGAGGCGAGGAGCACGCCGACGAGCACGCCCACGAGGGCGAGGAGCACGCCGACGAGCACGCCCACGAGGGCGAGGAGCACACCCACGAGGGTGCCGACCCGCACATCTGGCTGGACCCGGTGAAGTACGCCGAGGTCGCCGAGGGCGTCGGCAAGTCCCTGGAGAAGGCCGACCCCGACCACGCCGCGGACTACCGCAAGAACACCGATACTCTGGTCACGAAGCTGAACGGCCTGGACAAGGCCTACGAGACCGGGCTGAGGGACACCGCGACGAAGACGTTCATCACCACACACTCCGCCTTCGGGTACCTCGCCGAGCGCTACGGCCTCACCCAGCAGGGCATCGCCGGCATCGACCCCGAGGCCGAGCCCAGTCCGGCCCGGATCGACGAGATCCACTCCGTCGCCGAGAAGAGCAAGGCCACCACGGTGTTCTTCGAGACGCTCGCCAGCGACAAGACCGCAAAGACCCTGGCGAAGGACCTCGACCTGAAGACCGGCGTCCTGGACCCGCTGGAGGGAATCACGGACAAGTCCGCGGGCGCTGACTACATCGAGGTCATGGAATCCAACCTCACCGCGCTGCAGAAGGCTCTCGGCGCGAAGTGACACCCGAACCCGCAGCAGCACCGGAGGCGATCGTGCCCGAGCCCAGTACGCCAGAACCCGTGATCAGCCTGCGCGGAGCCACGGCGACCCTCGGCGCACGCCCCGTGCTGCGCGGTGTCGACCTCACCGTCCACCGCGGTGAGGTCGTGGCGCTGCTCGGCGCCAACGGGTCCGGCAAGTCCACCGCCGTACGCTCCGTCATCGGCCAGGTGCCTCTCACCGGCGGGACCGTCGAGCTGTTCGGTACGCCGCTGCGGCGCTTCCGCCGGTGGGCCCGCGTGGGATACGTACCGCAGCGCACCACGGCCGCCGGCGGCGTACCCGCCACGATCCGCGAGGTCGTCGCCTCCGGGCGCCTGTCGCGTACGAAGCTCAGGCTGCCGGGCCGGGCGGACCGGGCGGCCGTGGACCGGGCCATCGAGCTCGTCGGCCTCACCGACCGCGCCAAGGACTCCGTGAACGCCCTCTCCGGCGGCCAGCACCAGCGGGTCCTGATCGCCCGTGCGCTCGCCTCCGAGCCCGAGGTTCTGATCATGGACGAGCCGATGGCAGGTGTCGACCTGGCCAGCCAGGAGATCCTCGCCACGACGCTGCGTGAACAGGTCGCCGCCGGGGCGACGGTGCTGCTCGTCCTGCACGAGCTCGGCGCCCTGGAACCGCTGATCGACCGGGCGATCGTCCTGCGCGACGGCTGTGTCATGCACGACGGACCGCCCCCCGAGGCCGTGGGCCAGCACGCCCTGCCCGGCCACGACCACGTACACCCCCACGCGGCCTCCGAGCCCGTCCGGACGGGACTGCTGAGCTGATCATGCTGGAATTCCTGAACCCCCCCTTCATGCAGCGGGCGCTGACCGCGGCCGTCCTGGTCGGGATCACCGCCCCCGCCATCGGCATCTATCTGGTCCAGCGGCGCCAGGCCCTGATGGGCGACGGCATCGGGCACGTGGCGATGACCGGCGTCGGCCTCGGTTTCCTGCTCTCCACCAACCCCGTCTGGATGGCGACGCTCGTCGCCGTGGCCGGTTCGGTCGTCATGGAACTCATCCGCTGGTACGGGCGCACCCGGGGCGACATCGCCCTGGCCATGCTGTTCTACGGCGGTATGGCGGGCGGGGTGATGCTGATCAACCTCTCGGACACCGGATCCAACGCCAACCTGACCTCCTTCCTCTTCGGCTCCCTGTCGACGGTCTCCGAGGAGGACATCACCGCGATCGTCGTGCTGGCCGCCTTCGTGGTGCTGGTCACCGTGGGGCTGCGGCGGCAGTTGTTCGCGGTCAGCCAGGACGAGGAGTTCGCCCGGGTCACCGGGCTGCCGGTCCGGGTGCTCAACCTGCTGGTCGCCGTGACGGCGGCGGTCACCGTCACGGTGGCGATGCGGGTCGTCGGCCTGCTGCTGGTCAGCGCGCTGATGGTGGTGCCGGTCGCCGCCGCGCAGCAGATCTCGAAGTCCTTCAAGGTGACGTTCGTCCTGGCCGTCGTCATCGGTACGGCCGTCACCCTGGCCGGCACCGTGACCTCGTACTACCAGGACGTGCCGCCCGGCGCGACGATCGTGCTGCTGGCCATCGCCGCCTTCGTCCTGCTGACGGCGCTCGCCACGCCGTTGGCCCGCAGGCGCGCCCGGGCCCACGGGAGCGAAACGGACCGGTGCACCCTTGAGGTACCGGCGGCCCGCACGGCATCGGACGACGTACGGGTGTGACCGTGCCGCCGGGCCGGGCTGGCACAATGGCCCGACACACGTACGGGCGACACGAGGAGGCAGCGGTGGCGACGGCGCCGATCAGTGGCACGAACGCGGCTCCGGTGCGCGGCCGGTCAACCCGGCAGCGGGCGGCGGTCGCGGCGGCGCTCGACGAGGTCGACGAGTTCCGCAGCGCTCAGGACCTGCACGATGTGCTCAAGCACCGCGGTGACTCGGTCGGGCTGACCACGGTCTACCGCACGCTCCAGTCGCTCGCCGACGCCGGCGAGGTCGACGTCCTGCGCACGACCGACGGCGAGGCCGTCTACCGGCGCTGCTCGACCGGTGACCACCATCACCACCTGGTCTGCCGTGTCTGTGGCAAGGCCGTCGAGGTCGAGGGGCCCGCCGTGGAGCAGTGGGCCGAGACCGTCGCCGCACAGCACGGCTATGTGAACGTGGCCCACACGGTGGAGATCTTCGGCACCTGCGCGGACTGCGCCGGCGCGAAGGACTGACCCCGCCGGACACACGACCGCCCCGGAGGGGCCCCGGACGGGGCCCCTCCGCTCGGTGTCAGCCCTTGGTGATCTCCTCGGCGCCGCCGAAGCGCCGGTCACGCCGGGCGAATTCCAGGCAGGCGTTCCACAGGTCGCGGCGGTCGAAATCCGGCCACAGGACGTCCTGGAAGACCATCTCGGCGTACGCGCTCTGCCAGATCAGGTAGTTGGACGTCCGCTGCTCCCCGCTGGGGCGCACGAAGAGGTCCACGTCCGGCATGTCCGGGTAGTAGATGTACTTCGCGAACGTCTTCTCGTTGACCTTCGAGGGGTCGAGCTTCCCGGCGGCGACGTCCTGGGCGATGCGCTGCGCCGCGTCGGCGATCTCGGCCCTGCCGCCGTAGTTGACGCAGAAGTACAGCGTCATCCTGTCGTTGTCCTCGGTCTGCTCCTGGGCGACCTGGAGCTCCTGGACGACGGACTTCCACAGCTTCGGCATGCGGCCGACCCAGCGGATACGGATGCCGAGCTCGTCCATCTCGTCACGGCGGCGGCGGATGACGTCCCTGTTGAAGTTCATGAGGAACTTCACCTCGTCCGGGGAGCGCTTCCAGTTCTCCGTGGAGAACGCGTACAGCGAGAGGTTCTTGACGCCCATCTCGATGCATCCCTTGAGGACGTCCATGACGACGCCCTCACCGACCTTGTGGCCCTCGGTGCGCGGAAGTCCCCGCTCCTTGGCCCAACGGCCGTTACCGTCCATCACGACGGCGACGTGCTTGGGCACCAGCTCGCCGGGGATCTTCGGCGGGGTGGCGCCGGAGGGGTGCGGCTCGGGGGTCTTGTACTCACGCCGGTTACGGCCGCCGAGCATCCCGCGTACTGCCATGGGCTTCTCTCGTCTCCCTGTGTCACTTCTCTACGTACCGCAGCGAGCGCAGGCCGCGCTCCAGGTGCCAGTGCAGATAGGCGGACACGAGCCCGCTCCCCTCCCTGACATGACGCGCCTCGCACGCGTCCGCCGTCTCCCAGTCACCGGTGAGCAACGCGCTCAGCAGGTCGACGGCCTCCGCCGAGGGTACGACGCTGCCGGGTACCCGGCAGTCGCCGCATATGACGCCGCCCGCCGCGACGGAGAAGAACCGGTTCGGCCCGGGCATTCCGCACTTGGCGCAGTCGTCGAAACTGGGGGCGTAGCCGTTGACGGCCAGGGAGCGCAGCAGGAAGGCGTCCAGGATGAGATTCGGCGCGTGTTCGGCGCGCGCGAGGGTGCGGAGCCCCCCGACGAGCAGCAGGTACTGCTGGACCGCGGGCTCACCCTCGTGGTCGGTGAACCGCTCGGCGGTCTCCAGCATCGCTGTGCCCGCTGTGTAGCGGGCGTAGTCGGAGACGATCCCGCCACCGTACGGGGCGATCGTCTCGCTCTGGGTGCACAGGGGGAGTCCGCGGCCGATCAGCTCGCTGCCACGGGCGAAGAACTGCACGTCCACATGGGAGAAGGGCTCCAGCCGCGCCCCGAACTTCGACTTGGTGCGGCGCACCCCGCGCGCCACGGCGCGCACCCGCCCGTGGCCGCGGGTCAGGATCGTGATGATCCGGTCGGCCTCGCCCAGCTTCTGCGTGCGCAGCACGACGCCGTCGTCCCGGAACAAGCTCATGCGCCCATTGTCGCCCACCGGGGCGGGCACCTGTCGGCGGTCCTCGGCCCTGGAGTCCGGCGGGCACCACCGGTCCCGGCCCCGTAGGGGATGATCACCAGTTGCGCGCGGTCCCGGGTGTCCCGCCTGCCCGTGATCCTGCTCACACGGGTCTTCGCGGTGAGCGGGCCGAACCGGGCGTCTCGGCGATCTCCGTGTTGTCCAGGCCCCGCGCGACAGGGGTGAGCACCTGACGCTCGCGGCCCGGGAGGCGCTCAGGGCGCCCCGCGGCCCGGGCTCGGGCGCTCCCGGCCCGCCGCCGCTCTACGAAGGCGTACGCGCCGCCTCGAGCAGCTTCGCCGTGTCGGCGGGGCAGAGCTGGAGCGCACTGCCCACGGTGGTCAGCACCTCGCGCTCCGCCTGGGTGTACGGGCCGTCTGCGAGCGCGATCCTGGCGCCCCGCAGCAGGAGCGCTTCACGCCCGGGCACGGCCAGGTGCGGCGCGAGCGGCTTCAGGACCTCGTGGAGTTCGATGGCGAGGGCGGCGCCACAGGCCTCGGCCGCGAGGTCGGTCCCGTCGCCGGGCCCGGTATCGGCGGCGAGTACCTCGACGATGGTGAAGAGCTGTTCCTGGGAGCAGTCGTCGAGCCCCGCGTCGCGGACGGTGGCCGCGGCGGTCTCCAGGACCGTACGGGAGGCGGTGCCGCCCGCGGCGAGCACGGCCAGCGTGACCGTGTGCACGGCCTCCCGCAGCATCGCCGAGAAGCGGGTGGTGGTGGGGTGGTCGAGGGCCTCGGGCGCGAAGTGCGTGCCGCAGGCGGCACACGCGACGACCGGACCCGCGCTGCCGCGGGCCAGCAGCGGCACTCCGAGGACGGTGAGACGGTGGCGGCCCGTGAGGCGTCGGTAGTTGCGGTCGCCCCCGCAGCACGGGCAGAAGAACTCGCCGTCGCCGACGGCGTCCCAGACGGTACGGATGCCGTAGATGCGCATTCCCATGGCGCGTTGTCCTTTGGCTGGCCGCACGTCGCACACCTCCGTAACACCACGGCGACATTGCCGCTTCGGACGTGATGTTAGCCACATCCATGATGTGACGTCAGCCTCCTGGACGTCCGATCCCGGGATATGGCCGAACCCCGCCCACCCTCGGCGGGTGAACGGGGCCGTCGGGCCACGGGATTCGGCGGCGTATCGGATGTTCGTCCGGAATGCCGGGCTACGGCATCAGCGGGCCGCGCGGTTGACCGCGGAGACGACCGCCTTCAGCGAGGCGCGCGTGGTGTTGGCGTCGATGCCGATGCCCCACAGCACCTTGCCGTCGATCGCGCACTCGATGTAGGAGGCGGCCTGGGCGCTCGCACCCTCGCTCATGGTGTGCTCGGTGTAGTCCAGCAGGCGGGCGTCGATACCGATGGCCTGCAGCGCTTCGAAGAACGCCGAGATCGGGCCGTTGCCCGTGCCGGTCAGCACCGTGTCCGCGCCGTCGACGGTGGCCTCGACGGTGATGGTGTCCTGACCGTCGCTGCCGGTGGTCGTCTGGCCGGAGCGGATCTGTACGCGTCCCCAGGCGTTCTCGGGACTCGGCAGGTACTCGTCCCGGAAGGTCGACCAGATCTGGGCCGGCGTGACCTCGCCGCCCTCGGCGTCGGTCTTGGCCTGAATGATCCGGGAGAACTCGATCTGCATCCGGCGCGGCAGGTCCAGCTTGTGGTCGTTCTTCAGGACGTAGGCGATTCCGCCCTTGCCGGACTGCGAGTTGACCCGGATGACCGCCTCGTAGGAGCGGCCGACGTCCTTCGGGTCGATCGGCAGGTACGGCACCGCCCACTCGATGTCGTCGACGGTCTTCCCCTGGGAGGCGGCGTCGGCCTCCATGGCGTCGAAGCCCTTCTTGATGGCGTCCTGGTGGGAGCCGGAGAAGGCGGTGTAGACCAGGTCGCCCGCGTAGGGGTGGCGCGGGTGGACCTCCATCTGGTTGCAGTACTCGCTGGTGCGGCGGATCTCGTCGATCTGCGAGAAGTCGATCTGCGGGTCGACGCCCTGCGAGAAGAGGTTCATGCCCAGGGTGACCAGGTCGACGTTGCCGGTGCGCTCGCCCTGCCCGAACAGGCAGCCCTCGATACGGTCGGCACCCGCCATGATCGCCAGCTCGGCGGCGGCGACGGCGGTGCCCCGGTCGTTGTGCGGGTGGACCGACAGGCAGACGTACTCGCGGCGGGAGAGGTTGCGCGACATCCACTCGAAGCGGTCCGCGTGGGTGGACGGCGTCGAACGCTCCACGGTGGCGGGCAGGTTGAGGATGATCTCGCGGCCTTCCTCCGGCTGCCAGACGTCGCAGACGGCCTCACAGACCTCCAGGGCGAAATCCAGCTCGGTGTCGGTGAAGATCTCCGGGCTGTACTGGTAGCCGAAGATCGTCTCGTCGCCCAGGATCTTGTCCGCGTACTCCATGACCAGGCGGGTGCCGTCCACCGCGATCTGCTTGACCTCTTCCTTCGAGCCGCGGAAGACCACACGGCGGAAGGTGGGTGCGGTGGCGTTGTACAGATGGACGGTGGCGCGCCGCGCACCGACCAGTGACTCGACGGTTCGCTCGATCAGTTCCTCACGGGCCTGCGTCAGGACGGAGATCGTCACGTCCTCGGGGATCGCGCCCTCTTCGATGATGGAGCGCACGAAGGCGAAGTCCGTCTCGCCGGAGGACGGGAAGCCGACCTCGATCTCCTTGTAGCCCATGCGTACGAGCAGGTCGAACATCTCGCGCTTACGGGCCGGCGACATGGGGTCGATCAGGGCCTGGTTGCCGTCGCGCAGATCGGTGGACAGCCAGCGGGGCGCCCGGGTGATGCGATTGTCCGGCCAGGTGCGGTCGGAGATGTCCACGGCCTCGTAGCCGCGGTACTTGTGCACGGGCATCCCGGAAGGCTTCTGCAGCTGCTTCGCGTTGGTCACCGGGGTGGCACCACCGACGGGAGCGGTGACGGCATCGGTGTGCGCGGGGGGATTCACTGCGGTCATGGCGTAGGGCTCCTCTGAGGTCCAGCAGGGGCGGCCGACTGTGTCGCTGCAACAGCGAACTCCGCGGGGAGGGAGCCGGCCTACGACTACAGGCCCTCGCCGCGGCAGCTAAGAAGGAGCAGCCCGAAACGCATGATGCGGCAACACTAACCGAGAGGCGTCTGGTGCGTCGGTCCGTATCAGTATGCGGGATCGAGCCGCCGTGAAGACGGAACGGTGATACATCACTCCATTTCGTCAATCGCGATCGCAAGCAGTGACATAACCGCTACCGAGTGCCACAGTCGTTTGTATGCAGCCTCGACCGAACAACGGGCTCCAGCCCGTCTTCTGCACGATCGTGCCGCCCCACGTCCTCGACAAGCTGTCCCAGGCCGACGACCCGCTCCTGGCCGAACCCGCCCGGCGCACCCTGGACGCCGACTCTGCCCGGCGCCACCACCGGCGGGTGACCGCGCTGGCCTGGACCCCCCAGACCGCCCGCACCTCCGACCCGGTCCCGGCCAAACCCCACCGCACGCTGTACGACTGCCGTCACGGCACGGACCTGCCGGGCGTCAAGGTGCGTGACGAGGGCGACGAGGCCACCCAGGACGCCAGCGTCAACCGCGCGTACGCGGGGCTCGGCGCCACCTTCGACCTGCTGGTCACCGAGTACGGCCGCAGCTCGATCGACGGCAAGGGGCTGCCGCTCATCGGCTCCGTGCACTACGGCGAGAAATACAACAACGCGTTCTTCGACGGCGAGCAGATGGTGTTCGGGGACGGTGACGGGGAGATCTTCCTCGACTTCACCGTCGCCGTCGACGTGATCGCCCACGAACTGGCACACGGACTCACCCAGTACACGGCCAACCTCGCGTACCAGGGCCAGTCGGGTGCGCTCAACGAGTCCGTCTCGGACGTCTTCGGCTCCCTGGTCAAGCAGTACTCACTGGGCCAGAGCGCCGACCAGGGTGACTGGCTGATCGGCGCGGGGCTGCTGGCCCCCCGGGTCAGCGGCGTCGCACTGCGCTCGATGAAGGCTCCCGGCACGGCGTACGACGACGATGTGCTCGGCAAGGACCCGCAGCCGGGGTCGATGGACGACTACGTCGAGACGGACCAGGACAACGGCGGGGTCCACATCAACTCCGGCATCCCCAACCGTGCCTTCCACCTGATGGCCACGGCACTCGGTGGCAACGCCTGGGAGCGGGCCGGCCGGATCTGGTTCGACGTGCTGACCGGCGGCGAGCTGACCCAGGAGGCGTCCTTCAAGGACTTCGCCAGGCTGACCGTCGTCGCGGCGCAGCACAGGTTCGGGGAGGGCGACGAGGTCGAGGCGGTGCTGAAGGCGTGGTCCGAGGTGGGAGTACCGACCCGCTGACCGGGTAAGTAGACGCGGGGCGTCCGGACCGGGTCAGGCAGGAGCCAGTACGCATGCGCATTCAGGTGAGCCGGACCGGCGGGTTCGCCGGCATCGCACGCCACGGCGAGGTCGAGACCTCGGGACGGCCCGACGGCGCCGAGTGGGAGGCACTGGCCGAGGCGGCGCTCGCCGACGGCCGGGGAGGTCCGCCCACAGGAGTGCCGGACGGTTTCCGCTACCGGATCACGGTGGGCGGACGGACGGTCGAATGTGCGGATCCACGGCTGACCGAGGCGCAGCGGACGCTTGTCTCCCGAGTCCTGAAGGAGGGCGCGTAGGCTTCCGGGCCCTCTCCGCCGGGCGGCCGGGCCCGGGACACGCGCCTCGGGCCCGAGGCTGTGCAGCTGCTCCGTGACCCACCACCCCACGCCCGCACTCACACCCCTCGGCCCCAGGAGGCCTCAGCGGCTTCGCACGGCTGCTCCGGCCTCCGGCCGTCGGCCCGGGGCCACGCTCAGAACCCCAGCTTGCGCAGCTGCTTCGGGTCGCGCTGCCAGTCCTTGGCGACCTTCACGTGCAGGTCCAGGTAGACCGGTGTACCCAGCAGTGCCTCGATGTGCTTGCGCGACTTCGTGCCCACGTCCTTGAGCCGCTTTCCCTTCGGGCCGATGATGATGCCCTTCTGGCTGGGCCGCTCGATGTAGACGTTCGCGTGGATGTCCAGCAGCGGCTTGTCCGCCGGCCGGTCCTCGCGCGGCAGCATCTCTTCGACGACGACCGCGATGGAGTGCGGCAGCTCGTCCCGCACACCTTCCAGGGCAGCCTCCCGGATGAGCTCCGCGACCATGACCATCTCGGGCTCGTCGGTGAGGTCCCCCTCCGGGTAGAGCGGGGGGCTCTCGGGCAGGAGCGGGGCGATCAGGTCGGCGAGCAGATCGACCTGCTGGTCCTTCACGGCCGAGACCGGGATGATCTGCGCCCACTCGAAGCCGAGCTCCTCGCCGAGCCGGGACACGGCCAGCAGCTGCTCGGCGAGCGCCTTGGAGTCGACCAGGTCGGTCTTGGTGATGATCGCGATCTTCGGGGTCTTCTTGATCCCGGCGAGTTCCTTGATGATGAACTTGTCACCGGGGCCGAGCTTCTGGTCGGCGGGCAGGCAGAAGCCGATGACGTCGACCTCGGCCCAGGTGGTCCGTACGACGTCGTTCAGCCGCTCCCCGAGCAGCGTGCGCGGCTTGTGCAGGCCGGGCGTGTCCACCAGGATCAGCTGGGCGTCGTCGCGGTGCACGATGCCCCGCACCGTGTGCCGGGTGGTCTGGGGGCGGTTGGACGTGATCGCCACCTTCTGACCGACCAGAGCGTTCGTGAGGGTGGACTTGCCCGCGTTGGGGCGGCCCACGAAGCAGGCGAAGCCGGCCCGGTGGGGGGCGGTGTTCTCAGCCTGCTGCGCAGCAGCTTCTGTGTTCGGTCGGGCGCTCATGGCGCCCATTCTCCCCGATCCGGGCGGCGCCGTTGCACAGCAGGGCGCCGCCGTCCCTGATCAGCCCGCGGCCAGCGTGGACCGGAGCGTCCCGTCGGGCCCCGCGAGCAGTACGGGCGTGCCGGGTCCGCCCAGGTCACGCACGGCGGCCAGGTCGGCGTCCGATGCGGTCTCCGCCTCGGAGACGACGGCTGCCGCCTCCAGGGACGTGGCCCCGCTGGCCACCGCCATCGCGACGGCGGTCTGCAGCGCGCTGAGCTTCAGCGACTCCAGGGCCACGGTGCCGGCGGCGTACGTGCGTCCCGTCTCGTCCCGTACCGCCGCGCCCTCGGGCACTGCGTTGCGGGCCCGGACGCTGCGGGCCAGGGTGACGATCTTGCGGTCCTCGGCGCCGAGGCCGGTGCTGTCGGTCATGTGCCGAGCATACGAAGGTGGCGCGGGCCCGCCGGACGACGGGGTCCCCTCACCCCGGGGCGGGCGCCTGCGGGCGGCGCTCGCCCCGCGCGGCCCTACGGCCTGTCCAGGCGCAGCCGTTCCGCCTTGGGGAGCTTGGCCACCACCAGGTCGTAGCTGTCCTCCACGAGCTCCCGGACCGTCCTGTCCGGGAGCCCGGAGACCGTCACGGTGTTCCAGTGCCGCTTGTTCAGGTGCCAGCCGGGGACGATCGCGGCGTGTTCCTTGCGGAGCCGCAGCGCCTCGTCCGGATCGCACTTGAGGCTGACCGTCAGAGGCCGCGCGTCGAGCGCGCTGAGGGCGAACATCTTCCCCAGGACCTTGAAGACCGAGGCCTCGGGCCCGAAAGGGAACTCCTCCGTGGTCGCGTCGAACTCCAGGCAGAACGTGCGCAGTTCCTGGGGAGTCATGCCGGATCCGTTCCCTCCGGTTCTACCAGCACCGTGACGATCTTGTTCCTGCGGCCTGCCGGGGACTCCGCGGTGAGACGGAGCTTGCGCCCGTCGGGGAGGTCGACGAGCGAGGAGGCTCCGGAGATCGGGACCCGCCCGAGCGCCTTCGCCAGCAGACCGCCGACCGTTTCCACGTCCTCGTCGTCGTAGGCGTCGAGGCCGAACAGCTCCCCGAGATCACCGATGTCGAGCCGGGCCGTCACCCGGAAGCAGCCGTTCTCCAGCTCTTGGACCGGCGGGAGTTCGCGGTCGTACTCGTCGGTGATCTCGCCGACGATCTCCTCGAGGATGTCCTCGATGGTGACGATGCCGGCCGTGCCGCCGTACTCGTCGATGACGACGGCGACGTGGTTGCGGTCCTGCTGCATCTCGCGCAGCAGGTCACCGGCGTTCTTCGTGTCGGGGACGAACGCGGCGGGGCGCATCGCCGTGGAGACCAGGTCGGCCTCCGCGTCACGGTTGATGTGTGTCTTGCGGACGAGGTCCTTGAGGTAGACGATCCCGACGATGTCGTCCTCGTTCTCCCCGGTGACCGGGATCCGGGAGAAGCCGGAGCGCAGTGCGAGGGTCAGTGCCTGACGGACCGTCTTGTACCGCTCGATGCAGACCAGGTCGGTACGGGGCACCATGACCTCGCGCATGAGGGTGTCGCCGAGCTCGAAGACCGAGTGCACCATACGGCGCTCCTCGTCCTCGATGAGCGATTCCTGCTCGGCGAGGTCGACCATGGCACGCAGTTCGGCCTCGCTCGCGAAGGGCCCCTTGCGGAAGCCCTTGCCCGGGGTCAGCGCGTTGCCCAGGAGGATCAGCATCTGCGGGACCGGTCCCATGATCCTGGCCAGCGGCAGCAGGACGTACGCGGCGGCCGTGGCGGTGTTCAGCGGGTGCTGACGGCCGATGGTGCGCGGCGAGACCCCGATGGCCACGTAGCTGACCAGGACCATGACCCCCATGGCGAGGGCCAGGGCCTGCCAGGTCTCCTGGAACTCCTTGAGGCAGGCGTACGTGACGAGCACGCCGGCCGACATCTCGCACGCCACCCGGACGAGCAGCGCCACGTTGAGATAACGGGTGGGGTCGGCGGCGACCTGTTCCAGCTTGGCGCTGCCGCGGCGCCCCGCCCGCACGGCCTCGGCCGCGCGGAAGCTCGACGTACGCGCGATCCCGGCTTCGGCGCAGGCCGCGAGCCAGCCGACGACGATCAGCAGGACGGCGCCGGAGACGAGGGGGGCGCTCACGAGACGGTGGGGGCGGGGGACGGACCGGTCAGTCCGCGCTCACCGCGCCAGCCGTCGACGATGGCCGCCTGAAGGCCGAACATCTCGGCCTTCTCGTCCGGCTCCTCGTGGTCGTAACCGAGGAGGTGCAGCACCCCGTGGACGGTGAGGAGCTGGAGTTCCTCGTCCATGGAGTGCTGGGTCTCCGCGTCCTCGCCCTGCTTCCTGGCGACCTCCGGGCAGAGCACGATGTCGCCGAGGAGCCCCTGCGGGGGCTCCTCGTCGTCCTTGGCCGGGGGACGGAGTTCGTCCATCGGGAAGGACATGACGTCCGTAGGGCCCGGAAGGTCCATCCACTGGATGTGGAGCTGCTCCATGGCGGCGGTGTCCACCACGATCACCGAGAGCTCGGACAACGGGTGGATCCGCATCCGGGCGAGCGCGTAGCGGGCGATGTCGAGGATCGCCTGCTCGTCGACCTCGGTTCCGGACTCGTTGTTGACGTCGATCGACATGGTGTGCTGCGGCTACTTCCCGTTGCGGCCCTTGGGGCCCTCTGCGTTGTCGTACTTCTCGTACGCGTCGACGATACGGCCGACGAGCTTGTGCCGGACGACATCCTGGGAGGTGAGCCTGGAGAAGTGCACGTCCTGGACATCCTCCAGGATCTCCTGGACCTGGCGGAGACCGCTCTTGGTGCCGTTCGGCAGGTCGACCTGGGTGACGTCGCCGGTGACGACGATCTTGGAGTCGAAGCCGAGGCGGGTGAGGAACATCTTCATCTGCTCGGCGCTGGTGTTCTGCGCCTCGTCCAGGATGATGAAAGCGTCGTTGAGGGTCCGGCCACGCATGTACGCCAACGGCGCGACCTCGATCGTGCCCGCGGCCATCAGCCGGGGGATCGTGTCGGGGTCGAGCATGTCGTGCAGGGCGTCGTAGAGCGGCCGCAGATACGGATCGATCTTGTCGAAGAGCGTGCCGGGCAGGAACCCGAGCCGCTCCCCCGCCTCGACGGCGGGCCTCGTGAGGATGATCCGGCTGACCTGCTTGGACTGCAGGGCCTGGACCGCCTTGGCCATGGCGAGATAGGTCTTGCCGGTGCCCGCGGGGCCGATGCCGAAGACGATGGTGTGCTTGTCGATCGCGTCGACGTACCGCTTCTGGTTGAGCGTCTTGGGGCGGATCGTGCGGCCACGGCTGGAGAGGATGTTCTGGGTGAGCACCTCCGCGGGGGTCTCGGCGCTCTCCCCGTCGCCGTTGCCGCTCGCTCTGAGCATGGCGATCGAGCGTTCCACAGCGTCCTCCGTCATCGGCAGCCCGGTGCGGAGCACCAGCATCATCTCGTCGAACAGGCGCTGGATCAGGGCGACGTCCGCCGCACTTCCAGTCGCGCTTATCTCATTGCCCCGGACATGGATGTCGACGGCCGGGAACGCCGTTTCGATCACGCGCAGCAGCGAATCGCCCGACCCGAGGAGCATCACCATGGGGTGTGCGGCCGGGATGTTGATCTGGGCGCGCGCCTGCGGCTGTGTAGGTGACTGAGTCATGGGCCGGCCCTCGGGCCTGCGCATACCTCCCGTTGCAGGGCCGTCGCTGCTCGACCGCCTCTGGACTACCAGCGTACGACTCCTGACCGCCGACACCGAGAGGTTTTACCCGGTGATCATCAGCCTTTCACTGCCGGAAGCCGATGGTCGGAACGGCACGGCGCAGGGGCCACGCCCTGCTCGTGGCGGGCAGGAGCTCCTCCAGGAAGGCGTAGCGCCGCAGGGCCGCGGGATCCTGGCCGGCGCAGGTGCGTACCTGCTGCCACCAGCCGCCGATCTCCGCCCACCCGGGCGCGGACAGTGATCCGCCGAACTCCTGCACCGACAGGGCCGCCGTCAGCCCGGCGAAGGCGAGCCGGTCGGCGAGCGGCCAGCCGGCCAGCGTCCCCGCGACGAACCCTGCGACGAAGACGTCCCCCGCTCCGGTCGGATCCAGGGCCTCGACCTCGATGGCGGGCACCTCGGCGGCCGTGCCGGCCACCCGGTCCACCGCGTAGGCGCCCTCCGCCCCCAGGGTGACCACGGCGAGGGGAACCCGCTCGGCCAGGGCGTGGGCGGCGGCGCGCGGGCAGTCGGTGCGGGTGTAGCGCATGGCCTCCTCGGCGTTGGGCAGGAAGGCCAGGCAGTGGCCCAGATCAGGCAGGGCGTCCAGGTCCCAGCGGCCGGTCTCGTCCCAGCCGACGTCGGCGAAGACCATCGCGCCGTTCCTGGCGGCCCCGGCCACCCAGGGCTCGCTGCGACCGGGGGTCAGCGAGGCCACGGCGGCGCGGGCGCGCGGGGGGCAGTGCGGGAACATGCGACCGGGCACCACGGACGCCTCGGGGGCCGGCGCCTCGTGACCGTGCGAGACCATCGTGCGCTCGCCCTCGTACGCCATGGAGACGGTGACAGGTGAGTGCCAGCCGGGGACGGTGTGCGACATGGTCAGGTCGATGCCCTCACCCTGTTCGAGGGCGTCCCAGCAGTACTCGCCGTAGTGGTCGTCGCCGAAGGCGGCGGCCAGCGAGGTGTGCAGGCCGAGGCGGGCGAGTGCGGTGGCCATGTTGGCGACACCTCCGGGGCTGGAGCCCATCCCCCGGGCCCAGGACTCGGTGCCGCGTACCGGTGCGCTGTCCAGACCGGTGAAGATGATGTCCAGGAAGACCGTGCCGGTCAGGAAGACGTCACAGGCGGGGTCCTGCGGGGCGCGCAGCCCGAGCAGCGGGTCGATGTGTGGATCAGCTGTGTTCACCGTGCGCCCCCTGCCGTGGCAGATCTGAACAGTGCGTGATGGGCCCAGTGTGCCGGATCGGCCCCCGGCCCGATGACCCGCGCCGCACCGCACACACATACTCCGACCTGCGCAAATACGCGCTGCTACCCGGCTTTGCCACACATAAACCAATCTGTGACTCAGATCACATCAAGCCGACTTTCCGTCGTCGGGGCGCGCTTGATACAAATTGGCCCGCGAGCACCGTTCGGGACAGTTGACGACGAGTGCCGCTTTTCCCGCATTTTCTCGCTCCCCTCTGCCTCACCTCTGCCTTGCCCTCCCCTGCCTCACCCCGCTCCGCCCTCCCCTTCCTCCTGCCTCCTCAGGCATGTCTTCAGGAACGCCCATGTCCTCGCGCCCCCGCGCCGCGTGGCCCCTGGTCGCCGTCTTCACCGCCGGTTACCTCGCCGCCTATCTGCTCCCCACCATCGTCGGCCGCCTCGGCACCTATCTGGGGCTGAGTCCGGCCCAGGCCGGTCTGGTCGGCAGCGCCCTGCTGCTCAGCTCGGCCTCGGCCGGCTTCGCGCTGGCGGGACGCGTCGAGAGACACGGGTCGCGGAGAGCCGCGCGTGCGGGGCTGCTGCTCGCCGCGCTCGGCTACGGCTGCGCGGCACTGACCGCGTCGGTGCCGCTGGTGATCGCGGGGGTCGTGATCGGTGGTTTCGGCTCCGGTACGGCGACCGCCGTCGCGGCGTCCGGCATCGCCGCGCAGCACGATCCGCACCGGACCTCTTCGCTCGGGCTGCTCAGCGTCTCGGCGACAGCGGGCGCCCTCTACCTGACGGTCCCCCACCTGGGCGGCGGCCACCGGCTGCCGTTCGCCTCCATCGCGCTGGTCGCCCTGCTCGTCTGGCCCGCCACCTCCCGGCTGGGGGAGTCGACGGCCGCCGGCGGGGCCTCACCCGTGCAGGGACGGCTGCCGCACCGGCGGTCGGGGCTGGTGCTGGCGGGCGGGATGCTCATCTGGTCCATGGCACAGAACGCCCTGTGGGGCGTGAGCAGCCGCATCGGTGCCGACCAGGTGGGCCTCTCCGAAGTGACCGTGGGAGCCGTGTTCGCCGCCGCGCTGGGCGCGGGGTTGCTGGGCGTCATGGGTGCCGGCGTGCTGGGGGCCAGGCTCGGGCGGGCTGTGCCGATCGGCCTCGGCACGGTGATCATCGCGGGGAGCATCGTGCTCAGCTCCTCGGCCGAGGACCTGGGGTCGTTCGCGACCGGGGAGATCGCGTGGAACACCTTCTACCCGGTGGTCCTGTCGTATCTGATCGGGCTGGCGGCCTCGCTGGACGTGCGCGGTCGCTGGGCGGTTCTCGCGGGCTCGGCCTCGTCCGTCGGTACGGCCTGCGGCCCCCTGCTCGGCAGCGTGCTGTCCGAGCAGGCGGGCTACGCGGTGATGGGCCTGGTCCTGGGCGCAGCGACCCTCCTGGTCGCGGCCCCCGTCACCGCGGTGGCGCTGCACACCGGGGGACGCCCGCTGGTGCCCGGTTCCGTCCGGCGCAGGGGTGGTGCCCCCGCCGCGCTCCTCGCCGCCACGACCAACAGCCTGTCCGGCGCCGTGCCCAAGCTGGGCGCGCCGGAACAGGCGGTCGCGGAGATCAGCGTGCCCGCGCCATGGCGCAGGCGGCTGGGGCGGAGCGCGTTCCGCACGGCGGGACCGGCCGGCGGGGCCGGTCAGTCGAACGCGTACGCCTCCACCTCGGAGAGGTAGCGCGCCCTGCGCTCCTCGTCGTGGTCGAGGAAGGCCGCCTCGAAGGAGTTGCGGGCCAGGGTGCGCAGCTGTTCGCGGTCCAGGCCGAGCGCCTCGTGCACGGCCTGGAAGGTGTCTCCGGCGTATCCCCCGAAGTAGGCGGGGTCGTCGGAGTTCACCGTGCAGAGCAGGCCGGCGTCCATCATGGCCCGCAGCGGGTGCCGCTCGAGCACGTCGATGGCGCGCAGCCTCACGTTGGAGAGCGGGCAGAGCGTCAGCGGGACCCGCTCGGAGACCAGCCGGTCCACCAGCTCCGGGTCCTCCATACAGCGCAGCCCGTGGTCGATCCGTTCGACACCGAGGACGTCCAGGGCCTCCCGGATGTACTCCGGCGGGCCCTCCTCACCGGCGTGGGCGACCTTGCGCAGGCCGAGGGCCGTGGCCGCCGCGTACACCTCGCGGAACTTCGCGGGCGGGTGGCCGACCTCCGCGGAGTCGAGACCCACGGCGCTGATGCGGTGCAGGTACGGCTTCGCGGCTTCCAGGGTCTCCAGGGCCGACTCTGCGGACTTGTCGCGCAGGAAGCACATGATCAGCTGGGTGGAGATGCCGTGCTTCTCCTCGCTGCGGTCCAGTGCCCTGCCGAGCCCTTCGATCACGGTGCCGATCGGGACGCCGCGGTCGGTGTGGGCCTGCGGGTCGAAGAAGATCTCGGCGTGCCGGACACCCTGCGCGGCGGCGCGGGCGAGGTAGGCGTCGGCCAGTTCGGCGAAGTCCTCCTCCGTGCGCAGTACCGCCATGAGGGCGTAGTAGAGGTCCAGGAAGCTCTGCAGGTCGTCGAAGAGATAGGCGGTGCGCAGGGCTTCGGTGTCCGCGTAGGGCAGGTCCACACCGTTGCGCGCGGCGAGTGCGAAGGCGAGCTCGGGTTCGAGGGTGCCTTCGATGTGGAGGTGGAGTTCGGCTTTGGGGAGGTGCACGGGGTTCTCGTTACGTGTGGCGGGTGGGTACCGGGACCCTGATCAGGTCCTGGGCGATGGTCAGTTCGCCTTCGAAGCCGGCTGCCCTGGCCTGGCGCTCGAAGGCGTCGGGGCCGGAGTAGCGCTGGGAGAAGTGCGTCAGCACGAGGTGCCGTACACCCGACTCCTTCGCCACCCGGGCCGCCTGGCCGGCGGTGAGGTGGCCGTGGTCGGCGGCGAGCCGGCTGTCCTCGTCGAGGAACGTCGACTCGATGACCAGCATGTCGCATCCGTCGGCGAGGGCGAACGCACCGTCGCAGAGCCGGGTGTCCATGACGAACGCGAAGCGCTGTCCGCGCCGGGTCTCGGAGACCTCTTCCAGCGGAACGCCGCGCAGGGACCCCTCCCGCTGGATCCGCCCGACGTCGGGCCCGGCGATGCCGTGTTCGGCGAGCTTCGCGGGCAGCATGCGCAGCCGGTCGGGTTCGGTGAGGCGGTAACCGTAGGCCTCCACGGGGTGCGAGAGCCGGTGGCTGTCGAGGGTGTACGCATCCGTGGTGGCCAGGACGCCGTCGGCGGCGACCGGGGCCTCGGTGAGCTCGACCGATTCGCGGTACGCGGTGGAGTACCGCAGCCGGTCGAAGAAGCGCTGTCCGCTCGCCGGGAAGTGCGCGGTGACGGGGTGCGGGACCTGGTCGAGGTTGATCCGCTGGATCACGCCCGCCAGACCCAGCGCGTGGTCGCCGTGGAAGTGCGTGACACAGATCCGGTCGATGTCGTGCGCGGCGACGCCCGCCCGCAGCATCTGGCGCTGGGTCCCCTCGCCGGGGTCGAAGAGGATGCCCTCACCGTCCCAGCGCAGCAGGTAGCCGTTGTGGTTGCGGTGACGGGTCGGCACCTGGCTGGCGGTGCCGAGGATCACGAGTTCTCGTACGGACACGGGTGGGGAGCGTCTATCCGGGGGGCCACTGCATCCCGCGGCCCCCCAGGACGTGGGCGTGGGCGTGGAAGACGGTCTGCCCGGCGCCCGCGCCGGTGTTGAGGACGATGCGGTAGCCACTCCCGGCGATCTTCTCGTCGGCGGCGACGAGCCCGGCCTCGCGCAGCACGTCGGCGGCGACCTGGGGTTCGGCGGCGGCGAGCGCGGCGGCGTCCGGGTAGTGCGCCTTGGGGATGACCAGGACGTGCGTCGGGGCCTGGGGGTTTATGTCGCGGAAGGCGACGGTCGTATCGCTCTCACGGACGACGGTCGCCGGGATCTCCCCTGTAACGATCTTGCAGAACAGGCAGTCGGTCTGCGGCTCTCCCGCCATGGCCCGGCCTCCTCGGTCGTTCGGTCCTCGTGATCAGTACACCGGCATGCTATCCGGCCCGGCGGGGCGGGATCAGCTCCAGCGCCCGGTGCGCCCCATCAGCAGGGCCGCCGCGGCCGTCCCCGCGGTCGAGGTGCGCAGCACGCTGGGGCCGAGCCGGTACGGGGGCGCTCCCGCCTCGGCGAAGGCGGTCAGCTCCTGGGGTGAGACCCCGCCTTCCGGGCCCACGACCAGCACGATCGTGCCGTGGGCGGGGAGTTCGGCGGTGGCGAGCGGCTCGCTGCCGCTGTCACGGTCCTCGTGCAGGACACCCGCGAAGTCCGCCCCGGCCAGCAGGGCGGCGACCTGCTTGGTCGTCATGGCCTCGGCCACCTCGGGGAAGCGCACCCGGCGCGACTGCTTGCCCGCCTCGCGCGCGGTACCGCGCCACTTGGCGAGGGATTTCAGTCCGCGGTCTCCCTTCCACTGCGTGATGCAGCGCGCGGCCTGCCAGGGCACGATCGCGTCGACGCCCGTCTCGGTCATCGTCTCCACGGCGAGCTCACCGCGGTCACCCTTGGGCAGTGCCTGGACGACGGTGATCGACGGGGTGGGAACGGGCTCCTCGTGCACCTGTCCCAGGCCGCCGACGACGAGCCTGTCCTTGCCTTCGGCCGCCCGTACGACGCCTTCCGCCCAGCGGCCCCGCCCGTCGGTCAGGACCACGTCCTCCCCCGGGTTCAGCCGCTTCACCGACACGGCGTGCCGCCCCTCGGGGCCGTCCAGGACGAATTCCGGCCCCTCTGCAAGCCGTTCGACGACGAAGACCGGTGCCGTCACTGGGCACTCCTCACACTCACGGCCGCACGCGCGGCTTCCGTCTCGGCGGCGAGCAGGCCCACCAGTTCCCCGGCGGGCAGCTCGCGTGCCAGCCGGTGCCCCTGTCCCGCCCACAGAGCCATGCCCTGGGCGTCCTCGCTCCGGGCGGCGGCCTTACGCAGCCCGCTGGTCAGCTGGTGCACCTGCGGGTAGGCGGCGGGGGCGTACGGGCCGTGCTCCCGGACGAACCGGTTGACGAGCCCGCGCGCGGGACGGCCGGAGAAGGCCCGGGTCAGGGCCGTCGTCACGAACAGCGGATTCGTCAGGGCCTGCTTGTGCAGCGGGTGCGCTCCCGACTCGGGGCAGGGCAGGAACGCCGTACCGAGCTGCGCCGCGTCGGCACCGGCCGCCAGGACCGCGGCGATCTGGGAGCCGCGCATCAGCCCGCCCGCCGCGATGAGCGGCAGCCGCACGGACTCGCGGACCTCGGTGATCAGGCAGAGCAGTCCGGTGCCGGTGAGACCGGCCTGCGGGTCGTCGCGGTGCGTGGACTGGTGACCGCCGGCCTCGGTCCCCTGGACGCACACGGCGTCGGCGCCCGCCCACTGCGCGTTGCGCGCCTCCTGGGCCGAGGTGACCGTGACGACGGTGAACGTCCCGGCGGCGGTGAACGCTTCGAGGACTTCGCGGGCGGGGCACCCGAAGGTGAAGGAGACCATGGGGACGGGATCCTCCAGGAGGATCGCGACCTTGGCCTCGTAACCGTCGTCACCGCAGGAGTCCGGGTCGCCGAGAGGGGTCTCGTACCAGGAGACCTCACCGGCGAGCTGCTGGCGGTAGACCTCGACGGCGCCGGCGTCGGCGACCAGGGGCTGCGGCATGAAGAGGTTGACGCCGAAGGGACGGCCGGTCAGCCTCCGGAGCTGCTTGACCTCGTTGTACATCCCGTCCGCCGTCTTGTAGCCGGCGGCGAGGAAACCGGTCCCCCCGGCCTCGGCGACGGCGGCGACCAGCTCCGGGCGCGACACACCGCCCGCCATGGGGGCCTGCACGATCAGGTGCCGGCAGAGGTCGGTCAGCGCCAAGGACATGACCGCATCGTGCCACGTCCGGCGGATCGTGCCGAATCAGCCCTTTCACCCGGCGGGCGGCCGCCGCGCACACCGCACCGCACCGCCCGCCGGTACCGGCGGGCGGTGGGACGGAGGATCTCAGCGGCCGTTGAAGGCGTCCTTCAGGCGGGAGAAGAGGCCCTGCTGTCCCGGCTGGAACTGCCCCGTGGGCCGCTCCTCGCCACGCAGCTTCGCCAGCTCCCGCAGGAGGCGCTCCTGCTCGGGGTCCATCTTCGTCGGGGTCATGACCTCGACGTGCACGATGAGGTCACCGCGCCCGCCGCCGCGCAGGTGCGTGATGCCGCGCCCGTGCAGCGGGACCGACTGGCCGGACTGGGTGCCCGGCCTGATGTCGATCTCCTCCAGACCGTCGAGCGTCTCCAGCGGCACCTGGGTGCCGAGCGCCGCGGCCGTCATC
Source organism: Streptomyces sp. NPDC014623 (assembly GCF_043088245.1). Classification (NCBI taxonomy): domain Bacteria; kingdom Bacillati; phylum Actinomycetota; class Actinomycetes; order Kitasatosporales; family Streptomycetaceae; genus Streptomyces; species Streptomyces sp. NPDC014623. The sequence goes on along the minus strand of NZ_JBIBZU010000021.1, from coordinate 104,838 downwards.
GGGATGGTGACCGTGCAGTGCAGATCGTCCCCCCGACGCTGGAACACGGCGTGGGAGAGCTCGTGGATCTCCACGTACAGGTCGCCGGCGGGACCGCCGCCGGGGCCGACCTCGCCCTCGCCCGCGAGCTGGATCCGGGTGCCGTTGTCGACACCGGCGGGGATCTTCACGGTCAGGGTGCGCCGCGAGCGGATGCGGCCGTCACCGGCGCACTCGGGACACGGCGTCGGGACGACCGTGCCGAAACCCTGGCACTGCGGGCAGGGCCGGGAAGTCATGACCTGGCCGAGGAAGGACCGGGTGACCTGGGAGACCTCACCGCGGCCGCGGCACATGTCACAGGTCTGCGCGGAGGTGCCGGGAGCGGCGCCCTCGCCACTGCAGGTCGTACAGACGACCGCCGTGTCGACCTGGATGTCCTTGGTGGTGCCGAAGGCCGCCTCGTTGAGGTCGATCTCCAGCCGGATCATCGCGTCCTGGCCGCGCCGGGTCCGCGAACGGGGCCCGCGCTGCGCGGCGTTGCCGAAGAACGCGTCCATGATGTCGCTGAAGTTGCCGAAGCCGCCGGCTCCGAACCCTCCCGCGCCACCGCCACCGCCCGACTGGGACAGCGGGTCGCCGCCGAGGTCGTAGACCTGCTTCTTCTGCGGGTCCGACAGCACCTCGTAAGCGGCGTTGATCTCCTTGAACCGCTCCTGGGTCTTCGGATCCGGGTTGACATCCGGGTGCAGCTCGCGTGCGAGCCGGCGGAATGCCTTCTTGATCTCGTCCTGAGATGCGTCGCGGCGCACGCCGAGTACGGCGTAGTAGTCCGTGGCCACTTACGACTCCGCCAGGATCTGTCCGACGTAACGTGCCACTGCGCGTACCGCTCCCATCGTTCCGGGGTAGTCCATGCGGGTCGGTCCGACCACGCCGAGTTTGGCGACTGCCTCGTCGCCCGAACCGTAGCCGACCGCGACGACGGACGTGGAGTTGAGGCCCTCGTGGGCGTTCTCGTGCCCGATCCGTACGGTCATGCCTGAGTCCGTTGCCTCACCGAGCAGCTTCAGCAGCACGACCTGCTCCTCCAATGCTTCCAGCACCGGCCGGATCATCACAGGGAAGTCGTGCCCGAAGCGGGTGAGATTGGAGGTGCCGCCGATGATCAGCCGCTCCTCCGTCTCTTCGACCAGAGTCTCGAGGAGGACGGAGAGCACCGTCGACACGGTTCCCCGGTCCTCGGTCTCGAAGGACTCCGGCAGGTCCTGCACCAGCCGCGGGACGTCCGCGAAGCGTCGTCCGACGACCCGGCTGTTGAGCCGGGCCCGCAGATCGGCCAGTGACGTGTCACCGAAAGGCGCAGGACAGTCGATCATACGCTGCTCGACCCGGCCCGTGTCCGTGATCAGAACGAGCATCAACCGGGCCGGAGCCAGGGACAGCAGCTCCACGTGCCGGACCGTCGACCGGGTCAGCGAGGGGTACTGCACGACGGCGACCTGCCTGGTCAGCTGCGCGAGCAGCCGGACCGTACGGCCCACGACGTCGTCGAGGTCGACCGCGCCGTCGAGGAAATTCTGAATGGCCCGCCGCTCCGGCGACGACAGGGGCTTGACGCCCGCGAGCTTGTCGACGAAGAGACGGTAGCCCTTGTCCGTCGGGATGCGCCCCGCACTCGTGTGCGGCTGCGCGATGAAGCCCTCGTCCTCCAGCACCGCCATGTCGTTGCGGACAGTCGCCGGGGAGACCCCGAGGCTGTGCCGCTCCGTGAGCGCCTTGGAGCCGACGGGCTCCTCGGTGCCGACGTAGTCCTGGACGATGGCGCGCAGCACTTCGAGTCTGCGTTCACTGAGCACCGCGCACACCTCCAGCTGTGGTTCTCCGGCGTCTGCCTGGCACTCTGCGCGTTCGAGTGCCAGCGTTCCCCCCGGCCAGTGTACGGGGGCGGGGTGGGGCGGGGGCAAGGGCGACCGGCCACGCCCTCACAGGACTGCGCAGGTCGTTGCCGATAGCGTCGCCGCATGGACGTCTCTTGGGAAGAGTTCGGCTGGGAGCGGTTGGGCAACGGTGCGGGACGGCGGCGCCTTCCCGTCTGGGACGCGACCGCCGCGCTGGTGGCGGGAGCGGACTCCGTGCTGCTCTACGACACCGGTTCGACGCTCCGGGAGGGTGTCGGGCTGCGGACCCAGGCGGAGGCCCTGCTGGGCCGGAAGGTGACGCATATCGCACTGAGCCATCCGCACTTCGACCATGTGCTGGGCACCGCCGCGTTCTCCGGGGCGGAGGTCTACGGGGCGGTCGGCACGGCTGAGCTGCTGGGGCGGGGCGCCGGGGAGCTGCGTGCGGACGCGCTGCGGCACGGGATGAGCGAGGCGGACGCCACAGCGGCCACGGACGCCCTGGTGGCTCCGCGGCATCAGGTGAGCGGCGAGTGGACGCTCGACCTCGGCGGCGGACTCCAGGTGCTGCTGGCCGATGTGGGCCCCGGCCACAGCGGCCACGACCTCGCGGTGCTGGTGCCCGGCTCCCCCGCCGTGGTGCTCTGCGGCGATCTGGTCGAGGAGTCCGGCGAACCGCAGGCGGGCCGGGACGCGGTGCCCTCGCACTGGCCGGCCGCACTGGACCGGCTGCTGGAGCTGGGCGGCGAGGACGCGGTGTACGTGCCGGGGCACGGGGCGGTGGTGGGCGCGGCGTTCGTGCGGGCGCAGCGCGATCAACTGGCCAGGCGCTTCGGCGTGTCGTGAAAGGGCCCCGTTTATCGTCGTGCCATGCGCAGCTACCAGCCGGACCTGACCCCGCCGTGGAAGAAGTCCGCCCCCGTCCCCGAGGTCCCCGCCGAGCCCGACCTGGTCGTCGAGGAGGCCGTCACCGGATTCTGCGGGGCGGTGGTCCGGTGCGAGAAGACGGCCCAGGGGCCGACGGTCACGCTGGAGGACCGCTTCGGCAAGCACCGGGTCTTCCCTATGGAGCCGCGCGGTTTCCTGCTGGAGGGCAGGACGGTCACCCTCGTGCGCCCGTCGGCCGGCGGCCCCGCCCGCCCCTCACGCACGGCCTCCGGCTCGGTGGCGGTTCCCGGGGCGCGGGCGCGGGTGGCGCGGGCGGGCCGGATCTACGTCGAGGGGCGGCACGACGCCGAGCTCGTCGAGCGGGTCTGGGGTGACGACCTGCGCATCGAGGGCGTGGTGGTGGAATACCTGGAGGGCGTCGACGATCTCCCGTCGATCGTGCGGGAGTTCGCCCCCGGGCCGGACGCCCGGCTCGGTGTCCTGGTCGACCATCTGGTGCCCGGTTCCAAGGAGTCCCGTATCGCCGCTCAGGTGACCGACGCCCACGTGCTGGTGGTGGGGCACCCGTACATCGATGTCTGGGAGGCCGTGAAACCGTCATCCGTGGGCATTCCCGGGTGGCCGGTGGTGCCGCGCGGGCAGGACTGGAAGACGGGCGTGTGCCGTGCGCTGGGCTGGCCGGAGAACACCGGCGCGGCCTGGCAGCACATTCTTTCCAAGGTCGGCTCGTACAAGGACCTTGAACCACAACTGCTGGGCCGCGTGGAGGAGTTGATCGACTTCGTCACTCTCCCTGCCTGATGCCCGGGGCCGGTCGGGAAGGATCCGGTACCGATCCCCGTGAACACCTGCGCCGCACACGCACCATCCGTTATTGAGGGTGTGAGGGCACGTCCGGGCACAGGGGGAGGCACGGGGCGGATGACGCGCGAAGTGTGGCGGGACAGTGCGGAGAACGAGGCGGCCTCCGCCGTCTTCCACCTCATGCAGCAGCTGATCGACCGGTACCGGGTCAACCGGCCGGTGATGCCTCTGGTGGTGGCGCAGGCACAGGACGCTTCCGCCGGCCCGGAGATCGACGTCCGGGTCGAGCGGATCGTCCATCAGGTCCACCGGGCGAACCAGCTGCGCCGGGTCCCGGTGAAGCTGCTCGACGGCACCGGCGACACCCCTTACGAAGCGGCGCTCTCCATGGTCCGCACCCTCACCGAGCGGCCCTGGGAAGCCCGGGGCACCTCGCAGTACAAACCCTTCGCCTTTCCCCGCTCACGGTTGCTCGCCGCCATCGAGCAGGCCACCGCGACGGTCGTCGCGCAGCCGGAGCGGAGCTTCGACCGTGACCGCGACGAACGCATCCTGGAACAGCTGGGCAGCCTGCGCTGGCGGGCGAACCGGTCGGGGCGCAACAGCTGGGGGGACTCGCTGCGCGCCTCGGTCCGCCCGGAGACCTTTCTGGGCGCCGTCTTCATCGCCGTGCTCAGCGTGCTGCTGGGCGAGATCGGCTGGGCGCTGACCGTCCTGGTCGCGGCCGCGGCCCTGGTGGGCCTGACCGTCGTACGGCTGATGACGAGGGTGGCGCCGCCGCTGCTGTGGCTGCGCCCGGCCAGCAGGTGGCTCGCGACCACCTCGTCACTCGCCGCGTCGAGCACCGCGTATCCGTCCGACGGCTGGTCGCGCTTCTCCCCCAGCGGTTCGTGGCGGGTGATCCGGGCGCGGGCCGCCGCCGTCGCGGAGCGGGTGGCCGACGCGGGGGCGGGCGACGAGCACGCGCGCCAGTTCCACCTGGAGCTGCGGGTCCAGGCGCTGCTGGAGGACCTGCTGGACAGCTACCGGGCGCACGCCCTGGACTGGCGGCGCAGCAAGCGCACCGTCCCGCCGGTGGTGTTCCTGCCGACGGCCACCCAGGACAACGGCGGCATCCTGCTGATCAACGCCATCAACAACGTGCGCTCGCGGCGCAGCGAGGTGGACCCGCTGCTGCTCCTCGCCTCGCTGCCGGCCGACCGGATCATGCGGCACACCCCGCCGCTGCCCCCGGAACCGCCCGCGAACAGCGGCGCCAGTTCAGGCGCCCGCGCACGGTACGAGACCTGGGTCGAGGACCTGAGCGTCGGCCAGGCCCCGGCGGCGGCCGTCCGGCTCGCCTGGGTGCTGCGGCTGCCCCTCCCCACTGAGCAGCTGACCCACGAGCACGCCCATGTCCAGCTCGTCACCCACCGGGTCCGCCGGACCTGGGCCTGGTGGGTGATGTCGGGGAGGGCCGTCGCCCTGGTGCTGGTCGGCGCGCTGCTGGGGACCTTCCTGTGGAGTGAGCACTGGAAGGAGACGTACTGCCACGGGCCGCTCGTCGGCCGCAGCACCGACGCGCTCAGGCTGGCCGGTCCCGGCGGTGCCAAGGAGTGCATCGGGGTGGCGACGGCCTCCGAGGTGCGTTTCGCCGCGGGCAACTCCCTGCGGCTGAACGGAGTGGGCGAGAGCGTCACCTTCGAGCGGATCGAGCAGGCCGTACGGGAGCAGAACGCCCGTATCGGAGCGGACGAACCGCACGTCACCGTCGTCTACGCGGGTCCGCTGACCGGCACGGCCACGAACAGGGAGGACACCCGCAAGGGGCTGGAGGAGCTGACCGGCGTCTACCTCCACCAGCGGTTCGTCAACGACACGGCGAACCGTTCGGTCAAGCTCCGGGTCCTGACCGCCAACGGAGGCCAGGACATGCTGCGGCAGACGACGGCGGTGAAGAAGATCATCGAGGTGGCCCGGCGGGACTCCTCCGTCGTCGGCGTGGTGGGCCTGGGCCGCAACACCACGGACAGCGCGGCGGCGACGGGGCTCCTCCAGCGCGCCGGACTGCCTGTGGTGGACACCACGAATTCCAGCAGTGACCTGGCCCGCGAGTACCCGAACTACTTCGGCCTGGCCACGACCGACGAGGAACAGGCGGACGCCGTCGGGCTGATCGCCGGCCAGCTGGCGGACCGGCTGGACGATCCGCAGGGGGTCGTCCTGTCCAGGAAGGTGGGCAACGAGGACAAGGACCGCTACACCACCGAGCAGCGGCGGGTCGGTCTGCGGATGCTGAAGGAATCCGGCTTCGCCGTGACCGCCGACACCCAGTACTCCTTGTCCAAGGACGGCGGCTCCGCCAACCTCGACGCACCGCTGCACGCTGTCTGCGGAGCGGAACGCGTACCCGACGCCCTGTATTTCGCCGGCCGGGTCGAGGACGTCAACACGCTGATGTCCGGTCTCGGACAGACGGCCGGCTGCTCGGACAAGGCCATCACGGTCTTCACCGGCGACGACCTGACCAAAGCGCGCTTCGACGACTCGACGAAGCTCGCGGACAAGGTCACGCTCTACTACGGCGCGCTCGCGCCCATGAGCCGGGGCGGCGGCCGGGCGTTCTACGAGGACTCCCGCAAGACGCTGGAAACACTGCTCCCCCAAGGGCAGCGGCTGCCCGCGCTGCCGAAGGAGCGTCCGTACGAGGACAAGCTGTTCGCCAGCGGGCAGACCGTCATCTCCTACCAGGCGACGGCGGTCCTCTACACCGCCGCGACCCGCGGCGACACCCCCCGGAGCGCGGCGGAGACCTGGGCGACGCTGTACTCGGTGGCCCTGCACGACATGCCGACCGGGACCATCACCTTCCGGGGGACGATTCCCTACACCGACCAGAAGGTGCACGGCGTGAACGTCGTCGAGGTCACGCGTCCGGGGCCGGACGCGCGGAGCCGCATCGTGTGCGGCCGGGCCGCGGGTGACAGGACACCGCTCACCCGTGCGGACTGCCCGGTGCCGTAGGGGCTCCGCGGCGGCCCGGGGCCGAAGACCGGTCCCCCGCCGGACGCGCGGACACCGAGTGGCGGCCTGTGCCTTCGCGCGGCTGTACGGACCGCTCCGGCCGTCGGACCGTCCGGTCCGCGGCGGCCCTCAGTCCACCAGGTCCCGCACCACGGCGTCGGCCAGCAGCCGGCCCCGCAGTGTGAGGACCGCCCGGCCCTCCCCGTACGGTCCGGGCTCCAGCAGTCCGTCCGTCACCGCGCGGCCTGCCGCCGCGCGGCCTGCGGGGGCCAGGAGCGACAGCGGACAGCCCTCGACGAGCCGCAGCTCCAGCAGAATGCGCTCGACCCGCCGGTCCTCGTCGCCGAGGACCTCACGGCCGGCCCCGGGCGAGCGTCCTTCCGCCAGGGCCTGGGCATAGGCCCCGGGGTGCTTGACGTTCCACCAGCGCACTCCGCCGACGTGGCTGTGGGCGCCGGGCCCGGCACCCCACCAGTCGGCCCCGCGCCAGTACAGCTCGTTGTGCAGGCAGCGGCCCTCGGGCGTCCGGGACCAGTTCGAGACCTCGTACCAGGAGAAGCCCGCCGCCGCCATCGCCTCGTCGGCGATCAGGTAGCGGTCGGCGTGGACGTCGTCGTCCGTCATCGGAACCTCGCCGCGGCGGATGCGCCGGGCGAGCTGGGTCCCCTCCTCGACGATCAGCGCGTACGCGGACACATGGTCGGGGCCGGCGCCGATCGCCGCGTCCAGGGAGGCCCGCCAGTCGTCGTCGGACTCGCCGGGGGTTCCGTAGATCAGGTCGAGGTTGACGTGCTCGAAGCCGGCCTCGCGGGCCTCGGCGACACAGGCCTCGGGCCTGCCGGGTGTGTGGGTGCGGTCCAGGACCTTCAGGACATGCTGCCGGGCGCTCTGCATGCCGAAGGAGACACGGTTGAAGCCGCCTTCCCGCAGCGTCGCCAGATACGCCGGATCGACGGATTCCGGGTTGGCCTCCGTGGTGATCTCGGCGTCCTCGGCCAGCCCGAACTCCTCACGGATCACTGCGAGCATCCGGACGAGGTCGGCGGCGGGGAGCAGGGTCGGCGTGCCGCCGCCGACGAAGACCGTGCGGACCGGGCGGGGGTCGTCGCCGAGCACCTTGCGGGCCCGGCGGACCTCCTCGGCCAGGTGGGCGGCGTAGTTGTCCCGGGACGCCAGGGCGCCACCGGAACCGCGCAGCTCGGTCGCGGTGTAGGTGTTGAAGTCGCAGTAGCCGCAGCGGGTGGCGCAGTAGGGCACGTGCAGGTAGAAGCCGAGCGGCCGGCCGGCGGCGCCTTCCAGGGCGTGGCGGGGCAGTGCCCCGTCGTCGGGCACGGGCTCACCATCGGGCAGTACGGAAGGCATACCGTCCATTGTCACTCGCCGGCGGAGCTGCCCCGCACATCCGCGTTCCCGTCGTCCGTGTATCCGTCGACCTGGATCACGAGCATGGCCAGGTCGTCGTCGGACGGCCGCTCGGCGAAGGTGTGGACGGCCTGCTTGATCCGGTCGGCTATCCCGGCGGCCGGAAGCCCCGTACAGCCGGCCAGCACCCGTGCGAGGCCGTCGCCGTCGTCGAACATCAGCCGCCCGGAGCGCCGCTCCGTCACTCCGTCCGTGACACAGAGAAGGCTGTCGCCGGGGGCCAGGTCGAAGCTCTGGCTGCCGTACGCCACGTCCTCGACGACTCCGAGCAGCACCTGCGGTTCGGCGGCCGGGCGTACGGAGCCGTCGGGCCTCAGCAGCAGCGGGAGCGGATGGCCGGCGCTCGCCACGGTGCAGCGCACCCCGCCGCCCGGGAGCGGCACGAGGTCGCCGTACAGCAGGGAGAGGAAGCGGGACTGGGAGCCGTCCTGCGTCTGCGCGTCGCCCGGGATCTGCTGACCGCCCGCCGCCGCGACCATCAGGGCCGCGGCATCGGCCGCTTCCATGGCGTCGTCCAGGAGGAGCCGGTTGAGCCGGTCGAGGACCTCTCCGACGCGGTAGCCCTCCCGGGACAGCAGGCGCAGCCAGGGCCGGGCGAGGCCGGTGACGACGGCGGCTTCGGGGCCGCTGCCCTGGACGTCTCCGAGCACGAAGCACCAGCGGCCGCCGGGGCACGGGAAGAGGTCGTAGAAGTCGCCGCCGACCACGCCGTCACCCCCCGGCTCGTACACCAGTGCGCTGGTGACCCCGGGGATCTCGGCGACCTTGCTGGGCAGCAGACCGCGCTGCAGGATGCGGCTGATGGTGGCCTGCCGGGTGTAGGCGCGGGCGGCCCCCACAGCGAGGCCGACCCGGCGCACGAAGTCCGCGAGGAGGGCGGCGACCTCCTCGGGGATGTGGTCGGCACCCTCGCGGCCGACGAGGACGGCGCCGAGCGTGCGCCCGCCCGAGATGATCCGGTGGGCGAGCGCGGCGCCGGCGCCGTCCCCGCGCGGCGTCGTGGCGCTCACGGGCCACGGCATGGGGACGGGGCCGGTACCGACACTTCCGGGTAAGCGGAGCGGCTCCTTCTCCAGGGCGGGGCGCAGCAGCTCGGTCCGGGTCTCGTCACGGTGCCAGACACCCGCGAGCCGGGGGACGGCCGCCGGGCCGCCCCCCTCGCTCTCCAGCCATATCGCACACCAGTCGGCGAGCCGGGGCACCAGGAGCGGACCCGCCGTCGAAGCCACCAGGTCCTCGTCGAGCTGGCCCGCGAGCAGGCCGGACGCCTCGGCGAGGAAGGACAGCCCGCCACCCCCGGACCAGCCCGCGTCGTCGCGCACGGTGTGCCCGGACACGGGGACGAGGATGCCGCCGGGGCCCGGCCCCCGCCCGCCGGAGGCGTCGTCGGCAGCCTGGGGGCCGGGCAGTCCGTAGTGGTCGTCCCCGGGGAGACGGGCCCAGACGGTCTTGAGCCCGGTGCGGTAGGTGATCCCCCAGGATTCGGCGAGGGTGGCCACGAGCTGGAGTCCGCGGCCGTACTCGGCGGGGTCGGGCCGCTCGGCGCGGCTGTCGCGCACCGACCGCGCCGGATGGTGATCGGTGATCTCCAGCACCAGCGCGGCCGGCTCGGGCCCGGCGGAGTCCTCCAGCCGCAGGAGCAGCTCGACCGTCGTTCCGGCGTGCACGACCGCGTTGGTGACCAGTTCGCTGGCCACGGTCAGCGCGTCGTCGGTGAGCCGTTCGCCGAACTCACCGGTGGAGGGCAGGCCGAGCCCGGCCCAGTCGGCGAGCGCGGCCCGGACGAATCTGCGGGCCGCGGCCGAGGCCTGCGGGATTCCGGGCAGGCTCGTGCGGGCGACCGGACGGGGGTCGCCGCCCTGGCCTGCGACGACGGTGCCGGGACGCTGGGCGATGTCCCGCTGCAGGGGAATGGGACCCACGGTGCGGCTCCTGACGGTCTCGCGAAACGCCGCTGACGTATCCCGACAGAGTGGCAGACCGGACGCGCCCGTGGACGCCGAGTGACGGAAGTGGCCGGAGCCGGCAGGGGACGGGGCGGGGCCGGTGGGTGCGCGCGCACCCACCGGCCCCGCCCCGTCCCGCTCCTCGCTGTTACACCTCGCGGGAGCCCGCGTACATGTCGTCGATGAGGTGCTTGTACTCACGCTCGACGACCGGCCGCTTCAGCTTGAGGCTGGGGGTCAGCTCGCCGTGCTCGATGTCGAGGTCGCGCGGCAGCAGCCGGAACTTCTTGATGGTCTGCCAGCGCTGCAGGCCCTCGTTGAGGCGCTGCACATAGCCCTCGATGAGCTGCACCGTCTGCGGCGACGCCACCACGTCGGCGTACGGCTTGCCGCCCAGCCCGTTCTCCTGCGCCCAGCCGAGGATGGTCGGCTCGTCGAGCGCGATGAGAGCGGTACAGAAGTTACGGTCCGCGCCGTGCACCAGGATGTTGGAGACGAACGGGCACACCGCCTTGAACTGTCCCTCGACCTCCGCCGGAGCGATGTACTTGCCGCCGGACGTCTTGATCAGGTCCTTCTTGCGGTCGGTGATCCGCAGGTAGCCGTCCTCGGAGAGCTCGCCGATGTCACCGGTGTGGAACCAGCCGTCGGACTCGAGCACCTCGGCGGTCTTCTCGGGCAGCCGGTGGTAGCCCTCCATCAGGCCGGGTCCGCGCAGCAGGATCTCGCCGTCGTCCGCGATCCTCACCTCGGTGCCGGGGAGCGGCTTGCCGACGGTGCCGGTGCGGTAGGCCTCGCCCGGGTTGACGAAGGAGGCGGCACTGGACTCGGTCAGCCCGTAGCCCTCCAGGATGTGGATGCCCGCTCCGGAGAAGAAGAGGCCGATGTCGGGGGCGAGGGCGGCCGAACCGGAGACGCAGGCGCGGAGCCGGCCGCCGAAGGCCTCTCGGATCTTCGCGAAGACGAGGGTGTCGGCGACCTTGTGCTTGGCGCCGAGCGCGAAGGGCACGGAGGCCTTGCCGGTGCGCCGGAAGTTGTCCTGCGAGACGGTGGCGTACTCGCGGGCGACGCCGGCCGCCCACTGGAAGATCTTGTACTTCGCGCCGCCGCCGGCCCGTGCCTTGGCGGCGACACCGTTGTAGACCTTCTCGAAGATGCGGGGAACAGCCGCCATGTAGGTCGGCTGGACCACCGGGAGGTTTTCGATGATCTTGTCGACGCGGCCGTCGACGGCCGTGACGTGACCGACCTCGATCTGGCCGGACGTGAGCACCTTGCCGAAGACGTGCGCGAGCGGCAGCCAGAGGTACTGGACGTCGTCCGCGGTGATCAGACCGGTCGCCACGGTCGCCTTGGCCATGTACGACCAGTTGTCGTGCGGCAGCCGTACGCCCTTGGGGCGGCCGGTGGTGCCCGAGGTGTAGATGAGCGTCGCCAGCTGGTCCGGGGTGATGGCGGCGACCCGGTCGGTGACCGCGTCCGGATTCTTCACCAGGTATTCGGTGCCCCGGGCCTCGAGCCCTGCCAGAGTGAGGACCCAGTCCGCGGGGTCGCCCTCCGCGGGCTCGGCGCCGGCCGGATCGATGACGACGACGTGCGCCAGTCCGGGCAGCTCGGCCCTGCTCTCCCGGGCCTTCGCCAACTGGGCGGCGTCCTCGGCGATCAGGACACGGCTGTCGGAGTCGGCCAGGATGAAGGCGGACTCCTCGGTGTTGGTGGAAGGGTAGATGGTCGTGGTCGCCGCGCCCGCGCACATCACGCCGAGGTCGGCGAGGATCCACTCGACGCGGGTGGAGGAGGCGAGCGCGACACGCTCCTCCGGCCGGACCCCCAGGGCGATCAGGCCGGCCGCGATGGCATGGACCCGCTCGGCTGCCTGCGCCCAGGTGAGCGACTTCCATTCGTCCGGCCCCTGGCCGGAGGCGGCCGGCACCGGATAGCGGTACGCCTCCCCGTGCGGGGTGGCCGCCACGCGGTCGGTGAAGAGAGTCGCCACGGAGGGCGGTCGGCTATCGATCAGGGTCTGTGTGTCGCTCACGACGTCCTCCGGGCCTGCGGCATTGCTACGACCGGCTCATGGGTGCTGCTGCTTGTATGTCCTGCTTCTCGTTCCCGCTCGGCCTGCTTGTTTAACTGGCGAGTAACTAACGGGTGGTGATCAGAGTAGAACGCGCGGGACCGTCGCGTAAGAGGCGGCAGGCCGCCGCTTGATAACGAACCGGGCCCCCGTGCCGCGGATGTCCGCGGCACGGGGGCCCGTCGGGCTACTCCCGGGTAGGTGCCGACCGGTTCGCCCGGGAAGGTGCGGCCGGCCCGCCCGGGCGGCCCGGAAGGCCGTACCGGGCGTGCCTGGAGGCGGCGCCGGACATGCCCGGGAGGCGGGCCGGGCGCTACTTCTTACCCTTGCTCTCACCGGCTGACTCGTCGGTCGACAGGACGGAGATGAACGCGTCCTGCGGCACCTCCACGTTGCCGACCATCTTCATCCGCTTCTTTCCTTCCTTCTGCTTCTCCAGCAGCTTCCGCTTACGGGAGATGTCACCGCCGTAGCACTTGGCGAGGACGTCCTTGCGGATGGCGCGGACGGTCTCACGGGCGATGACACGGGAACCGATGGCCGCCTGGATCGGCACCTCGAAGTTCTGCCGCGGAATGAGCTTCTGCAGCTTGGCGACGAGCCGGACACCGTACGCGTACGCCGCGTCCTTGTGCGTGACCGCGGAGAAGGCGTCGACCTTGTCGCCGTGCAGCAGGATGTCGACCTTGACGAGCTGGGCGGCCTGCTCACCCGTGGGCTCGTAGTCCAGCGAGGCGTAACCCCGCGTCTTGGACTTCAGCTGGTCGAAGAAGTCGAAGACGATCTCCGCGAGCGGCAGGGTGTAGCGGATCTCCACCCGGTCCTCGGAGAGGTAGTCCATGCCGAGCAGGGTGCCGCGCCGGCTCTGGCAGAGCTCCATGATCGCGCCGATGAACTCGCTGGGCGCCAGGACCGTGGCCCTCACGACCGGTTCGTGCACCTTGTCGATCTTGCCCTCGGGGAACTCGCTCGGGTTGGTGACGATGTGCTCGCTGCCGTCCTCCATGTCCACGCGGTAGACCACGTTGGGGGCGGTGGCGATGAGCTCCAGCCCGAACTCGCGCTCGAGGCGCTCACGGATCACGTCGAGGTGCAGCAGACCGAGGAAGCCCACACGGAAGCCGAAGCCGAGCGCGGCCGAGGTCTCCGGCTCGTACACCAGGGCGGCGTCGTTGAGCTGGAGCTTGTCCAGGGCCTCGCGCAGGTCCGGGTAGTCGGAGCCGTCCAGGGGGTAGAGCCCCGAGAACACCATCGGCTTGGGGTCCTTGTAACCGCCCAGAGCCTCGGTCGCCCCCTTGTGCAGGGAGGTGATGGTGTCACCGACCTTGGACTGCCGGACGTCCTTCACACCGGTGATGATGTAGCCGACCTCGCCCACGCCGATGCCGTCGGCCGGGGTCATCTCCGGGGAGGAGACACCGATCTCCAGCAGTTCGTGGGTGGCGCCCGTGGACATCATCCGGATGCGCTCACGCTTGTTGAGCTGGCCGTCGACGACCCTGACGTAGGTGACGACTCCGCGGTAGGGGTCGTAGACCGAGTCGAAGATCATCGCGCGGGCGGCCGCGCCCGCTTCGCCGACCGGGGCCGGCACGTCCCGGACCACCCGGTCGAGCAGGGCGTCCACGCCGATACCGGTCTTCGCGGAGACCTTGAGCACATCCTCGGGCTGGCAGCCGATGAGGTTGGCCAGCTCCTCGGAGAACTTCTCGGGCTGCGCGGCGGGCAGGTCGATCTTGTTGAGCACCGGCACGATGGTGAGGTCGTTCTCCATCGCCAGGTAGAGGTTGGCCAGCGTCTGCGCCTCGATGCCCTGAGCGGCGTCGACCAGGAGGATGGTGCCCTCGCACGCCGCCAGGGAACGGGAGACCTCGTAGGTGAAGTCCACGTGGCCCGGAGTGTCGATCATGTTGAGGATGTGGGTCGGGCCCTTGCCCTCACCCTCGGTGGGCGCCCACGGCAGACGTACCGCCTGGGACTTGATGGTGATGCCGCGCTCGCGCTCGATGTCCATCCGGTCGAGGTACTGGGCGCGCATCTGCCGCTGGTCGACCACTCCCGTCAGCTGGAGCATCCGGTCGGCAAGCGTCGACTTGCCGTGGTCGATGTGCGCGATGATGCAGAAGTTGCGGATCAGCGCCGGGTCGGTACGGCTCGGCTCGGGCACGTTGGTAGGAGTCGCGGGCACGCAGGGTCCTGATTCTTGAGACGCCGGACGCCGTGTCTCGGGTCGAAGTCGGGTCGGACGGATCGATACGTAGCCTCCATGGTCCCACGCCTGCGGGGCCGCGACCGGTTTGGGCCGGTCCGGAGGTGACTGCTACCGTGGGCAGCTGTGCCTCGTGGCCCTCAGAAGCGGCGTGGCGCACATAGGAGATCCAACGAACCTGAAAAGGCTCTTTCGTGGCGAACATCAAGTCCCAGATCAAGCGGAACAAGACGAACGAGAAGGCGCGCCTGCGCAACAAGGCCGTCAAGTCCTCGCTCAAGACCTCGATCCGCAAGGCCCGTGAGGCTGCCGCTGCCGGTGACGTCGAGAAGGCCACCGTGGCCGTCCGTGACGCCTCCCGCCAGCTCGACAAGGCCGTCTCGAAGGGTGTCATCCACAAGAACGCCGCCGCCAACAAGAAGTCGGCGCTGGCGCTCAAGGTTGCCGCCCTCCAGGGCTGAACCACTGATGTGATCGCCGGAACGGACTCAGCGGGCCCTCTCTCCCGCTCCTGACCGGCACCCCGCGCCGCACACCGAACCTGCGTTCGCCACGCGGGTGCGGCGCACCGAGCGTGAACCGAAGGCCCCGGCCGACGTCCTCCCCAGGACGTCGGCCGGGGCCTTCGTACGTGGTCCGTCTACGGGGGGGGGCCGCCTGCGGGTGGGAGTCAGCGGCCGCCGGAGCGTGCTGCGCGGGCGATGGCGACCACGGCCTTCTCCAGGGCGTATTCGGGGTCGTCCCCGCCTCCCTTGACGCCGGCGTCGGCCGCCGCGACCGCGGTCAGGGCCGCCGCCACCCCGTCCGGTGTCCATCCACGCATCTGCTGGCGGACCCGGTCGATCTTCCAGGGCGGCATGCCGAGCTCCCGGGCCAGGTCCGCCGGCCGGCCGCCCCGGGCCGAGGAGAGCTTGCCGACCGCCCGGACCCCCTGGGCCAGGGCACTGGTGATCAGGACGGGGGCGACGCCGGTGGACAGCGACCACCGCAGCGCCTCCAGCGCCTCCGCCGCCCGGCCCTCGACCGCACGGTCCGCGACGGTGAAGGAGGAGGCCTCCGCCCGGCCCGTGTAGTAGCGGCCCACCACCGCTTCGTCGATGGTGCCTTCGACATCGGCGGTCAGCTGCGAGACAGCGCTCGCCAGCTCCCGCAGGTCACTGCCGATGGAGTCCACCAGAGCCTGACAGGCCTCCGGAGTGGCGGAACGTCCCAGCGCCCGGAACTCCGAGCGCACGAAGGACAGCCTCTCGGCCGGCTTGGTGGTCTTGGGACACGCCACCTCACGCGCCCCCGCCTTCCGCACCGCGTCCAGCAGTCCCTTGCCCTTCGCACCGCCCGCGTGCAGGAGTACGAGGGTGATCTCCTCGGCAGGGGCGCCCAGGTACGCCTTGACGTCCTTGACGGTGTCGGCGGAGAGGTCATGCGCGTTGCGGACGACGACCACTTTGCGCTCGGCGAAGAGCGAGGGACTGGTGAGCTCCGCGAGCGTGCCGGGCTGCAGCTGGTCCGGGGTGAGGTCGCGGACGTCCGTGTCGGCGTCGGATGCGCGGGCCGCGGCCACCACTTGCTGCACAGCACGGTCCAGGAGCAGGTCCTCCTGGCCCACGGCGAGCGTGACGGGGGCGAGCGGATCGTCAGTGGGATTACGTCTGGTGGCCATCGCCTCCAGCATCCCACGCCCTTGTGACAACGCTGCGGGGCAGCCGCCCCGGCGGACCGCAGATCCCGGGCGTACCGGAGAATGAGCGGGTGAACGAAGTGAGACATGTGCTGGTGCTGCCGGACCGCGACACGGCCGAGGAAGTCGCCGGTGAGCTGCCCGACAGGTTCGGCGTCACCGAGGAACCGCAGCTCGTGCGTGATGCCCTGGCGGGCGAGGACGACGCCGAGGACGCCCAGTGGCTGGTGGTGGTGGAGGACCCGTCCGCACGGCTGGCTCCCGCGGCACTCGACGCGTTCGCCGCGGAGTACGAGGGGTGGCTGGAGGCACCGTAGAGGCGCAGCCGTACGCCGGTACGCGTGAGCGGTGCCGGTCCATGCAGAGGATCTGCGGTGTCACCCCCTGGTAACGGCCCGGATGTCCGTCTCGATACGGGGGCCGGTGCCCGGCAGCTCGGCATTCCGGTGTCGGGCGGCATGGGGAGCCCTGCGAGGGCGTTGGTCCGCGCGGCGTCGGACTTCGCTCTGCTGCCTCGCCGACGGCGGAACATGTGCACGTACTCCCAGGGGGCGGTTCACCCCGGTCCTGACAGCCTGACGCCGCTGACGGAACGACAACCCGTCGGCGAATGCGCATTCGATCACCGCTGTGACGCTCGAACGAAATACACGCAGCGGCTCGGAGGAAGCCGTACCGGGCCGCGCCCTG
>NZ_JBIBZU010000021.1:0-88144 GCF_043088245.1 Streptomyces sp. NPDC014623 | reverse complement strand
CTGCTGAGTGCCGTCGCGCGGAGGTGGGAGCGAGAGCCCGGATCGACCGGGTCCCGGCGCGTGGGTCCCACACATACCTCATGGTCCGTGCCGCGCCCTGCTGAGTGCCGTCGCGCGGAGGTGGGAGCGAGAGCCCGGATCGACCGGGTCCCGGCGCGTGGGTCCCACACATACCTCATGGTCCGTGCCGCGCGTCACACCGCCAGGCCCGGGCGCACCGCGGGCAGGCGGGTGAGCGCCAGGCCGAAGTGGTCGCGGTAGACGGCCAGCACTTCGGCGTCGTCGCCCAACTCGGTCTCGTGCCGCTCGCCCTGCACAGTCGTGATCAGGGTGCGGCCACTGAGGGTCACCCGGCCGTCCCCGGTACGCCGGGAGCAGATGAGTGACCGGGTGAAATGGGAGTCCGGCGAGGTGCGGTGGTACCAGGAACCGGCCCGGAAGTCGGCCAGTACCCGTGGGCGCGGATCCAGGCGAAACTGCCGCGAACCGTCGCGCAGCAGGTCCAGGTCCCCCTGTGGCGCCTCCCGGAAGCGGAATCTTCCGCAGGGATCGTGCTGTTCCGTGCGCGCGTCCAGCTCGAGCGGGTGCAGGGCGTGGTCGCCGAATCCGACATCGGCGAGCCACGGGCCGGTGGTGTCGTCGGTCTCCACGTGCAGTGCCACGTGGTCGTACGGGATACCGAGACGCCCGCCGTCGCCGAAGGTCCGTGCCTGGAGCAGGGTGACGCGGAAGCCGAGTTCGCGCAGCAGTGCGGCGAAGGCGCCGTTGAGTTCGTAACAGAAGCCGCCCCGGTGGTCCGTCACGATCTTTTCGACGAGCTTCTCCTCCTCCAGGGCGATGTCCTCGGCGAGATGGAGGGAGAGGTTCTCGAAGGGCACGGTCTTCAGGTGGCGGAGTTGCAGCTCGCGCAGTGCCGCAGCATCGGCACGGACGGGACGGGCCGCACCGATGCGTTCCAGATAGGCGTCCACCCAGGCAGGCGTGGAGGCCGGTTGCTGCGCTTCCTCGTTCATGCGGTAAGTCTGTCGCGGCGCCACGGACGGCGCCACGCTCCTCTGGTCCTAGGACCGTCGACGGATGCGGCTGCCTCAGCCGCTGGCTAGCGTGTGGGCCATGACGGAGCGAGAACCGGTACGCGGCCCGGAACAGCGCAAGCAGGATGTGCTCGACCGTCTGGAGAAGGACGAGGACGTATGGGTGGCGACGGCCTCTGCCGACGGTGTTCCGTGCCTGGTGCCGTTGTCGTTCGTATGGGACCGGGGCACGCTGCTGCTGGCCACCCGGCGGACCAATCCGACGGCCGTCAACGTGACTCCGTCCGGACAGATCAGGGTCACTCTCGGGCACACCCGCGATGTGGTGCTGATCGAGGGAACGGCCGAGATCGTGGAGGGGACGGACCTTCCCGCCGAGTCGGGGGACACGTTCGCCGCGAAGCTCGCCTGGGACCCGCGGGGCCGCTCCGCATGGGTGTACCTGCGCGTCACGCCGTACACCGTGAAGGCATGGCGTGAGGAGAACGAGCTGGCGGGGCGCGAGCTGATGCTCGACGGCACCTGGCTGGTCTGACGGCGGGTCCCGCCGCGGCAGCAGGGAGCCTCCTGGCAGCGGAATACGGCACCGTGCGTACGCCGCGTTCATGACCTGCCCGCCGCCCGTAGCCCCGAGCCGGTGCCCGCCACCGCGATCGCACCATGGACATCGGTGCGCAGGACCTTCGCTCCCGACGCCTCGAGTGCTTCGACCGTGCGGGCCGCCGGATGACCGTACGGATTGTCGGTGCCGCAGCTGATCAGCGCGAGCCTCGGACGGGTACTGCGCAGAAGTGCGGCGTCCTGGTGGGCGGATCCGTGGTGCGCGACCTTGAGCACGTCCACCCGGGGCAGTGCCGGATGGCTCCGCAGCACCCCTTGCTGAGCCGGGGGCTCCAGGTCACCCAGGAGCAACAGGGTCAGCCCGCCGGACCGGACGAGGAGTGTGACGCTGGAATCGTTGGGTTCCTCGGTGGCGTAGGCCGCTGCCGTCCCCGTCGCGCCGGCCGCGGGCCAGAGCACCTGCCAGTCGAGAGGGCCTGTCCGGCGCCGCTCCCCAGGAACGGCCCGGACCAGCGGGACACTCGCCGCCGCGGCTGTTCTCCTCACGAAGGCCGCCTGCTCCGGGGGTTCTTCGAGGGACGTGGTCTGGATCGCACCGACCTCACGGCCCTTCAGCACTCCGGGCAGACCGCGCACGTGATCGGCGTGGAAGTGGGTCAGCAGGAGAAGAGGTACCCGGGTGATGCCCAGATCGCGCAGGCACCGGCCCACCAGGCGGGGTTCGGGGCCGGTGTCCACGACCACTCCCGCGCCGTCTCCGGCAGCGAGCACCATCGCGTCCCCCTGTCCTACGTCGCAGAGCGCGAAGGCCCAGCCCGGTGGCGGCCACCCCGTCATGAGCCGGGTGAGGGGGACCGGTCTCAACACCGCGAGCACCAGCAGGAGCGCTGCCACGGAACAGACCCAGGGGCGGTGGGCCAGGTGGCGGGCCGACAGCACCAGCAGGAGCGTGAGAAAGGCCAGGAGAACCGCACCGCGCCAGCCACCCGGCCAGTCGAGTTCCGCTCCGGGGAGCGCGGCGCCGGTACGGGCCACGGACGCGATCCATCCGACCGGCCAGCCGGCGATCTCCGCCAGCACTTGCGCCACCGGCATGGAGACGGGGGCCACGGCGAGCACGGCGAAACCCAGGACGGTCGCGGGCGCCACCGCGAACTCGGCGAGCAGGTTGCATGGAATCGCCACCAGACTGACCCGCGACGCGAGGACCACGACCACGGGTGCGCAGACTGCCTGAGCAGCTCCTGCGGCTGCCAGTACCTCGGCAAGCCGTCCCGGGACCCGGTGCCGCTGAAGAGCGCCGCTCCACCTCGGCGCGAGAGTGAGAAGTGCCCCGGTGGCGAGCACGGACAGCAGGAAGCCATAGCTGCGGGCCAGCCACGGGTCGTACAGCACCAGGAGCAGAACGGCCGCGGCCAGAGCGGGAATCAGCGATCTGCGCCTGCCCGTCCCGATGGCGAGCAGTGTGATCAGACCGCAGACAGCCGCACGCAGGACACTTGGCTCGGGACGGCAGACGATCACGAAGACGAGCGCGACCCCGCCACCTGCGAGGGCGGTCATACGCAGTGAGATGCCCAGCCGGGGAGCCAGGCCACGGCGTTCGCTGTGCAGTGCCGTACCGGGTGGACCGATGAGGAGGAAGAGCAGAATCGACAGGTTGGCGCCCGACAACCTGTCGTAGGGGGGTGGGTACGCGTAGCATCTCCTCATGCCGATCGCACCGGAGCATCTCGCCCTCTTGTACACGGGCCCCTTCGACGCCTACCTCTACGGCCGCAACTCACGCGACCCCAAGAAGAAGGGGAGCAGCGTCGGCGACCAACTCAACGAAGGGCGTGAGCTCTGCCTCGAAAACGGATGGCCGATCAAACGCGAGTTCTCCGACATCGGCCGTTCCGCCTCTCGCTACGCGAAGCGCGAGCGCGAAGAGTTCGAGGAGATGATCGAGGGGATCGAGTCCGGCGACTGCCGCATCCTCGTTGCGTGGGAGGCGTCCCGGTACTACCGCGATCTTGAGGTCTACGTACGGCTGCGCAACGTGTGCATGGCTGCGGGAGTGTTGCTCTGCTACAACGGCACCGTCTACGACCTGAGTAAGCGCAGCGACCGTAAGGCGACCGCACAGGACGCCCTGCAGGCGGAGGATGAGGCCGAGGGCATCCGAGACCGCAACTTGCGCACCGTACGCCTGAACGCGAAAGCGGGCGGTCCGCACGGTCGGATCCTGTGGGGGTACGCCCGGCGATACGACCCGGACACGGGTGACCTGGTCGAGCAGTACCCGCACCCCGAGCGCTCGAAAATCGTGCAAAAGATCTTCGAACGCGTCGCGGCCGGCGAGAGCGAGTACTCGATCCTGCAGAATCTGCGCGCCGGCGGGGAACGGCTGCCGGGCATCCGGTGGGAGCAGCACCATCTCGTCTCGCTGCTGCGGAACGTCGGGTACAAGGGGCGGCGCATTCATCAGGGCATCGACGTGGGGAAGGCGACGTGGCCAGCGCTCGTCGAGGATGAGCTGTTCGATGCGGTGCAGCAGATCATCAGCGCACCGGAGCGCCTCACCACGAAATCGTGGGCCGTGGTACACCTCCTGTCGGGCATCGCCCGCTGTGGTGTCTGCGAGACGGCCCCACACCTGAAGATCCTGAACAACCGCGGCATCAAGAGCTACCAGTGCTCCGAGGCGTTCGACGTGTCGATGTCCGAGGCGAAGTTGGACGCGTACGTCGAAGAGGCCGTGATCGAGTTCTTGGAGTCGAAGGCGGCCGCGGCGGCGTTCTCGTCAACCGACGACCAGAAGCGCACCGCGGCGGCGCGGTTGCGGCACAAGCAGATGCAGGCGCAGCTCGACGCCGCCCGGTTGAAGGCGGCCGAGTTCGGGCCGGACGGTCAGCCGGTGTTGTCGATCCAGTCCCTCGCCGCGCTGGAGGCGACGCTTACGCCGAAGATCGAAGAAGCGCGGGTACAGGCAGAGGCTGTGAACGTGCCGCCGCTGTTGCGCGGCATCATCGGCCGGCCGAACGTTGACGCAATCTGGGAGGACATGACGATTGAGCAGCGCCGTGCCGTGCTGCGGGCTGTGGTGAACATCAGGCTCATGAAGGCGCGGACGTCGGGAATCCGAAAGATCGAGCCGGGGCGCGTGCAGTTGACGTTCTACGGCGAGGAGGGGTTCATCCGCGGGTGGCGCCGCGGCCCCGTGTCGGTTCCTCCGCAGCGCGCTGATGCGCTGGACGTGGAAACCCGATGATCTGCGCGTACTCGTGCTCGGTGGGTGCGAATTTGCCGTCGCGGAACATGTGGAACGTGTTCTCGATGGTCTCGCAGACCAGCTTGGCGCGGTCCTCTTCGAAGCGTTCGGTCAGGGTGGCGCGTTCCGCGTCGAGGGTCGCGGTCATCCGTTGGCGTTCTGCTGCTATGTCCCTTTGCAGGCGGCCGCGCTCGACCTCGAGGGCTGCTTGTGCCGCAACGTAACGCATGCGCTCGGTGTCGGCGTCGCGTACGGCGTCACCGAGGCGCGATCTCTCTCCGTCGGCTCTGGTGACCCAGCGGCGGATCAGTACGAGAGCGATGAGGGTGAGAGCGGTCATGGTGAAGATGGCGCCGCCGATGGTGCGTGGCAGGTCATCGGCGATGATCCCGTAGATGACGACCGATAGGCCCGCGCTCGTGATGAGCGCGGCGCCTGCCGCGGTGGCCCGGGATCCGGCGTTCAGTTCCATGTAGCCCCCGTTACATCTGTGCTGCTGTGCCCCCGCGCTCGTCGCCGGGCTGATCATTGTGCTCTTCGAAGCGCTTGAGCCGCTCGATAGTTGCAATGAGCATTTCTACGCCTACGGGATCGCTGATGCCCACCCGAGTTGCCATCTCTTCGGGCGAGAGTGATCGCGAGCCTACCTGTGAGCGGTCAGTTTCGGACAGTGCCCGAAGCGCATCGCGTGGGATTCCCATGGCTGTGAGCAGGTCGATCAGCTCGATATCCAGCACTTTTGCGAGCGGTGCCCAGAAGACCATTTCGGGCACTGCCTGCCCGTTGAGCATGCGGGACACGCTGCTTTCGGACATACCGGAATCTCTGGCGAGTCGAGCACCAGCACCGCGGCCGGTGTATCCGGCGCGTTCGGCGGCTGGCACTACGACGGCAGCGAATCGCTGCGCACGCGTGGGGGTGTCTGTCATGGCCAGAACCCTACTTCCCTAGCTAGGGAGTATCCACAAAATCCCTCCCTAGCAAGGATGCGATGTCGGCCACTCGCACGCGTTCTACCTGCATATTCAATCGTTCGAACTTACATTCGGACGCAAGGCGGCGTATTCCGGGTTCGAACCTTCCTTGCTAGGGAGGGAGAAGTGTGGCAGAGTCTCCCTTGCCAGGGAGAAACCCCCTCCTACCTGCATTCGAAGGAGGAGCCATGTACCGACTGCGCATCACCAGGCTGTGGGAGATCGCAGCCGCGCACGGCGACACCACCAGAGCCGCCATCCACCGGCGCACCGGAATCGCCGAATCCTCCGTACACCGCATCGTGTCGGGCCAGTCACAGCCTGACTTGAATTCAGCTCTCCGCCTCGCCGAGGCGTACGGCGTGCAGGTCGAAGACCTCATGCAACGCACCGACGCCGACACCGAAAGCGTGCCGGCGTGACCCGCCGCGAGGAGCGCCGGAGGCTGCTCGGCACCGACGTGATCGAGGCGATTCACGCCCGGGTCGCTGAGGCTCCGGCCCTCCCCGAGGACGCGATCGCCGATGTCCGGCGAATCCTGACCCGCCCGGCCGGCCGTACCACCGCCGAGCCCACCGAGGACCAGACCGCCGCGTAAACACGGCGGGGCCGCTCCGACTTCCCGGCCTGAGCGACCCCCCGACGACCAACCCGACTGACAGAAAGGGCCGATCGCCTTGAGCGCGCAGCCTATCGAACCTCCCCAGCCCGACACCTACGCGATCACGAGTGATAACCGTCTCGCCGTGCAGACGCTGCTCGACAACATGGCGCTTCCTGCGCCGACGATGGTCGCCCGTCCGGACGCCGTGCACGTCACGCTCGCCGACGTCGACGACCTCGCACAGTGGATGTACGCGCTCGGCGGCGAGGTCCGCCGGGGCGTCGAGATCAGCGGAGCGTCACTGTGGACGCTGCACACCGAGACGCCCATGCGCCTGAGCGGGACGACGGTGCGGATCCTCGTGCACGTGCCGGTCGTGTCGGGTGAGGACGTCCTCGCCGCACTGCGTACGGCTGGCGGTGCCCTGTGAACGCCTCGATGACGCCGGAGCAGCGTAAGGCGATCGCCGTGCAGATCGGCGAGGTGAGGCCCGCGACAGACAAGCTGATCGGTGTGTTCGCCGAGTCGGTTGCGAACATCCGTAACCACGAGCACCCGTCGCGGGATGACCTGTACTGCATGAACCTCTCGTCCTACATGGGCGAGCGGGTGGCTCCGGTCCTACGCCGTCTGCTGGACGCGGAGATCGAGGCGGCAGAGCTGCGCAACCGGATTGCCGAGCTGGAGACGGCCGTAGCCCACACGCTGAACTCCCACGGGAAGTACGCGGACTCGCCGCACTGCGAGACCGACGGCGAGCCGTGGCCCTGCCCGACCGTGACAACGCTTGCCCCGGTTGGCTGGTCAACGAGCGACGAGCCCGACGACGAGGTACACCCCCCGCACCCGGCACCGTGCCGTCACCCCGCATCCCCCGACTGCCTGTGTCCCGCGCCCGGGTCGCTGCTGGACCGTCTCACCGGTCCGGGCGGCGAGGCCGCGCTGCTCGCCCGAATCATGCAGGACGACGACGAGGTGACGCCGTGACGATCACCGAACCGTTCACGGCCCCCGGCCGCGGTCGCCCTACCCCGAGCCCGGCCGCCGTCGCCCTCGCCGTTCAGTGCCGCAAAGCGAAGGCGCTCGCCGACACCGCGACCGCCCGGTTCGAGTCGATGCCCACCCCGGCCGAGTCGTCGGCCGCCGGCGGCGAGGTGCAGCTCGTCGTCCGCCCCACCTGCCTCGCCGATTGGGTGCGCTGGACGACCACCCTCGGGATCCGGGACGTCCGGCGCATGACGAACACCGGCGTCGCGACCGTCGTGCGGTTCGAGCTCGACGGCGTGCGCGCCCGGCTCGTCGGCATGGGGGTTCCGGCGCTGCTCGCAAAGACCTATGGCCCGTACCGCTCGAAGGGGTCCCACCATGCCTGACGACAAGATGGTTTCCGCTCCGATCCCGGTCGGGACCCGCGCGATTCCCGGCGGTTCGCGCCTGATGCTTGACGCGTTCGCGCAGTCCGTGGTCGAGAGCGTCCTCGACGCGCTGCTGTCGACGGACCGTGACAGCGACGTGTACGAGCGGCTCGTCGCCCTGGCGGAGATGACGCCGGACGAGCGGCGGATGCTGCCCGAGCAGCGGCTGCCGTACGAAGAGCTCGTCTCGGACCTGGTGATGTTCGCGCCGAAGTGGACGCCGCTCTACGGCGAGCGGGGGCTCGCTCTGGCCGAGCAGCTCATGCGGAACGGGGCGCAGGCGCTGCCGGTCGGTCACTGGGCAAAGCACGCGTGGCACCAGTGGTCGGTGGTTAAGGCTGTGGCCGAGGCCGATGCGGCGGAACAGGCGGCCGAACAGGCTGCCGTCGCCGCCGAGCGCAAGGGCAGTGCTGCCGCATGAAGCTCACCACCCGCGACGAGTGGCGCGTGATCATCGAGATCCGCCCCCGCTACACCCACACCCCGATCAGTGCTCTCGGGTTCACGAACCTCGGCTACGACCTCGACGGCGAGATCACCGGCGACCCGTTCGAGCTCACGATCGCCCCCCGGCGGCTCGGCGACCTCGGGCCCGGCATGTCGGTCGGCGATCAGTGGTCGGGCCGTGACATCGACGCCGCGTACAAGGAGCGCTGCGAGGCGATGCTCGCCGAGCTGCTGCGCGCCCCTCATGTGCGCGGCGGGCGGGTCACCTGCACCGAGACCCACACGTGCTCGCACTGCGGGTACGGGTGGGAGGTGCTGACCGCCGACGAAGCGGCCGACTACTCGACTAACCAGGACGAGCACAGCGTCGAGGGCGAGCCGGTCTGCTGCGACAAGGCGATCGCCGAGTTCCGCACCGAGCGCGGCATCCCGGCCGTGCAGTGGGGCGGTGCAGCATGAGCATTCTCGACAATGCCCGCTTGGCGGCGCGTGAGGTGCTGCTTGCCGACACCGGAAAGCAGCGCCCGATGTGGCGGCAGTGCTTCACCGAGCTCGACGGCTCCCTGCACCCGAACGCGATTGCCCCGGTCTGCCTCGACGAAGAGCACGACCCCGAAGACCCAACGGTGTACGTCTGCTGCCCCGACACGGTCGTCGAGGTCGAGTCGCACGTGATCGGCGCCTATCTCGTCGAACTGCTCAACACCGACGCCGCGGTCGGTGAGTCCGCATGAACGAGCGCGACAAGTTGGCTGCGGCGCTCACCGCCATGGGAGCTCTGCCGGTGCCGATCGGGGCGGCCGCGACGGCGGCCGAGTTGGGGAAGGACACCCACGGCCAGGCGCCGCGCATGGGCGAGTCCACCCCGGCGTTTCGTCCGGCGCTGCGGGCGGCGGCGTTCCTTTCCGGCGCCCGGCGCGGCCGGGACGTGACGGCGGTGTCCGGTGGCTGATCCTCGCCACGCTGTGGCAACCGAGCGGGGTCGCTACTACCGCGACCCCGCCGGGGGCCCGGATCTCATCTCCGTGACCAACGCACTGAGCGCGATCGCGAAACCGGCACTCGTCCCCTGGTCGGCCGGCATCACGGCCGACGCCGTGATCGCCGACCCGATCACGGTTGCCCGCCGTGCCCGGACCGAGCCGACCGCGCTGCGGCGCGAGCTCGTCGCCGTGCACCGGCAGTACACCGAGCGGGCGCAGGATCTCGGGACCCGCGTGCATGAGCGTGCGGTCGCCCTGGTCCTGAACACGCCGCACCCGGCCGACCCCGAGGTCGAGCCGTATGCGATCCAACTTGCCGCGTTCTACCGGCTGTGGCGGGTCGACTTCGACCGGGACATCGAGGCCATCGAGACGACGGTCGTGCACCGCCGCTACGGGTACGCCGGGACCGGCGACGCGTGGGTGTGGCTGGCGACCGGCCCGTTCGGTCGGCGGCAGCTGTGGCTCATCGACTACAAGACGAGCGCGCGGAAGCCGGACACGGTCGTGTACGCCGAGCAGCCACTGCAGCTCGCTGCGCTGCGCCACGCGCCGGTTCTACTCGCCCCTGACGACTCCGACGTGCCCGCGTTCAAGGTCCGCCGTACCGGGCTGCTGAATCTGCGACCGCGGTCGCACCGGCTGATCGAGGTCCCCTCGGGCCGGGCGCAGTTCGCGGCGTTCCTCGCCGCCACCCGCACCGCCCGCTACCTGCACACCGCGCCGAGCGCGTACCCGACGATCCTGCCCGACTGGGCGCCGGGATCCCCCGACCGAAAGGCAGCCTGACCATGGGTAGCCGAATCCTCACCATGAAGCGGCAGGCCGCCGAACTCGGGCGGATCCGCACCGGTTACAGCCGGCCGAACCCGAACCCCAAGAAGGGGCCGATCCCGGTCAAGTCGAAGACGTTCGTGCTGTCCAGTCACAGCCGCGCGTACATCGAGCGGGCCGCCGCCCTGTACGGCGGCGACGTCGAGGAGTGGACACCGCAGAACCAGAAGATCGCGCAGTACCGGGTGATCACAACGGCGACCGAGCTGCGGGCCGTGCTGCCCGCCGGTGACCCGCTGTCGCAGGCGTACGAGCTGTGGTCGGGCGGTGGCTGCACCCGCCGCTGCGACGGCGAGACAGAGCAGCTCACCCGGCAGCCGTGTCTCTGCCTCGCGCAGTTCGGGCCCGACTGGCACGAACAGAACGACGTCAAACAGGGGTCGGTATGCAAGCCGACGACCCGTATCGGGGTGTTCCTGCCTGACCTGCCCGACCTCGGTGTGTGGCGGCTGGAGTCGAAGAGCCACTACGCGGCCGACGTCATGGCGGGCGGTATCGACACGGTGCTGCAGGCGACCGGCGGCAAGGGTCTGATGCCGGTCCGTATGTGGATCGAGCAGCGCACGGCGGTGCGACGGGGCAAGACGAAGAACTTCCCGGTCGTGATGCTCGTGCCGTCGCTCCCGACGCTGCGGCAGGCTCTCTCGGGCCCGCTGTCGACGGCGGCCGCGCTGGACCCGAGCGGCGTTGACCGTCCGGCGATCGAGGCGGCACCCGCGGTCGTGCCGGACTACGTGGCCGACGCCAAGCAGTGCCGGACGGCCGACGATGTGCTCGCCGTGTATCAGCGGGCGTATGCCGCGGGGCACGGCACTCCCGAGCTCAGCAGCGCTCTGCAGGCGATCGCCGCGGACATCGCGAAGGGTGTCGATACCACCACCGGCGAGGTCGGCGACCAGGACGACGAGCACGGCCCCGACGACGACGGCGTGTACGACGGCGAGTTCGTCGAGGACGAGCCGGCCGACCAGGACCCGGAGCCGCCGACCGCGTACCCGGCCCCGACGTGGCCGCAGGCTGCTGTGCCGGGCGGGGGTGCCCGCTGATGTGGCACAAGACGCCCATGGTGGCGTTCGATCTTGAGACGACCGGCATCGATGTCGAGCAGGACCGCATCGTTACCGCCGCGGTGCTCGGGCTCGGCGGGGGCGGAAAGACCGACTCGTACGAATGGCTCGCCGACCCGGGGATCGAGATCCCGGCCGAGGCAACCGCCGTACACCACATCACGACCGAGCACGCCCGCGAACACGGCGAACCGGCGCACGACGTCGTCGATCAGATCACTGAGGCGCTCGCGATCCGCGTACGGCTCGGCGACCCGATCGTCGGGCACAACGTGCCGTACGACCTGACGCTGCTCGACCGCGAGTGCCGGCGGCACGGTGTCGAGCCGCTGCTCGACCGGCTCGGCGAGACGCCGCTGCGGGTTCTCGACTCGCGGGTCCTCGATCAGCAGGGGTTGCCGTACCGCAAGCGCGTGTCGGAGACGCAGGGCGCCCGGCAGCTCATCACGCTCGCGCAGGTCTACGAACTGCCGTGGGACGAGACAGCGGCTCACGGCTGCTCGTACGACGCGCTGATGTCCGCGCGGATCGTGTACCGGATCGGGTCGCTCGCGCACATGCGGCGCATGGACTGGCCCGAGCGGATCAAGCATCACCGCAAGGCGCAGGTGCATCACCTGCAGGGGCTCAGCCTCGACGAGCTGCACGCCGCGCAGATCGGGTGGGCCGCCGAGCAGGCCGCCGGGCTGCAGGCCCATTTCCGCAAGACCGATCCGGCCGCCGTTGTCGACGGGGCATGGCCGCTGCGACCCATGGGGGCAACGTGCGAATCCAACTGATCGACCACGCCGAGCACGCGCTCGTCGTGACCCTCACCCGCGAGGGCCGCCTTACGGTGGCGTACCCCGGGTTCTGCGGGGCTGCGGCTGCCGAGGTGCTGCGGGACGTCGCCGACCGGCTGATCGAGGCTCACGGCCCTGCCGTGTGCCACCCGGATGCCGAGCCGGAGCCGCAGCACGACAGTGCGGAGACGCTCGGGCAGGGCGGCAGCCTCGACGCCGACCGTGCGGTGTGGACGGATGGCACGGGCCACGCCTGGGACCTGTCGGTCACGTGGGGGTCGGCCGGCAACCTGCGGTGGTGGTGGACCGGCGGGCACACCGAGGCCGGCGTGCCGCTGATGCGGACCGGCGACGGGACCGACGAGCAGCCGCTCGATCTCGTGTGGGCGCTGTACGGGCCGCTCTTCCCGACGGCAGGTGACCGCGCATGAGCGCCGACGTCCTGCCGTTCCTGGGAGCCGCCGTGGTCGTCTCGGCCGCCGCGATCACGTGGGCTGTGCGCCTGGCCCCGACCGCCCGCCCGTCGGGCACGGCCCGGTTCACCGCCCCGGAGCCCGGTGTGCGGTACCTGCGGTGCGACTCCCCGCACTGCGCGCACATGACGTACCCGCACCGTCCGACGGGCGCCGGCACGTTCGTCTGCTCGAACTGCGGTGACGAGAAGGGGGGCCCGGCATGAGTGCCGTTCCCGGTCTGATCGCCCCCGGCGCTCTGTCGCCGCTCGCCGACCGCGTGGTCACCCCAGGTGGTCTGCGGGTCATCGGGCTCGACCTGTCGCTCACCTCGACCGGGGTGTGCCTGCCCGACGGCTCGACGTTCCGGATCAAGACCCGGGCGAAGGACGGCGACCGGCGGCTGCTCGCAATCCGTGACCGTATCCGGGCGGCGCTCGCCGAGCACCGGCCGCACCTCGCGGTCGTCGAGGATCTCCCCGTTCACGCCATGGCGGCCGGGCGGACAGCGAAGGTACACGGCATCGTGCTCGGCGAGCTGCTCGACGCCGCAGTGCCGTACGCGTACGTCGTCCCGGCGACGCTCAAGAGCTACGCCTGCGACCACGGCAACGCCGACAAGGCGCGCATGGCAGCGGCCGCGTACCTCGCGGCCGGCGTCGAGTTCGCCGACGACAAGGGCGGCGACCAATGCGACGGATGGTGGCTGCGCGCGGCCGGGCACGACGCGCTCGGGCAGCCGCTGTTCGGGATGCCGCAGGCGCAGCGCGACCGGCTGCTCAAGGTCGAGTGGCCGGAGGTCGCACGATGACGACGATCACTCGCCCGCACGGCTACGCGCGGTACACGCTCGACGGGTGCCGCTGTTGCACCTGCGGCTGGGCAAACTCTGAGTACCGCCACGCTCGGGCTGTAGCGATTCAACGCGGCACGTGGCAGCCGTTCGTGAGCGCGGTGCCGGTGCGTGAGCATCTGCTGCGGCTACGTGAGTGCTCGCTCGGGACGCGCCGTGTTGCCGAGATCGCGCAGGTCGACCGGAAGCGTTTGCAGGCTGTCATTAACGGCCGCCCCGAGCGGGGGACGGGGCCGCAGGAGAAGGTACGTCCCGCACTCGCCATTGCAGTGCTGCAGGTTCGGCCGACCCTCGACAACCTCGGCAGTGTGGTGCCGATCGACGCAACAGGCACGCACCGGCGGTTGCAGGCGCTCGGGGCCGCCGGGTGGCCGCGTGCTCAGCTCGCGCAGCGGCTCGGCCGCCCGCAGCTGTCCGACCTGTTCGCCTCTGCACGGACGCAGGTGCGGACGGCCCGGCGCACCCGGGACCTGTACGACGTCCTGTGGGCTGCCGATCCGCGTGCCCACGGGGTGTGTGTCTCGGCCTACAACCGGGCCCGGAACAACGCCGTGCAGCTGCAGTGGGCGCCGGTGGGCGCGTGGGATGACGACACGATCGACGATCCGGCTGTCTCCCCGGAGTGGACTGGTGCGTGTGGCACGCCCGAGGGCTGGATCATCCACCAGCGCATTGGGGTGCCTGCCTGCCCGCCGTGCAACGCGGCCCGGTCTGAGTACCGGCGGGCGAAGAGGGCGGCGGAGAAGAGCGTGCCGGCATGACCGGGTTCGGGCCGACGATCGGCAACCCACGACCGGGCCCCGGCCTGCGGGTCCGCTTCGACGGCTCGAAATCCCTGGTCTGCGCCGACTGGTCGTGTGCCTGCGGCGCCCCGTCCGAGGACGCCATCGGCCCCGACAACGTGCAGCAGCTCGTCCTGCGGGCCGAGCGGCACCGGCGCGACGAGTGCACCGACGAAGACGTGCGACGGGCGGCCGCGCTGCGCGCTCACCGCCGTAAGCACCCCGGCAAGAGAAGGAAGTGACCCATGCCGAAGATCGACAAGTACGCCGAGGTCGAGATCAAGGTAGACCCGGCCGGCGGAATGCTGCAGGGCGCGCTCACCGCCGAGCAGCGCCGCGGGCTCTTCGAGTACCCCGGTACGAGCGTGTTCGCGGTCGTCGAGCTCACGAGCAAGGCGTACACCGGGCACGCTGACGGCGAGGACAAGCAGCCGCAGGTGAAGGTTCGCGTGACGCTCGCCGAGGTCGCGCAGGACAACGAGCAGGCGCAGATGATCGCCGAGATCATGCGGGCGATGATGCGCCGCCGCAAGATGGACGGCACCTTGGACGAACTCGGCCACGGGTCGCGGGACGTCGAGGGCGCGGTGTCCGAGGCCCTCGGGAACATGCCGACCGAGCGCGAGTTCGAGGCGCACCAGGAACGGAAGCGGGCCGCCCGCGGCTCCCGGGTCGAGTACGAGGGATGACAAGGCCCCCGGCGGCCGCCGGCAGCGAGGCGCGGCGTACGAGCTGCCCCCGCTGCGGGTCCCCCGTGTTCCGGCAGCTCGTCGGACGCCGAGCAGCGCTTGACGTCACCGCCGACGACACCCGGTACACCGCGGCGGCCGCCGGGGCGCTTCGTGAACCGAACCGTCTCGACTGGTGCCTGCGCACCACGAAGCACGGGCCCGACCTGCGGTGGGCAACGTGCCACACCCTCTCGACGCAGTGCCCGCACGAGCACGTCGTCGACCACGTGTGCACCGCCCCGCCGCGCCCTCTCACCCCCGCCGCTACGCGCAGGCCCCGTACTTCCCCGGTTCCGGCCGGGCAACTCACGCTCTGATCAGGAGAATCCGATGCCGTTCTTCGTCGTGGACGATGGGGCAGATAGCCACCCGAAGATGGTGCGCGCGAAGAACGCCGCCGTCGGGCTGTGGACGCGCGTCGGCTCGTACGTTGCACGCCACCTCACCGACGGGCACGTGCCCGGCGAGATCGCCAAGATGTACGGCAGCGCCCCGCAGATCAAAAAGCTGATCACCGTTGGTCTGTGGCACGAGCACGGGCACACCTGCCCGCGCTGCCCCGCAGTCCGGACCGGCGACTACTACATGCACGACTACGCCGAGAGCGGTAACCCCTCTCGAGCGGAGGTGCTGGAGCGCCGGGAACGAGCCGCCGAGAAGAAGCGGCAGCAGCGCGCCGGCGGCACCGCACCCGGGAAGCGCCGCCCGCCCGCCCCGCCGCAGCCGGATCCGCCGCAGCCGGATCCGCTCGACTTCGGGGACGAGCCGCCGGCCGACGCCGAGGACGCCCCGCCCGAGGAGTGCCCGCCGCCCGCCCGTGCGCCCCGCCCGGCCGCCGATGTGATCGCCCCGGACTGGGAGCCGAGCCCTGACGACGTGCAGGCCGTGCAGGTCGCCCGCCGCGACGCCGGGCGGCCGCCCTTGTCCGTCGACCAGGTCGACGCCGTGACGCGGAAGTTCGTGCGCCGGCAGCTCGACGACGGACGCACCGCGGCGGCGTGGGGCGGCCGGTGGCGGCAGTGGGCCGAGAACGAGCGCCCCGAGCCGACGGGTGGCGTTGTCGTCCCGTTCGGCGGGGCTCAGCAGAGCAAGTCACAGCAGCAGCGCGCCGGACTGGCCGCGCTCCGCGAGCGCCTTGAGGGAGGCAGCAGCGCATGAACATGAAAGAGACCCTCGATCTTCTGGACGAGATCGCCCTGATCGACGACCGGGTCGTCAAGTCGAACGAGACCGAGCAAGAGGCGCAGCTCAACATGTGGGCGGCGGTCCTGGTCGGCGTTCCGTACGAGTTCGCCGGGCTCGCGGTCGGGCAGCACTACGCCGAGAGCGCGTGGCCGATCATGCCGAAGGACATCGCTGCCCGGTGGCGGAAGGTCGCATCCAACCGGCTCGAACGGGGTGTGCACACCTTCGAGCCGACCGACCACCCCCACATCGACCCGGACGACATCACTGGCTATCAGCTTGCGTTGCGGGCGCAGCGGCGAGCGGTCCGCACGGGCTGCGACGAGCCGATCGTCATGCGGGCACTGATCGCCGGTTCGGATCCGGTGGTGCGCGGCACGCCGAATGAGGAATACCGGCGAGCACGCGAGGCGACGCAACGGGCGCGGGCTGAGGCGGCGTACGTCGAGGTGTCGTCGTGAGGTACCCGCGCACCGATCGGTCGAGCATCCCCGACGCTGTGGCCGCTGTTGTCGCTGCGGTCATCGAGGAGCACCCGAACGCCGGCCCCGACACGATCGGCCGGCTCGCCGTCGCCGAGCTGAAACAGAGCGGGTGGCACTGGCACCTCGGACACGAGCCGCTGTGTGCCCCCGTCCATGCCCGCCCTGAACTGTGCCCGCCCGCAACTCGCTGAAAGGACTCCCGCCATGGCGTCTCTGATGATCCCCGCCCCTACGGTGCCGACCCCGCAGCCGGTGCGGCACCGGACCGCGGAGATCTCCCCGTGCGACCGCTACCGGTACCGGCTCACCCGCG
Source organism: Streptomyces sp. NPDC014623 (assembly GCF_043088245.1). NCBI lineage: Bacteria > Bacillati > Actinomycetota > Actinomycetes > Kitasatosporales > Streptomycetaceae > Streptomyces > Streptomyces sp. NPDC014623. The sequence continues at coordinate 71,389 of NZ_JBIBZU010000021.1, read as the reverse complement.
AGTGGGACGACGCCCGACCGCCGGCCACGTTCGTCATGCTCAACCCCTCCACGGCCGACGCCGACCAGGACGACGCCACCGTGCGCAAGTGCATCCGGTACGCGCAGCGGTGGGCGTGCGGGTCGCTCGTCGTCGTGAACCTGTTCGCGTGGCGGTCGACGGACCCGCGACGCCTCCCCACCGGGCCTGAGGCGGTCGGCCCGGACAACGACGGGTGGCTGTCGCAGGCCGCGCTCGACGCCCTCGACTCGGGCGGGCCGCTCGTCGCCGCGTGGGGTGCGCACTCCACCAGACAGCCGCGTTCCGGAGGTTCTGAGCTGCCCGGGTTGGAGGTGCTCACCGTCGAGCAGCGGGTCGCGGACGTGTTGACGCTGCCGGGCATGGGTCGGCTGACCGCGTTGTCTGTGACGCGTGACGGGCATCCGGGGCATCCGCTGTATCTGCGGAGCGAGGCCCGGCTCGTCGCGTGGTCGCCGAGGGTCGGTTGCTGATGCCGATCCGACCGGAGAACCGTGCGCGGTACCCGAAGAACTGGCCGGAGATCTCGGCGGGTATCCGCTTCGGCCGCGCCGGGAAGCGCTGCGAGTGCACCGGAGAGTGCGGGCGCGGGACGCACAACGGGCGGTGCCCGAACCTGCACGGCGGTATCGCCTACGGCACCGGATCCCGCGTGATCCTCACCGTCGCTCACCTCGACCACACCCCAGAGAACTGCGACCCGGGCAACCTGCGGGCGATGTGTCAGGGCTGCCACCTGCACTACGACCGCGATCACCACCGGCGGACTGCGGCCGCTACCCGGCGAACTGCGGTCGAGGAAGCCGGACAGCTTGTTTTCCCCGCCTGAGCACGAAGCAGGGCGGCCCGCTCGAACCGGGCCGCCCCACCCGCCCAGTGTCCACCACCAGCACAGGAGACAACACCGTGACCAAGTACTACCGCGACGAGCAGGTGACGCTCCTCCTCGGCGACGCCCTGGACCAGATGCGGGCCCTGCCCGATGGCTCGGTCGACTGCATCGTCACCAGTCCTCCGTACTACGGGCTGCGGGACTACGGCACCCCCGGCCAGTACGGACTGGAGCCGACCCCCGCCGAGTACGTGGAGCACCTGCGGCAGGTCTTCGCCGAGGCGCGCCGCGTCCTTGCCGATGACGGGACGCTGTGGCTCAACCTTGGAGACAGTTACAGCTTGAGCAGCGGTGGAACTGCTGGATCTTCCGCCCAGGTAACCGCCACACGAACCAACGTCCAGACCCGCATAGGCCGAGGCGACCGCCCCGCCAAGAGCCTGCTCCTACTTCCCGAGCGAGTCGCCCTGGCATTGCAGGACGACGGATGGATTCTCCGCAACAAGATCGTGTGGAACAAGCAGGACGCCATGCCCGAGTCGGTGCGTGACCGGCTCAGCCGTCGGCACGAGCCGATCTACCTGTACAGCAAGAAACTGCAGTACTCGTTCGATCTCGACGCTATTCGCGAGCCCTACAAGCCTACGACGCGTGAAACCTCATCGAAGGGCAGCCGACTCCGCAATCCAGGAGACGTGTGGACCTTCCCTACTGCCCATCTCTCAGCAGCTCACTTTGCGACTTTCCCCCTTGCGCTGCCGGTCCGCTGCATCAAGGCCGGCTGCAAGTCGGGCGGCACGGTCCTCGATCCGTTCAGTGGGTCCGGCACGACGGGCGTTGCAGCCCGACAGCTCGGCCGCCGCTACGTCGGCATCGACCTCAACCCTGCCTATCACGACCTCGCCATCCCGCGGTTCGCGCAAGGCGTCCTCGACCTCGACGCTACCGCCTGACCCCACCCCACGGCCCGGGGCGCCACCACCACCGCGTCCCGGGCCGCCCATCCGGATCCGCCCACACCCCGCATGAGGAGCCACACCATGACCACAGACCCCGCCGCTGAAATCCGAGCCGCCGAGTCGCGCCTCTGCGGCAAAACAGTCGCCGTCAACGGCGCGACGCACCCGCCATGCGCTCGGACCGCGGGCCACCGCGAGGCGTACTGCCGGGACTCCACGTACAGCAGCTACTTCCTCGCTGCCCCCGCCGTGACCGAGAAGCCCGCCCGATGACTGGCCCGAGCCGCCTGCCCCATGGATGGCACGCCCGCGAACCCCGCGTGCAAGCCACCAGCACCGGCGAGCAGATCGTCGCCGACGACGCACCCGACCCCGCCCCGCCCCCGAACCGAGCAGCACGCCGCGCCACCGCCCGAGCACTGCGAAAGAAGAATCCGTGACCACCCTGCCGAACGGCTACTACGCCGCAATCGACCCCGCCGATCCGACCACCGTCACCTACTGGCGATCCCGCGCCGGGATCGTCTCCGTCTGGCCGAAGAACGCGTGGTACGGGCCCGCCCGGCCGCTCAAGCGCAACGCCCCGGCGGATGCCGACGAGCGGATCGCGTGGCTGCGTGAGTGGCAGGCCGGATACGTGAAGTGGCTGCGGGCCGTGCACGCCGTGATTGACCAGGACCCCGCGGCCGCCCGCCACCGGTTCGCCGAGCTGTCGACGCGCTGCTGTCTGTGCGGGCGTCCACTGTCCGACGACCGGTCGAAGGTGCTCGGGGTCGGGCCCGACTGCCGGGAAGGGTTGAGCGAGGACATGCTCGCGCAGCTCGTGACGCCCACCATCGCCGCCGCGCACGCCGCACGGCTTGCCACTGCCGAGGGGGCGTGATGTGCACCTTCGACCCGGACGGCCTCGACGAGCTCACCGACGAGCAGATCGCCGCGCTCTTCGAACGGGAGCACACCCCCGTCGAGCTCATGCTGCTCGCCGGGTACGCCCGCCCCGCCACGGCAGCACCCCGGCAAATCGACGTGCACCGCAGCATCGACGACCTGCCCGCCCTCGACACCTACCTGACCGGAAGCGAGGCCCGCTGATGAATCCTCACGTGATCCGGCACCGCGACGCGATGCGACGCCACCGCAGAACCCGAGCGATGCTCGCCGCCGCGGCGACCGTGCTCGGCCTGGTCGCCCTGGTCTGCGGGGCGCTTGCCGTGTGGGTACCGTTCGGTGTCTGCCTGATCGTGTCCGTGTTCCTCACCGAGGGCGCGGCACGGGCGGGCCGTGACTACCGGGCGGCCGCTGAACAATGCCGCCGGACCGAGCAGCCGCCGGTGCGGCTCGTCGTGCGGCAGCCCGTCGCGTGCTGTAGCACGTGGGTGTCGTCGGCCGGTCTCGTCCACGGGGCGCGGTGTGACGTCGGGCGGTGGGCCGCATGAGCGAGAACGATGTCGCCGCGACTCTCATCGTCTGCGTTACCACGATCATCATTGCCCGCATCTGGGCCTCGACGAAACGCAAGTAACCCCGCTGAAACGACGACGGAGCGCCCCCATCCGGCCAGATGAACGGGGCGCCCCACGCGGTGAGATCACCCTACGCACCGCAGGAGAAACCCGCCATGAACAACCGCCCCGCCCGCACCACCGCCGAGAACCTGCAGCACATCCTCGACCACTGGGACCACCTGCGCGACGCCCTCGACACCGACGGCCCCGGCGGCACGTGGCCCCCGGCCCGCCCGGGCGCCGAGTACCTGCGCGCCCTCGACGACCAGGACGCCGCCGAGGTGTCCCTCGCCGCGGCGATCGCGCACGCCGTCGCCCACCCGCAGCAGCTCGTCACCACCCGACACCACACCGGACAGCTCTACTACCGGTGCGCGCACTGCGACCACGTCGGCGAGGGGCTCCCGCACCCGGTGCGCGAGGACCGCGACCCGGCGCAGCTCGGCGAGCGCCCGGTGCCGATCCGGCTGCACATCGCCGATGCTTCCCGGGCGATCGAGATCGCGCTCTGCAGCCTCGCCGACTCGATCGCGGCCCGCAGCGCCACCGACCCGGCCGATTGGTACCACGCCGACCGAGAGCAGCGCACCGCACCTACCGCCGCCGCGTGGCTGCTCACGCAGCTCGCCGACGGCCCGTGCTGCCCGACCCACGATGCTGCGCAGGCCCGGATCGATACGTACGCCCGAGAGGCGGCTGCCCGGCTCGACCGGGTGCTCGGGATCGGGTACACGTCTCGGGTCCTGCCGGGCATGCCGTGCCCGTGGTGCGCCGGCGATCTCGTGATGCACTGCGAGGCGGGCACGGTCATGAGCGTGACGTGCGCGACCGGCCTGATCGACTGTGCGGCGCCCGTCCCGTTCGATATCGATCGGCGGGCGCGGGTGTGGTCGACTGTCGAGCAGCTCGCCTCGCTGCACCGGGCCCTCGATGCGGCTGAGCAGCGCCGGGCCGAGGCTGAACGCCGGGCGAGGCGTGCGGAGGATCGGCGTCGGCAGCGGGCGGCAGCGCGGGATCGGGCGTCGGCCGCCGCGGCGTAGTTTCGGAGTCCTGCACGGCAGTGAGCCCCCACCCGACCGGGTGGGGGCTCACTGCTGTTCGTGACCGAGCGCTACTCGGCTCGGTGCGCAGACAGGATTGCGACCGCAGCGTCGGCGCCACCGGCTTGCTCAATCAGTTCACCGAGTTCGGCGGGTACGACAGCCGCTTGTCGTTTCCCGCGGCTCGTCAGGTACGCCACTTTCCGCAGCAGTCGGACCGAGGCGAGCAGCTCGGACAGATTCGCTCGCGCTTCGGCGACCGGGTGATCAGTGGCGTTGGTGTCCATGGCGCCCAATTTAACCATCAGGCTTGATGTACAACAAGACTCGATGTACATTCACTGTCGGTCGGTGCTGACACGCCGGCCAACGCAGAACGGCCGGGCTCGGTGCTGACACACCGACCCGGCCGCCCCCGCAGGCACTGACATGCCCGTGGGATGCCCGACCCCCTGCCAGAACAGGAGAGTCAGACGTGCACGATCGTACCGAGTACCCGCAGCCCAACACCCCCACCCGCAGCACCGAGCGGCAGCCGCTCGCGTGGGGCATCATCACCCGCCGCGGCGAACGCACCATCACCCTGATCGCCACCGAGGGCAGCATCACCAGCACCAGCCGCTGCGCCCTGGCCCCGAGCGACGACGCCCGCACCGCCCTCGGCACCATCGCCGACTGCCTCACCACCGAAAACCCCACGTACCCCATGACCGGACCCGACCGCCGGCGTCTCGCCGCGCTGTACGCGTCCGCCGAGTGGGGCGTCGGCGAGACCGAAGGGGCGAGCGAGCCCCTCATGCGCGAACTGCTGCGTCACATGCCCCCGATCACGGACAGGCGCACCACCCGCCGGGCGTACGCCGAATTGCTGCGCCCCGCCCTCGCCCGTTCCTGACCCTCGACCGACCGGCCCGCGCGAATCCCCCATGCGCGCGGGCCGGTCACCCATGGGAGAACTCTCGTGCCGCCTCGCCTCGACCTCACCAAGACGCAGCGCCGACTCGTCGGTGCCTTGCTCGTCGGCGCCGCACTGATCGCCACGATCGGGTTCGCCGGCTCGTACGCCGCCGTGCGGAAACTCGCCGTCGAGAAGAAGTTCGGCGAGTTCGCCCTGATCTTCCCGATCGGTCTCGACGCCGGGATCGTCGTACTGCTCGGCCTCGATCTGCTGCTGTCGTGGCTGCGCATGCCGTTCCCGCTGCTGCGCCACATGGCGTGGCTGCTGACCGGCGGCACGATCTGGTTCAACGCGTCCGTGTCATGGCCCGACCCGGTCGGCACCGGCATGCACGCCATGATCCCGCTGCTGTTCGTGATCGTCGTCGAGGCGGCGCGGCATGCGATCGGGATCGGTGCGGAGATCACGGCTGACCGGCGGATCGAGCCGGTGCGTCTGGCCCGGTGGCTGCTTGCCCCGGTGTCGACGTTCCGGCTGTGGCGCCGGATGAAGCTGTGGGAGCTCCGCAGTTACGACGACGTGCTGCGGTTGGAGCGGGACCGGATCGAGATGCGGGCCCGGCTGCGCGAGAAGTACGGGTGGCAGTGGCGTTCGAAGGCGCCAGTCGATGACGTGCTCGCGCTCCGTTTCGCTCGGCACGGCCGCCCCCTCGCCCCGGCGGCCGGCGACCCGGTCGTCGAGGAGGTGCCCGCCCCGGCACCCGCCCCCGCCCCCGTGGCAGCGGCCGCCCCGACGCCCGCCCCCGCCCTCGATCGGGAGATGCCCCGCCCTGCCCTCGAAGCGCCCCGCCCCGCCCCGGTCGACGCCCCCGCCCCCACACCTCGCCCCGCCCCCGATCTGGAGAACGCCCCGCCCTCTGCACGCCCCGCCCCCACGCCCGCCCCGGTCGTCGACGACGGGGCGCCCGCCGCCCCGACCCGCGACGAAGTGAAGCGGCGGCTGCGCGCCCTGTACGACGAGCTCGGCGCCCGCCCCCTCGAAGGGCAGATCGCCGAACTGCTCAAGGCGGCTGGCGCCGAGGGCTACCCCCACACCTCCCGGCGGCACGGCCAGAACCTGCGCAACGAGATCGAGAGGGGCGAGCCCACGCTCGCCGCCCGCGGCTCCGACAACGTCACCCCCATCGCCGGAAACGGATAGCGCCCATGCCTGCCATCACCCGAGCCGCCATGCTCCGCGAGGCGCACTACTTCGAGCACATCGCCGCCGTTCGCTCCGACACCGCTGCCGAGGACGGCGAGCGGGTCGCCGTCGACCCGGACCGCACCCCGCAGACCCGGAAACGTGCCGCGTGTGCCGCCCGTATCGCGCGGGCCCGCGCCGCCGAGTTCCGGTCGATCGCGCGGGAGCTCCGGGCCGGAGAGGTCCCCGACAGCCTCGATCGAGCTGCACTCGCACCGTGACCGCGACTGCAGTCACACCCTCCCCGCCCCACCCCCTACCAGCGCGAACACCCCCCACACGACCGCACAACGACCGCAGTCGCAGTGAAGGAGACACCCGGTGACGAACACCGAAGCACCGCCGCAGCAGCCCGCGGTCGTACCCGAGCAGCCCACCGAGCAGCCCGAGCCCGTCGAGGAGCCGGCCGCCGTCGAAGAGCCCGCCGAGGCACCCGAGCCGAAGCCACGCAGCAGCACGCCACGGCTGCGCGGCGTGCCGATCGAGCCGCTCGTGATCGCCGCCGGGAACGGCACGACGATGGCGGCGACCGCCGCGTATCAGGCAGCCGGAACCGCCGGCCTGATCGGCGCCGCCGGGCTCGCCGGTGCGGGTGTGGTCGCTGCTGTCGTCCGTCGCCGCAGCACGGTCAAGGCTCGCCGAGCCTCGACTGCTGCGGGGCGGACCCGTACGACGCCCGCCCCGAATCGGGGGCGGGGCGGTCGGGGCAGGGCGCTCAAATCGTCGGGGCGGGGGCGCATCTCGTCGGGGGCGGGGGCGTCGCCCCGGGGGCGCCTCGGTCGGGGCGGGGCGTTCCGTTCGGCCTCGGGGCGGGGCGGGGCGGGTATCGGGGCGGGGCGTACGGGGGCGCCCCGAACCGGCCTGCGGTCCGCCCTCGGCTCGATCGGGGGGCGGAAGAACCATCCCGGGCGGAACGCCCCGGGGGCGCCCTCGCCCCGCACGCCCCGGCATGCCCGGGACAGGGGGCGGACCGGGAACCGAGCGCCGCTTGTACGGTCCGCCCTCGGGGCGGCCGGCCGGGGCGCAGCGATGACGGGCCGCGGGCTCGGGCCGGCCGGTCGAGGAATCGGCAGGGCGGGTAAGGCCCTCGCCCGGGGCGTCGGGGCGACCGGTCGGGTTCTCGGCCGGGGCGTCAGCCGGGCGGCAGGCGCCGCGACCCGGCTCGCCCGCAGTCTCGCCCGGCGCACCAAGAGCCCCCGCGAGACAGCGGGCCGGAACATCGCCCGCACCGGTAGGGCGCTGCTCGACAGTGCGTGGGCCGGTGCCGCCGGGGTGCTGTCCGCTCTGTGGAACTGGAGCCCCCGCGCCGGACTGGCCACGCTGCGCGCCGTGTGGTCCAAGCGCCGCCGCCGGCGCACCGAGCGTGCCGTCGACCGCGGCCCCGTGATGACTGGGCCCGCCGCCGCGGCGGCGCCCGGACCGATCGCCACTTTCGTACGCCGACCGGCAACCGCCGGCGGCTCCACCGTCACCACTGCTGGAGGCTCCACCATGTCCGGACACCACTTCCTCGGCCCCGCGATGGAGATGCACCGCATTGCCGCCACGTATCAGCCGGACGGCATGATGCAGGTCGGCCGCGACTTCGGGGGGCTCGCCGAGGCGCTCGAGCACGTCGCCGAGGCGATGAAGACGACGACCGCTCGCGCCGATGCCGAGGACCCGCTCGACCCGCGGATCATCGAGATGATGCAGCAGATCTACGGGCTGCAGATCAAGGCGGCTGAGCTCGCACAGCAGTTGAAGCCCGCTTTCCTCGCCTGCCACCGTGTCGACATCGACCGGCTGCAGAACCCCCGCCAGGGCGAGGCCGCGTGGGATGTCACCCGGAACGCGGACGTGTCGCTGTGAGCAAGGGCGTACAGATCGATTGGGATCGCGGGCACGGCACGTTCACCGGGCCGATCAGCGCCGCCGGGACCTCGCTCGCCGCCACCTACGCGGCAAGCGCCGCCGACATGCCCCCATGGTGGGCGGCTGTGGCGGCGGCCGGCGGAATGCTCGGCCACCACATCGCGGGCGTACGGTCCGGTGCGACCAGGGCGACACTGCTGCTGCGGGCGTCGGCATGGGCGGGCGCGGGCACCTGGTGCTCATGGGCGCTCGCCGTCGGCCCCTGGTCGGCCGACTGCCTCGGCGCCCTCGCCGTCGGGGCGGTGACGCTCAGCGCCGCCATGTCCGGCACGCGGGCAGCGCAGCACGCGGCAGAAGCGCAGCAGGCGGCCGAGGAGCTCGCCGCGCAGCGGGCATACCTCGCCCGAGCACACCGGATGCTCGCCGACGAGTGGATTGCCCGCATCGCCCGGGTGTGCGGGGTCGAGGGCGTGCAGATCGTCGGCGTCGAGATGTGGGAACACGGCAACGGGTACACCCTCGACGGCGTGCTGCCGCCCGGCGGGCACACGTGGCGGCATCTGCAGGCCGCGCAGAACGGTCTCGCCAGTGACGCGCGGCTGCCGAACGGGTGCGGCGTCGAGATCACCGAGGGTGCCGACCGCGGCTCGTTCCTGGCGAACATCGAGACCGCGAATCAGATCGCGGGCGAGCCGACGATGTACCCCGACGATTACTCGCCCCGGTCGATGAACGACGGTCTGCAGCTCGGCGTGCACCGCGACGGCACCGAAGTCGCCCCGTGCGTACGCCAGTCGTCGGGCGTGTGGACCGGCCGCAAGGGCTCGGGAAAGTCGAACCTGATGAACGTCAGCATCGGCGGGCAGTGCCGCATGGTCGACGCGCTCACGTGGGTTATCGACCTGAACGGCGGGTCGCTCGCGCTGCCGTGGCTGCGGGCGTGGCACAAAGCGGGGCGCCCCGGCCGGCCGCCGATCGACTACGTCGCCGACACCCCCGAGAAGGCGCTCGCCATGGCCGAGGCGCTGCTGCGGATCGCTCGGGCGCGGAAACCCGGGTACGCCGACCTGCAGATCGAGCACGACGACGACAAGTTGCCCGTCAGCCCGGCCGTGCCCGGCATCATCGTCAACGCCGACGAGATTGCCGAACTGTACTCGGGCAAGGCGCGTAAGGACCCGACGCTGCGCAAGGCCGGTGACGCGCTGCTGCAGGTCGTCGAGCTCGCCCGTGCCGTCGCGTGCAATGTGATCGCCGCGGCGCTGCGGGCGACGCAGGACGTTATCGAGGAACCGCAGCTCGTCGTGCAGGCCGGGCTCAAAATCGCCATGAAGTCAGACGAGCGTGAGCTCGCCTACCTCATGGGCTGGAGCGAGAAGATCGGGCCCGAGGACATGCCCGAGCCGGGCACCGGGGCAATCAAGGTGCTCGACGAACCCGCCCGGCCGTTTCAGGCGTACCGCATCACGCCGACCAGGATCGCCGAGATCGTCGTCGCCACAGCGGATATGCAGCCCGAACTCGACGAGTTGTCACGCACGGCCGCGGGTGAGGCGTACGCCCGCCGGTGGGAGAACACCGGGCACCTTTTCGACGGCAGCGTCGTCGCGAGCATCCCCGCACCGGCCGCCGTCGACCAGGACGTACGACCGGCTCGGGAAGGGTGGACCGACCCAACGGCGGGATGGGGCAAGCCTGCCCCGCTCACACCGCCGGCCCCCGGCCCGGACCCGATCGCCGAGGCCGACGCCGCGGTCGACCGGATCCGCGACAACATCAACGAGACGACGCGACGCGATCCGGAACTCGAAGCGAAAGCCCGCGCCATCTTCGAGGCGGGCGGGCTCGAATGGACACCGCCACCGAACCCACTCGCCGAGGACACCGCCGGCGGTAAGCGCGAGGACCCGCGCAAGGGGATCGTGTTCGAGATCGTCTCGAAGAGCGGACCGAACGGAATCGGTCCCGAGGCAATTCGCGACGCGATCACCCGGCTGCACCCCCACCTCGACGCACCGCACGCCGCGACGATCGGCCGATGGCTCGACGCCGACCCGCGCATTCATAAGCCGAAGTACGGGCGCTACGCCGTACGTACAGATGGGACACAGTCATGACCATTCGTAAGATCACCGGCCGCGCCCTTTCCTTTCTCGGCGAGCTCGTGCGTTTCATGGCATTCATGGCCGCGGCGTTCGTCATCCTCGGGAGCATCGTCCCGGCCAGCACCGGCGCACGGCCGGTTACGGGGCACCCGGCCGGCCTGTTCGTTCTCACCCTCGCTCTGATCGGCGTCGCGTACCTCGCGGCTGAACTGCGCGAGCTCGGCAACCGGCTCAGCTCCACCACTCGGCGATAGGGCACCCATGCACCAGGACACACCTCGGAACACCGCCGCCCCGGCCGTGCGGTACTTCGCACCGTCGCGAATCGTCCCGGCCGCCGAGCAGCACCTCGTGCCCGCACCGCCGCCCGGCATGCGGGTCACCGGGTACGTGCGTATCGACGGCATGCTGTACCCGCAGTACGGGCCGCTTCACGAACCGATCGTGCCCGTCATGCCACCCGCACCGCCCGCGCCGTCCGGACTTGACCCGCAGGCGCAGCGCCTCGCCGCATGGGGCGTGTTCGCCGTCGGTATCGGTGTCGGCAGCTACTTCGGTCTGCAGGCGCTCGCGCTCGCCCTCGACTCGCTCGTGCAGGTGCTGATCGCGGCCGCAGTCGTGGGCGCGGTGTGGTCCGCGCCGACCGCCCGCCGTGGTGGACGCGAGACGCCGACGTACGTCACGCACAACCGCGGCATGCTGGCAGGCTGGAAGGCGCAGAACGGCCCGCGGACGTAGCGACGGAGGAACCCATGCCGAAGAAGATCGAGCACGTGCCCGCGGGCCGGTTCATGACCCTCGAAGAGATCGCGCAGTTCGTCGCCGACGCGTACGCCGCCGGCGCGAGCGGTACGGACATCCCGACGGGCCGGCTCTCGTTCGGCGGGAAGCTGCAGCAGCTCGTCGTCACCGTCGAGCACGAGTGACACCTGCCGCACCGCGCCCCGTACCGCATCCCTCGCGGTACGGGGCGCAGTCACGAGAGGATGACCCCATGAACTATCGCCCGTACCCGAACGCCGAGCGCGCCCGCCACCGGATCGGCCGACCCCAGCGCGGCCCCGCACCGCAGCTCGTGCTCGTCGACGAGATCGCCGGGTGGGTCAGCTCCGAAGAGTTCTGCAGGCGCATGCGGAGCGCCGGGCAGAGCACCGCCGAGGTGCTCGGGCTGCCCGACGAGAAGCGTCGCACCGGCTGATCACCCCACCCGCACGACCCTGTACCGGCGCCCCTGCCAACGCGTTCCCCCAACGTGGCAGGGGCGCCTTTCTGCGCGGTTTCTGAGCGGAATCGCAGAAGAATCGCGTGCGTTTCTCACACGATTCGAAGCAGAAACGCGATCGATTCTCTGTCTACTTTTCGGCATCATCGCAGGTCAACGCATTGTGTCCCCGGGGGACTCCCTCGGGACTCGCGTGCGCGCGTTCCACTCCACTCCAATCCACTACTTATACGGGGCGGATGTAGAGAGAGATCTACCGGTAGTAGCGCGCGACGTACGAGCGCGCTCTCTCTCCCCACCACCACACTTGACGCCAGACGATCACGTGTCGCAGGATTGGCCGCAGTTCCGCATGCCCAGAAACAGAAGCAGCCCCGCCACCGAGCGGGGCATCGCCATTTCCAGGGCAGCAGCGACATCTCACCCCCGACCCGCGATCGAGGGACCATGACCCCGAACACCACTGACGCCACCCCGCAACAGCACGCCGCAGCCATGGCTCTCCAGTGGGCCACGCTCGCCGAAGAGCACACCCACCAGGCGTACGCCGCACAGGACAAGATCACCGAACGCCAGGGCACCACCGGGTCGTTCTCGACACGGCTGCTGCGCGACCACCAGGCCGACCACGCCCACCACGTTGCACGCGTCGGCGAGGCAGTACGCATGGCAGAGATGTGGGCCCGAGTGGCCAGCGCCACACCGCACACCCCCCGGCCCGAGTAGCACCCCCCGTCGAGGAGACCCCGCCCCCATGCGCGTACGCCTCACCGACGGAACCCGCGAGATCGAAATCAGCACCGCACCCGGCGAACTACACACCCTCCCCGACATCGAGGCCACCGCCCTACGCCTACTGCACTCCCTCACCCCGCAGACCACCCCACACCCCGACGACGACGCCCCCCGGCCCCCCTTCGGCTACACACCCCCCACCCCCATCGACACCCCCCTCGACGGCATCTCGCTCAGCAGCGACACCGAACGCGCCGAGCCCTACGCCGAACCCGGCCGCGACGAAGACGACTACGACGACCAGCACACCGAACGGACACAACGCGCATGAGCGGCGGATGGGCAGACAGCAACCGACGCAGCGAACTGCCCGACAACTGGTACACCGAGCTACGCCCCTTCGTCCTGCACCGCGACGAGTACCGATGCCGATGGCGCGAAGGGCGCATCGTCTGCGGACACCACGCAAACCAGGTCGACCACATCAGACCGGGCAATGACCACCGACCCGAGAACCTGCAAGCGCTGTGCGCGCACCATCACGCGATCAAGTCCAGTCGTGAAGGGAACGCCGCACGATGGCGCGAGAGAGCCAAACGGCCACCCGAACGACACCCAGGACTCATCAGCCCCTGAAAGGCGCTCAGATCGGCACACAGAGGCCCGGACGGGTGGGGGGTGACTCCCCTCCCCCGCCCCCCAGGCCGCTCGGGAGGTGCTGCGGGCCCGGTTCTGTACGGGTCTGGGGAAAACGGCCACGTGGGGGCACGTGGGCGGCCCGCTGGCGGGCGGGCACGGATGCGGCAGGCTGATTCGATGGCGCGCGGCCGAGGGTCCGCAGATCGCCTCTCAGCCTGCCGCCCATCCGACACCAACTCGATATGCCCAGGTCAAAGCGCTAAAAGCGTACGCTGCTGTAGACTGGACCCATGAAGACGAGCCGTCGCTGCGAGCACTGCGAGGGGCCGATGCCGCTCACGGCTCGGCGGCACGCGCGGTTCTGTGAGCCGCGGTGCCGAGCCGCTGCTGCTCGTCGTCGGCGCACCGTCCCGGCCGAGCTCACGCGCCGGCCGCGCTGGATCCGGCACACCGCTCGTAAGGTCCCGTTGACGATCGGCGGCGCGACGGCGAGCAGCACGGACCCCTCGACGTGGTCGCGGTACAGCGAGGCGGCGGCGAGCAGCAGCGGGGCCGGCCTCGGGTTCGTCCTCGACGGCGACGGCGTCGTGTGCCTCGACCTCGATCACTGCCTCGACGAGCACGGCGAGCCGGCCGGGTGGGCGCGCACGATCCTCGACGCAGCCGGCTCGACATGGGTCGAGGTGTCGCGCTCGGGCGACGGTCTGCACCTGTGGGGATATGGAACTCTGCCGCAGGGCCGGCGGATCACGGTCGGTGGCGGCGGCTCGGTCGAGCTGTACGGGACCGGCCGGTACATCGCAGTGACGGGGCGGACGTTCGGCGACACGCCGCGGCGCCTCGGTGAGCTGCAGCACGTAATCGACGCTCTGCTGTAGCGCCCCGACACGGGTGTGCTGCGGCGCACCCGACACGGGAGGTACAGCCATGGCACGTCTGCAGATCCTCGAACTGCCCGAGGGACCCGATGACACGCGGCCGCCGTTCGTCCTGGTCGTCGATGAGAGCGCGCCGCAGCGCGTCATCATCGGCATGGATCACGGCCGGGTGCGTGACCACTGGCAGGACGCCGCCGATCGGATCGGTGCGCGCGGCGCGATCGTCACCGCCGAAACGGTCGAGATCCCGGCGAACGATGTGTCGGTCGAGTTCCGCGAAGGTGTGCAGCAGCACCTCGGCGAGATGTACGAGACGGCTCGGCGGTCGTTGTCGGAGTCGGAGACACTCGGGCACACGCTGCTGCAGCGCGCCGAGAATGCCGATGGGCGCTCGCGGGCTATGGAGGTGCAGCGGGACCGCGCCAACCGTCGCGCCGAGCAGGCCGAGGCCGGAAGGGTCGCCGCCGACAACGTGCTGCGGGCGGTGTGCGAGGTGTTCGGCGGTCCCCATCAGGATCCGGTCGTGAAGACGCGCGAGACGCTGGCACGAGCCAACGCGGCCGAAGCCAAGCTGCAGGCGTTTGCCGAGGAGCGGCAGCGCGAGTTCGTCGACCGCATGGACGAGATCACGGATGCACTCGGGCTCGACCGGCTGCGCGACTGGGGCGAGATCGTGTCGGCGATCAGAATGCAGCGGCAGGTCGCGGCCGACGGCGAGCACGTGTTCGGCGAGCCCGGATACCAGGACCCGCAGCGGTGCGCGCGGTGCGGACTGGGCCGTGACTCATGGATGAGGCAGCGAGACACGCGTACGTGCAGCACGGTGCGAGCGGACGCCGAGTCAGGGCACAACTTTCGGCCCATCGGCGCGCGTGATGAGCTCGCCTGTCTCCGGTGCGGCGTGCCCCGGATCGAGTGGGCGGTGCGCCGCGACACCCCGCAGTGTGACGTCGTTCGGCAGGGGGGCGAGTGATGGCAGGCAACGGCCCTGTTCCGAAGAGCCGCAAGGCTCGCCGCAACGCCGACGCGATCCCGCAGACCGTACTCAGGTGGGAGCGCGCCGAGCCGCCCGCCCTGCCCGACTTCACAGTCGAGAAGGGCGAGCAGCTCGTCGAGTTCCACTGGCCTGAGCGCACCCGCGAGTGGTGGCAGATGTGGATCGACAGCCCGCAGGCCGAGCACTTCGGTACGTCCGATTGGCAGTACCTGCTCGACACCGCCCTGATTCACGCTCGGCTGTGGCGGGGTGATCTGTCGGCGGCCGGCGAACTGCGATTGCGCGTTGCGGCGTTTGGTGCGACGCCGGCGGACAGGGCGCGGCTGCGCATGGTGTTCGCCGAGGCGGACGGCGCCGACGGTGGCAGCGGCCGGTCCGGGGGCCCGTCGGCTCGTGAGCGGTACGGGGCGGCGAAGTTGCGGTCACTGCCTGGTGGGAAAGCGGCGACTGCCGAGGAGTAGGGGGCGTCATGCCGTGGCGCGGCCCCGAGTTCGAGGGCGAGCGCCCGACGCTCGGGTACTACGTCCTCGACTGGATGATCGAGAACCTCGCACAGCCTGGCCGGGACGACGGGTCTCCGTTCATCCCGACGCAGGAAGAGGCCGACTTTCTGTGCGATTTCTACGAGCTGCACCCGGTGACCGGCAAGCGGATCGTTCACCGGGCTCTGCTCTCCCGCCCCCGCGGGTGGGGTAAGTCACCGTTCGTCGGGGCGATCGCGCTCGCCGAGGCGTGCGCCGACGTCGTTCCGGACGGGTTCGACGCGTACGGCGAGCCGATCGGCCGGCCGTGGCACTCAATCCGTACGCCGCTCGTCCGTATTGCCGCGGTGACCGAGCAGCAGACCGACAACACGTGGGTGCCGCTGCTGGAGATGGCGCGTGGCAGATCGCTGTCGACCGACTACGGGCTCGATGTCCTCGACACCGTGATCTACCTGCCGCGCGGGCAGGTCTCCCCGATCACGTCCTCAGCGACGAGCGCGAAGGGTGACCCCGCCTGTTTCGCGTCGCTCGACCAGACGGAGGAGTGGAAGGAGTCGAACGGCGGCGTCCGGCTCGCGAAGGTGATGCGGTTCAACGCGGCCAAGTTGGGCGGCAGCATCATCGAGACGCCGAACGCTTTCACCCCGGGCGAGGGGTCCGTCGCGGAGAACTCGGCGGCCGACTACCAGGCGATCATCGACGGCCGGTCGAAGGCGCGCGGAATCCTGGTCGACCACCGGGAGGCGCCGCCCGAGACGGACATGACCGACGAGGAGTCGCTCGTCGCCGGCCTGCGGTACGCGTACGGGGACAGCAGCGATCACCCCGACGGGTGCGTGCTGCACGATCCGCCGTGCGCGCCGGGATGGTCGCCGATCGAGCGGCTCACGTCGGAGTTCTACGACACGTCGAACGAGCCGCAAGACTTGCGTGCCGACCTGCTGAACCAGATCACCCACGCCTCGGACGCGTGGCTGTCGCAACCCGAGGTGCGCGCGGCGACCGACCTCGGCCGGGCGGTCGAGCACGGAGAGCGCATCGTGCTCGGTTTCGACGGGTCGCGGAAGCGGTCGCGCGGCGTGACCGACGCGACGGCGCTGATCGGCTGCCGGCTCAGCGATGGGCACCTATTCGAGATCGGGGTGTGGGAGCAGCCGAAGGGGTGGAAACCCACTGCCGACGCCCCGAAGGAGGGGTGGCAGGTCCCGGTCGTCGAGGTGCTCGCGCGGGTTCACGAGACGTTCGACCGGTATGACGTGATCGGGTTCTACGCCGACCCGGCGAAATGGGAGTCTCACGTCGCGGACTGGGAGGCGGCATATGGGCCGCAGCTGCTCGTGCAGTCGACCCGGAACCATCCGATCGAGTGGTGGATGACTGGCGGTCGCAGCACGTTGATCGTGCGGGCGCTGGAGAAGTTTCACACCGCGTTGACCGAGCGCGAGCTCACCCTCGACGGCTCGTCGGCGCTCGTGCGGCATCTGCTCAACTCCCGGCGGCGCAAGACGCGGTCGGGGATCCAGATCATGAAGGCGAACCCCGACAGCCCCGACAAGATCGACGCGGCGGTGGCCGCAGTGCTGGCGTGGCAGTGCCGCCTCGACGCGATTGCCGCCGGCCTCGCCGTCGAGGTCGAGGAAATGGGCGGCTACACGTTCTGACAGCCCGAGAGGGGGCGACGTGCTCGACGAAACACCGGAGATCGACAACCCCGACTTCTGGCTGCTGCGCCTCGGCCGGCGGATGCGCAAGCGCGAGAGGCTGCTCGACGAGTGGTGGCGCTACTACCGGGGCCGGCCGCCGCTGCCGGAGCTGCCGAAGAACGCGCAGCAGGCGTTCCTCGACTTTCAGCGCAAGGCCAGGACGAACGTCTGCCAGCTGATCGCGAACGCGTCCGTGCACCGGCTCACCGCGCTTGGCGTGACCGGCCCGGACGGCGAGCCGGACACCCGGGCGTCGCTGTGGTGGCAGAAGAACCGGCTCGACTCCCGGCAGAAACTCGTGTGGCGGGTCGCCATGTCGCAGAGCGTCGGGTACATGCTCGTCGGCGAGCACCCGACCCGGACCGAGGAGAACGGGCGCCCGTCGCCGCTGGTCACGGCCGAGCACCCGCGTGAGTGCATCGTCGAGTACGACCCCGAGACCGGTGAGCCGCTCGTCGGGCTGAAGGCGTACCACTCCGATATCGACGGTTACGGCTACGCGGTCGTGTTCTTCGACGACACCCGATTTCCGTACAAGACGAAAGAGCGGTGCGGGCGGCGCCTGCCGTGGGGACCCGATTCGTGGGTGCCCGTCGGCGGCGACCAGGGCGAGCAGCACGACCTCGGCATGCTGCAGCTGGTCGAGTTCGCCCGCATGCCGGACCTCGGCGAGGATCCCGAGCCGGAGTTCGCCGGGGTCACGGACATTCAGGATCGACTGAACCTCGGTGTCCTGAACCGCATGGCGACATCGAGGAACGCAGGGTTCCCTCAGAAGTGGATCAAGGGTCACAAGTTCGCGAAGAAGGTAGATCCCACGACCGGGCTGCTCACGGTCGATCAGCCATTCGTGCCCGGCCCGTCGGCAATTTGGGTCAGCGAGGGCGAGAAAGCCGAGTTCGGGCAGCTTGCCGCCGCCGACCTGAGCGGGTTCTTGAAAGAGCACGAGTCCGATGTGCGCGACGCCCTGATCCTGTCGCACACCCCCGCGTACTACTACGCCGGGCAGCTCGTGAACATCAGCGCCGACACGATCGGCGCGCTGGACATCCTGCACGTGGCCAAGATGCGCGAGCACATCAGCGCGTTCGGCGAGGGCCTCGAAACGGTCATGGCGCTCTGTGCGGCGCAGGCCGGGGTACCCGAGGACTACACCGAGGCCGAGGTGCGGTGGGCGAACCCGGCACATGCCTCGCTCGCCGTCCGGGCCGACGCGGCAACGAAGTTCAAGAGCATCGGGTACCCGCTCGACGTCATCGCCGAGGAAATGGGCGAGACGCCGGCCACGGTCCGCAGGATCACGGCCGGCGCGGCGTCGCAGGCGCTGCTCGCCGCCTCGCTGCTCCCGGCCCCGGGCGCAGCGCCCTCGGCGGGCAACGTCCCGGACGACGACGGCGGGGTGCCCGGTGGGTGAGGCGCTGCAGGCTGCTCTCACCGAGCGGTACGACGCACTGTCGGGCTCGCTGCGCGACCGGCTGATCTCGTTCGTCCTGTCCGCATTCGACTCGCTCGGGGACTACCGCGACGCCGACGCCGTGGTGTTCATCGAGCGGGTACTGCCGGTCGTGCTCGGTGTGCAGCAGAAGATGGGACAGATCACCGACGCGTACCTGTCGACGATGATCGCGGACATGATGGGCGGTGCTGCGGCGCCGGCCGGGATGGCGATTTCGGAGGAACTGCGCGGGGTGCCGCCGGGCGAGGTGTACAGGCGTCCGTTCGTCCAGATGTGGACGGCACTCAGCCGCGGGCACGACTTCGTAGACGCGGTGGGGCAGGGCCGTACGCGTCTGCTCAGCATCACCGAGACCGACCTGCAGCTCGCCCGCACGCACGCCGCGCAGCAGTCGATGCAGCGTGGCGGTGTTCGGTTCTTCCGCCGGCGCCTCACGAGCGGGCGGAACTGCGCGCTGTGCACGATCGCCTCGACGCAGCGGTACCGGGTCGAGAACCTCATGCCGATTCACCCGGGCTGCCACTGCAAGCCGGAGCCGCTGCCCGGCAACCGGGATCCGGGGCACGTCATCGATGAGCAGCTGCTTAAGGATGCGCACGACGCGATCGCCCGGGACTTGGGCGAGTCCGACCGCGGCGGCCGCTCCCCCGACTATCGCGACGTGATCATCACGCGCGAGCACGGCGAGTATGGCCCTTTGCTGGCCGTCCGCCGCAACAACTTCACCGGCCCGGACGACATCCCGGCCGCGTGATCGTACGGCGCCGACACGGCGCACCTCTTGCTCACCCACCCCGACACGGGAGACACCACCATGCGCATGCGCACCCTGCCCCGTCATGCCCGGACCGGGCAGACCGCCGTCGGATGGCGTAAGCCGCGGCCCGGCGAGCCATCGACCGGGCTGTTCCCGGTGTGGCCGATCCTCGGTGGCGCCGAGGACGACGACGACAGCGGCGCCGATCCGGAAGACGACCAGGACGACAGCGACGACGACGAGCCCGACACGGACAAGGACGTCGACAAGGTCGACCACAAGGCCGAAGCCGAGAAGTACAAGGCGCTCATGCGCAAGCAGGAAGCGCGGGCCAAGACGAACGCGGCCGCGGCGAAGGAACTCGCCAGGATCAAGCGCGAGGGAATGAGCGACCTCGACAAGAAGGTCGACGAAGCGGTCGCAGCAGCCCGAGCCGAAGAGCGTGTGAAGAGTGGCGTGCGGGTGGCACGGCAGGCGTTCCTCGCCTCGGCATCCGGCCGGCTGGAGAACGCGAAGGACGTCGCCGACGAGCTCAACCTGAAGAAGTACGTCGATGAGGAGGGCGACGTCGACGAAGACGCGATCGCCGAGCTCGTCGACAAGCTTGCCCCGAAGAAGTCCGGCAAGGACGACGCCGACCAGGACGACGCCGAGCGCGACACGCGCCGCCGCCGCCGGCCGGGGAGCAGCTACCAGGGCGCGCGCAACGGCAGCGGGCGCAGCAAGGACAAGCGGGGCAGCGCAGCGGACGGGGTCTCTCTGTACGAGGAACTCATCGGCCCGCGCACCTCGAAGAGCTGACACAAGGAGATACCGAGCATGAACCTGCAGCAGACGGTTCGCACGTTCGGGATGGACGATCAGTCGTGGCTCGGCAGCGAGCACGGTACTCGGGCGACCGAGTCGTGCACGCTCGACGTCTCGACGTTCACCCCGGCGACGCACTACCCGGCCGGATTCTTCAAGAGCGGTGTGCCCCTCGGGCTGATCACCGCAACGAAGAAGTACGGCCCTTACGACGGCGCGGCAACCGACGGCCGCGAGACGCTCGTCGGGCACCTGTACGCCGCGGTCGGGGCACCGGCCGACAACACGATCGACGTCGCCGCCGCGATCCTCACGCACGGCAAGGTGCGCATCTCGCGCCTGCCGGTGCCCGCTGCGGTCGACGCCGCCGGCCGCGCCGACGTCGCCGGCTCCATCCGCTACCTCGACAACTGAAAGGGGTGATTTGACATGAGCTGGGTTCTCGACACGCAGTACATCACTCCGGAAGAGCTCACACCGCTTACGCGAGTCGCCCTCGCCGAGCAGCAGGTGAACGCGTTCACCCTCGCTCGGTGGCTGCCGAATGTCGTGCTCGACGACATCGTGTACTCGTACCAGAAGGGCGGGGAGGGCGGTCTCACCGAGACCGCGGTCTACCGGTCGTGGGACACCGAGTCACGCATCGGGCGCCGCGAGGGCGTCTCGGACGTCATGGGCGAACTGCCCCCGATCAGCGAGAAAATCCCGCTGAACGAGTACGACCGGCTGCGTATCCGCAACATGGACGACGACGACCCGATGCGGCGGCTGATCGCCCGGGACGCGAACCGCATCGCGTCGAAGATCGCCGCCCGGTTCGAGGTCGGCAAGGGGCAGGCGCTCGCCGACGCGCAGTTCACGATCAACGAGAACGGGGTCGACCTGCCGCCGGTCGTGTTCGGCCGTAAGGCGGAGCACTCGGTGACGGCCGCGACGCTGTGGACCGACCACGCGAACGCGACCCCGATCACCGATCTCGAATCGTGGGTGCAGACGTACATCGACACCAACGGTGTCCCGCCCGACCGCATGCTGATGCCCCGCACGGTGCTCAGCGACATGCGGCAGTGCGACCAGGTCGTGCGGCAGGTATTCCCGCTCGCCCCGGCCGGCTCGGCGCCGATGGTCTCTGTCGAGCAGCTCAACACCGTGCTGTCCGGAATGGACCTGCCGCCGATCGAGATCAACGACGCGCGGGTGAGCGTGGATGGCGTCGCAACCCGGATCATGCCGGCGAACGCGATCGTGTTCGTTCCGGCCCCGGGTCCCACGGACGCAGCGCAGCCGAGCGACCTTGGCGGGTTCCTGCTGGGGACGACCGCCGAGGCGCTGGAGCCCGAGTACGAGTCGGTCGACGGGCGTGCTGGGATCGTCGCGGCGACGTACAAGACGAAGGAACCGATCCGGCTGTGGACGCACGCGGCGGCGGTCGGCATGCCGGTTCTGCGCACGCCGAACCTCACCTTCAAGGCGGTGGTGCGCTGATGAGCGGCCGCAGGCTGAATACCTTCGTGCACGTCGGTGGTGTGGCGTACGGACCCGGCACCGATGTGCCGCCCGAGGTCGCCGAGAAGATCGGCGCACACGCATGGGAGTCGGCCGACGACCAGGACGACGGGGCTCAGGTCGGGTTCGAGGACCCGACGACACCGCAGCCGCCGGGTGACGAGCCGCCGGCCCGGTCCGGCCGCGGGTCCGGTATCGACGCATGGCGGAAGTTCGCCGAACAGAGCGGTGTCGAGTACGACACCGACGCGAGCCGCGACGAGATCATCGCGGCGTGCGAGGCGGCTGGCATCGTCGAGCGGGAGGAGTAGGCGATGGCGGCGGCGTTCGCGACGGTCGAGGACTACGAGAAGCGCGCCGCCGTCACCCTCGCCGGGGCCCGGCGCGAACAGGTCGAGGTCTACCTGGAGGACGCGTCGGCGCTCATGCGCGGGAAGATCCCGGCCGGGCACACCCCGGACCCGGCGACAACCAGGGCGATCGCCATCGCGGTGACCCGTCGGGTCATTGCGAACGGGGGCGGGTACCGGCAGCGCACGATCGGGCAGTACTCCGAGACGCTCGGCGAGAACGGCGGGCTCTACCTCACCGCCGACGAGATCGACCAGCTGCAGCCCGAGGACGCCACCGACCCGGACGCGGACGCCGCGTACACGGTCGAGCTCGTCGACAGCGCCGGGTGGCGGGACGATCCGGCGGACTTCTGCCGGCGGCTGCTGTGATCCCCGACGATCTGCTGCCGCACCTCCTGGACGTTGAGCACCCGGGCCAGACAACGGACCGGTACGGCAATACGGTCGACGACTGGTCGACCTCGACGCACTCGGCGGTACAGGGGTGGATGCAGCAGAACACCGGGGCCGAGGACGGCGAGCAGCGCAACGCGCAGATCGGCGAGTGGCTGCTGCTCTGCAACCCGTGGACCACCGGCGGTGACTCCCTCACCGTGCACGGTGCGGACCGAGTGCACTGGAACGGGCAACAGTTCGAGGTGATCGGCCCGCCCGGACCGGCATACGAGCCGGCCGCACTGCACCACTACGAGATCCGGCTCAAGACAGTGGAGGGGTGAACATGGCGAACAACGGCTTTCGGATCGTCCCCAACCGGCGGGCGGTCGCCCGACTGCTGACGGCACCGGGCACCCGGCGGGTGATCGAGGACAAGACTCGGGAGGTCGAGACCGCGGCGATCCGGGCGGCCGAGCCGGACGCCGGGCAGTTCCGCACGGACGTCACCGAGGAACCGTCGCGTGTACGTGGCGCCGTGATCGGCGACTACGCAACGTCGGATCCGGCCGAGTCGCGGCGGGCGCTGCTGCGCGGGCTGGAGGGCGGCAGGACATGAGCGCCCCGCCCGTCGCCATGCCCGATGCGGTTGCGGTTGTCGGTGCGTGGCTGCGGGCGCGACTGACCGCCCGCAGCATTACGGCACCGGTCGGCTCGATGGTTCCCTCACCGCGGCCGCCCCGGTTCGTCCGGCTGGAGAGGATCGGCGGCAGCACGCACTCGATCGTCACCGACCGGCCGCGCCTCGACGTGCATTGCTGGGGCGCCGACGAAGCAGACGCGCACGACCTGATGCAGGTGTGCCGGGCCGAGCTCGGCGCAGCCCGTGGACCCTTTGCCGGTACGACATTCGCCCGCCCTGCGACGAGCGGCCCGCAGTGGCTGCCCGACAAAGTCTCGGGGCAGGCCCGATACGCGTTCACGTACGACGTGACGCTGCGAGGTGAGGCGCTGTGAGCGACAAGCTGCGGATCGCCCGCGAGGTCCGGGTCGAGCGGCACGGACAGATCGCCCGACTGTTCATCGAGGGCGCCGAGTTCCCGTTTCACATCGCGGCCGACGACCCGATCGTTATCGGGCCGATCTCGGGCGACGACATGCCAACAGTTCGGTTCACCGTGTTCGCCGAACGCATCAACGTGATCAACGACTTCACCCCGGAACCCGACGACCAGGAGAAGAACCCATGAAGGTGACGTTCGCCTATCCGCGGGTGACCGCGGACGGTGCCGAGCACAAGCCCGACTCGACCGCCGACCTCGACGACGCCGAGGCGAAGGAACTCATCCGGGACGGGTTCGCCCGCCCCGCCGACAAGTCGACCCGCGCGCAGCCCAAGCCCGCCGCCACCGGCGGCCGGGCCGACCCCAAGGGAAGCGAGAAGTAAATGGCCGGCGACACCGATAACCCGAGGCTCTGGGAAGGCGCCGACTTCTACGCCGCCCCCGTAGGCACGACCGCCCCCACAGACGTCGTTGCGGCACTCGACGAGGGTTGGCTCGCGGTCGGTCTGCTGTCCGAGGACGGGGCGAGCGAGTCCCGTGACCAGGACTCGACGGACCACTACGCGTGGGGCGGCAAGCTGGTCCGCACCACGAAGAGCAAGCACAAGAGAACCATCAAGGTCACGTGCCTCGAAGACAATCTGGTCGTTTTCGGGCTCGTGAACCCCGGCTCGACGGCGACGACCACAGACGGAGTGACGACCCGAATCGTCAAGGTCCCGAAGACGGACCCGCGGGCGTTCCTGCTGGAGCTGCGCGACGGCGAGATTACGAAGCGCAGGATCCTGCCGAAGGGCGAGGTGTCCGAGGTCGGCGAGATCCCGATGTCCGATTCGGCGCTGACCGCGTACGAACTCACGATCACGATCTACCCGGCGGCCGACGACACCCTCTACATCGACATCACGGACGACCCGCAAGCCGCGGTCCCCGTCACCCCCTGACGGCGCCCGCGGGCACCGCCACATTCCGGCGAGCGGCCCGATCTGCGCGGGTCCGGGCCGCTCGCCTCTCTCCTGTCCCATGACCCGCGCACGCACGAAGGAGACCCGCGCCCATGACCACTCAGCAGAAGACTGCCCCGGCGAAGCGGCGGCCGGACGACAAGCCGTTCGACTTCAACCTCGACGCCGTCGCCTCCGAAGTTGACCTGACCCCGTTCGTCTTCCAGTACAAGGACCGTCGGTGGACGTTCGAGCACATGCAGGCGCTCGACATCATGCCGCTGATCGAGTCGGCGCAGCACGGCGACGCGTCCGCCGTGATCGGCACGTTTCGCGAGGCGCTCGGCAAGCAGTGGCCCGACTTCCAGAAGGCCGGCCTGCCGCAGTGGAAGGCGCAGGCCCTGTTCGACGCCTATCAGAAGCACTGCGGTATGGAGCCGGGGGAATCGCCGGCCTCGCCCGCCTCCTGACGGAGCACGGCGAGGCTGTTGAGGCGGACCTGCGCGAGCACTACGGTGCTCGCCTCTCAGACCTGTTCCGGCGGGACAGCACAGGGGGGTCACTGCTGACCTTGAGAGAGCTCGGGGTGCTGCTGCGGCAGCTACCGGGCAAGGCGCGTACACGGCTTGCCCTCGGTGACCGTGACGGCCTGTGGGGCCTCACCGAGCAGCTGCAGGCCGCAGAGATTGACACGCTGCGCATCGCAAATTGGCAGCGTGCGAACGCCGGAAAGAAGGAGCACGAGCAGTCGCCGCGGCCCGAGCCACTTGAGCGACCAGGCGTACAGGGCAAGCGGCGCATCACCGCTGCCGAGCTGCTCGCTCACCGGGAACGCACCCGCTCCCACGCACCACCCGCGGCCGCAGCATGACGTGCGCGACACCGCCCAACCCATCGAACGGAAAGGGCGGTGTCGCTCATGACGACTGCGGTCGAGGTCGGCGTCGGGTACGTGTCCGTTGTTCCGTCGGCTCGAGGGTTCGCTGCCGACCTGCAGCGGCAGATCGGCCGGCCGACGGTGCAGGTCGGTGCGCAACTCGGCGAGCAGAGCGGCGCCGCTGCTGGCCGGGGCATGCTCAGCAGCTTCGGCGGGATCGTGAAGGGCGGGCTCGCCGCGATCGCGGTCGGTGGCGCTGCGGTGTTCGGTGCTGCGTTCGGGCAGGCGCTGGAGCAGAACAAGAGCAACGCGCGGCTGGCGGCTCGGCTCGGGCTCGACCCGAAGGAGTCGCAGCGGCTCGGGAAAATCGCGGGTTCCGTGTTCTCCAAGGGGTACGGCGAGTCGATCGATCAGGTCAACGACTCGCTGCACACCCTCGCGCAGAACGGCGTCGTCGCGATCAACGCGCCGCGCAAGCAGATCGAGGGGCTCACTAAGAGCGCGCTCAACCTGTCCGAGGCGTTCGGCGTCGACGTCAGCGCCTCGGCTCGGGCGGCCGGGCAGCTCATCAAGACCGGCATGGTCAAGGATGCCAAGGGCGCGTTCGACCTGATCACGGCCGGGTTCCAGTCCGGGGCGGACAAGAGCGAGGATTTCCTCGACACCCTGAACGAGTACGGCACCCAGTTTCGTGACCTCGGGCTGAACGGGGCGCAGGCTGTCGGGCTGCTGACGCAGGGACTCAAGGCAGGCGCCCGTGACGGCGACATCGTCGCCGACGCGCTGAAGGAGTTCGCGATCCGCGCGAAGGACGGATCCGAGACCTCCGCCGCCGGGTTCAAGGCGATCGGGCTCAACGCCGCGCAGATGACTGCCACGTTCGCGAAGGGCGGCCCCAGTGCGGCCGCCGGGCTCGATCTCGTCCTGGACAAGCTGCGCGCCATGCCGGACCCTGCCGCACGGTCGCAGGCCGCGGTCGCATTGTTCGGGACGCAGGCCGAGGATCTTCAGGGCGCGTTGTTCTCTCTGGACCCATCCAAAGCGGTTGGGGCGCTGGGCCGGGTCGGCGGCGCTGCCGACAGTATGGGTAAGACCCTGCACGGCAACGCGACGAACTCGTTCGAGGTGTTCAGACGCACCGTGATGCAGGGGCTTGTCGAGTTCATCAACCGCAACGTACTGCCCGCAGTCGTCGCAGTCGGAACCTTCCTGACCACATACATCCTGCCCGCCCTGCAGACCGTCGGCGCCGGGATCGAGACGTGGCTGCTCCCCGCCCTGGTCGGGGTCGGGGCTGCGTTCGCCGCGGGTGTCGGATGGGTGCGCGAGTACGGCGCGTGGCTGCTGCCGCTCGGCGTGGCTGTGGCCGGTCTGACGATCACGATGAACGCGTCGGCGATCGCGACCGGTGCGGTCACCGCAGTGTTCTCGGTCTATCGCGGAGTGATCCTCGCGGCGGCCGCCGTCACCCGTGGGTACGCGATTGTGCAGGGGCTGCTCAATGCCGTGATGAGCGCGAACCCGATCGGGTTGATCATCACGGGTATCGCGGCGCTCGTGACGCTGCTCGTTGTCGCGTACCACCAATCGGACACGTTCCGGTCGATCGTGCAGGGCGCCTGGGCAGGCATCCAGGCCGGGTTTGCGGCTCTGTGGTCGTTCCTGCAGCCTGCGTTTGCTGGGCTCATGACTGGCCTGCAGGCGATCGGCGCCGCGGCGGTGTGGCTGTGGTCGACGGTGCTGTCGCCCGTGTTCGGGTTCATCGGCACGGCCGCACGAATCCTCGCGACGGCGGTTGTTGTTCTCGCGGTTCTGCCGATCGTCGCAGCGGTCAAGATCCTCGGTGCGATCTTCGGGTGGCTGTGGTCGGCCGTGTTCTCTCCCGTGGTCGGTTGGATTGTCGCCGGGGCGCAGATTCTGTGGGCGGGGGTGAAGCCGCAGTTTGATCTTTTCATGGCCGGCGTGCGGATGCTTGGCACCGTCGGTCTGTGGCTGTGGCGTTCCGTGTTCTCGCCCGTGGTCGGGTGGATCGTCGGCGGGGCCCGCCTGCTGTGGGCCGGTGTGCAGATACAGCTCGGCTATTTCATGGCCGGCGTGCGGGCACTCGGAGCAGTCGGTACATGGCTGTGGCGGTCGGCGCTCAAGCCTGCTTTCGACGCAATCAGCGCCGGGGCGAAGTGGCTGTACGACAAGGGGCTGAAGCCGCCGATCGAACTCGGCAAGACCGCAGCTAAGGCGCTGGGCTCTGCGTTCACGACGGCAAAAGACACTATCGGTCGCGAATTCGGGAAACTGTCCGGACTTGCGAAAAAGCCGATCAGCTTCATTGTGAACACGGTCTATAACGGCGGCATAGTTCCTACGTGGAACCTTGTAGCGAAAGCGTTCGGCGCACCGCCCTTGGACAAAATCAAGGGGTTCGCGGTCGGCGGTCCAGTGCATGGCGCGGGTACCGAGACGAGTGATGACGTTCCCGCGTGGCTGTCGAAGAACGAGCACGTGTGGACGGCGCGTGAGGTGCGCGGCGCGGGCGGCCACGGGGCAGTGATGTCTCTGCGTAAGTGGGCAGCAGCCGGCGGATCGGACAGCGCGCCGGGGTTCGCGAAAGGTGGCGGGCTCTTCGACTGGATCGGCTCGACCGCCTCGAAGGGCCTCGACTTCGCGAAGTCTGGCGTGTCATGGCTGAAAGACGGAATGAAGGCATCGGCAGTCGCCGGGCTGAACTCCGTAGTGAAACCGCTGATCGAGAAAATCAGCGGCTCGGCATCCCTCTACCGAGACATGGTCACCCGGATCCCCCGGAAAATGATCAACTCGATCGTCGGGTACTCGGGCAGGGCCGACAGCAAACTCGAAGCGGCCGGGATCGGTGGAAAGGGGTTCGCGGCCGGTCTCTCCTGGGCGCGTACGCAAGCAGGCAAGAGATACCAATGGGGAGGGAACGGAAACCCGAGTTGGGACTGCAGTGGGCTCGTGTCCGCTGTCGAATCCGTGATCAGGGGCCAGAAACCTCACCGCAGGTGGGCTACCGGGTCATTCAGTGGGGCGACTGCCCCGGCCGGGTGGGTGCTCGGCGCCCGCTCGCCCTATCAGATCGGCATCACAAATTCCGGTGTCGGACACACAGCCGGAACGATCAACGGTGTGAACATCGAATCGCGCGGCGGCGACGGTGTCGTTATCGGTTCGCGTGCCCGGTCGTATGCGGATTCCCTTTTCACCCACCGCTACGGTTTTAAATACGATTCCGGTGGCTGGCTGCAGCCCGGGGCCACGATGGCTGTCAACGAAACCGGCCGTCCCGAGGCGGTCCTGACCGCCCCGCAATGGGAATCGGTGGCAGCTCAGGTGACCGCAGCTAACGCGGTCGCATCCGCTGTCCAGTCGCAGGCATCCGCCGCCGGACAGCCCAGATTGGAGGGCATCAGGGTGCACGTCTATGTCGGTTCCGAGGAACTCAGCCATATCGCGCGGGCCGAGGTCTACCGGGCCAATGGGCAGCTGCTGCAGATCCTGGACGCAGGAGGAGGCCAGTAATGGCGATCACGGCCACCGCGGCAGCCGTTGAATCATCGGCGTCGGTGACGCTCACCCTGACCGGTCTGCCGCTCGGCTACCTCCTGCGGGTGCGGCGGGTGCTGGCGTCGACCGGCGCCCGCACCCCGGTACGCGGCCCGGCCGGGCTACTGGACGGGGCCACCACGATCACGTCGGCGTTCATGGTGCTCGAGGACTATGAGGCGCCGCTGGGGGTGGAGGTGTCGTATCTCATCGAGGCGACGTCTGGCAGCACCGTTCAGTCGTATCGGACCGACGCTGTCACCGTTCCCCACGCCGACCCCGACATGGCGTGGCTCAAGGACCCTGCCAACCCGCAACGCAACGTGCAGATCATGGTGCAGCGTCCCCCGGACTGGCAACGGCCGATCGAGCAGGCCAAGCACCGGGTAGCCGGGCGCCGCAACGCGGTGATTCTTTGGGACGTCCGCGGGGGGCGCGAGGGCGATCTGACTGTGTTCACACGGACCGACGCAGAGCGCGAGGTGCTGGGCCGGCTACTGGACTCCGGGAATGTCCTGTTGTGGCAGGCCACACCCGGCATGGGCGTCGACGATACGTACGTATCGGTCGGACCGAGCGCCGAACCGCGCATCGCCCCCGACGCCCGGGACCCATGGCGGTCATGGACGCTGCCACTCGTCGAACAGGACATGCCGACCACCATCGGTGTCAACGGCTCCGGCAACCGCACCTGGGCCGACGTGGTTGCCGAGTTCGACACCTGCACTGACGTCATGGACACCTACGCCACATGCGAGGACCTGCTGCTCGACTGGCGGAGGTGAGGCGGTGTACCCGGTTTCAGCCCGGTTCCTGGCCACCCTCGCTCAGTCCCACCGCCCCGCCTTCAAGGTGACCCTGCTACGCACCGATGGGTCATCCGCTTCTCTCGCGCACACCGGCGGCAGCGTGGCCGTGGACTGGGCGCAGGCCATCAGCCGCACGTGCACGGTCACCAGCGCGGACACCAGCCTCATCCCATCGAGCGAGGCGGACGAGTTGGCCACGTACGGGGCCCGGCTGCGGATCGAGCGTGGCATCGCCTACAGCGACGGCACCCAAGAGCTCATCCCGCTGGGGATGTTTCGGCTCGACACGGCAGGCGGAGACCCGCTCATGGGCCCCGTCACCCTGACCGGCAAAAGCCTCGAGATCGTCATCCAGGACGACGCGTTCACCGTCCCCTACCGGGCCTCGGGCACGGTCGTCACCGCGATCACCGCTCTGGTGCACCGCTCGCTGCCCGGCGCTGCGATCTCGTCCCGGATCACCGATGTAGCAATCGGTCCCCGTACCTGGGACGTGGCCGCCGACCCGTGGGCCGCGGTGCAGGAGATCGCAGCCGCCGCCGGCGCCCGCTGCTACACCGACGCCGACGGCGTGTTCGTCATCGCCCGGTTGCCGGACCTGCTGACGACTCCGCCCGTGTGGGAGGTCACCGCGGGCGAGGGCGGCGTGTACATCACCGGCGACCGCAGCATGTCCAGCGCCGGCGTCCACAACGGAGTCAGGGCCGCCGGTGAGAACACGGAGATGAACGCAGCCCCGGTTTCCTACCTGGCCACCGACAACGACCCCGCCTCGCCGACGTACTGGAACGGCGCCTACGGGCGCCGGCCGACGTTTTACAGCAGCAGCACTCTGACCACGGTGTCCGCGTGCCAGGCGGCTGCCGAACTGCAGCTGGCCGCCGGCCGTGCGCCGAACGCTCGGGGAAATTTCACTTCCCTGCCCAATCCCGCGCTGGAGCAGTGCGACGTGTTGCGAGTCGTTTACCCGGACGGACGCCGCGAGCTCCACCAGGTCGCCGCGTTCACCGTCCCCCTCACCATCTCCGGCGATTTCCCGATCAGCACCATCAGCGCGAAGGAGGACACGTGAGCGCTCCCGAGCTCCGCGACCTGGCCGCAGGCCTGCGCCGTCACGCGGTGCGCTCCGGCAAGGACGAGCCGACCGTGGCCGGCGCGGACTGGCGAATGGCCACCGTTGCCACCGTCAGTACGAGCGGCACCATCACCACGACGGACGGCATCACCGCCCGTCGGGCCGCCATCTACGAGGCTCCGCAGGTCGGGGACCGGGTCCAGCTCGCCCGCTCCTCCAGCGGCAGTTGGGTCGCCGAGGGACGGCTGACACCGACCAGCGGCGATGGCTGGACGGCCCCGGCCCTGGCCTCCCCCTGGTCCAACTTCGACTCCGGCTACCAGAGCGCCCGGTACCGCCTGTACGCCTGTGGCGACGTCGTCATTGAGGGGGTTGTAGGCACCGGCGCGACCAGCGTGACCGGCACATCGGCCCTCTTCACTCTGCCCGCAGGCTGTCGGCCGACAGCCACGCAGATGGTCGCGCAGGTCATGAACGGCAACACACCCCGGCAACTCACGATCAACAACCTCGGCCAGGTCCGCTTCGTGAACCTGCCCGCCGGCGCCATTTCCTTCATCACGATCAACGCCCGCTACTCCACCCTTTGATGATCGCCAAGGAGGCACCGTGTCCGCACCGGACGCGTACGGGCAGGGAATCCTCATCACGCAGGAGACCGACCCGCCCGACATCCCCACCACCGCGCGCAATCTCGCGGCTGGGCTCGTCCCGCGCAGCGTCATGCGGTTCACGTCCGCATCCGCCCGCGCCGCCGCCCTGGTCGGCGACTCCGCCCCCGTAGAGGGAATGGTCAGCTACCTCGCCGACGTCAACCGGCTGTACGTGTACACCGGGGCGGCGTGGACGGAGATCGCGACTCGTGGCTACGGATCCGCGACGCTCATCTCCTCCACCGCGCAGACCTCGGCGGAGATCAGTACCGGGCTGGCCGTGACGATGGCAACGAAGGCCTCCACCGCCTACCGGATGACGGTGTCTGGGCTGCTGCGCTCCACTCTCGTCAATGACCGTGTCGACCTGATCATCCGCCGTGGCACCACCACCGCCGGGCTGCAGGTCGGCGGCGCCGTGCATTTCACGACCGTTGCGACCACCGGGGAGTCCGTGAGCGGCGTCGGCACCGACACGCCGGGCGCCGGTACCACCACGTGGACCGTTTTCCTCTCCGGTGTCGGCTCCGGTCTCGTGGACCTCACCGCCTCAACCGCGTTTCCCGCCCTCTTCACCGTGACCGAACAGTAGGAGCACCCTGTGCCTGACCTGATTGCCCTGCCGCCCCTGTCCAACGAGAATCTGATGAGCACAGCCATCCCGATCGACCTGTCGTCCGCCACACCGAAACCCTTGTACCGGCTGATTACGGGCCCGCTGTCCCCGGGCGAGCAGCTGGACATCACCGCAGACGCGCGGGTCTCGAACGCAGCCGGGTACCCGGGCGGCACCCGATACACCGTCGGTGTGGGCTGGCACCTGTGGCGCTACACCTACGTCGGTGCCGGAGCCAGTACCGGCACGTGGACCCGCATCGGCCACTACTCGGGCAGCAACGTCACCGCGGACACGCACCATCTGGACCTGCACATCAATCGCCATTACACGATCCCGGACGACTGGACGCCCGGCGACCGGATGGCCATAGTGCTCCAGGCTGACGCGCATTCCACCGCGTGGAAAGCCAACGGCGGCAACGACACCCTGACTGTGGATTCCGGGTACGGGCAGCTGATCGTGCGCCCCTGGGTGACCGCACCGGCCCCGCCCGAGCCGGAACCCTGCACGTGCACCTGCCAGCCGACCGCCTGACCCACCCCGACCACCCCCGCCCCGACCACCAGGCCGGGGCTTTCGCACGTCTGGAGGCCTCAATGGCCACACCGCTGTCCGCTGAACGCCTGCTGAGAGCCCTGCGGGACGAGGGCCTGACCATCGTCCAGGTCGGCAACTGGCGCGCCCACAACCGCAACCAGAAGGGCCCGTGGGGTGAGGTCTACGGAGTGATGATCCACCACACCGTGACCCAGGGGACCGCCCGCACGGTCGCCATCTGCCGTGACGGGTACTCGGGCCTGCCCGGTCCGCTGTGCCACGGTGTGATTGCGAAGGACGGCACCGTCTACCTCGTCGGCCACGGGCGTGCCAACCACGCGGGCCTGGGCGACGACGA
Source organism: Streptomyces sp. NPDC014623 (assembly GCF_043088245.1). Lineage (NCBI taxonomy): Bacteria > Bacillati > Actinomycetota > Actinomycetes > Kitasatosporales > Streptomycetaceae > Streptomyces > Streptomyces sp. NPDC014623. Next base: position 38,526 of record NZ_JBIBZU010000021.1, on the reverse strand, counting down.
CGTGCTGCGCGCCGTCATCGCAGAGAAGAGCCTACCCGCCGACAACGAGACCAGCACCGACGGCAACCGGCACTTCTACGGCTTCGAGTGCGAGAACCTCGGCGACGGCAAAGACCCGTGGCCCGCCGTCCAGCTCGAAGCGATCGAGAAGGCGTCGGCCGCGATCTGCCGGGCGCACGGGTGGAACGACCGCTCTGTACTCGGCCATGCGGAGTGGCAGCCGGGAAAGGTCGACCCGCGCGGGTTCGAGATGGACGTGATGCGCGGCCGGATCGCCGCCCGGCTCGGCACGAAGCCGTCGAAGCCGTCGCCGAGGAAGCCGGTCGTCGACCTGTCCCAGCTCGTCGCCGCGGCGCGTTCGAACCCGGCGAAGGCCGGCACTCCGGTGACGTACTCGGGTGTGCGGATCGTCGAGACCGCCCTGGTCGACGCGGGCCTGCTCAGCAAGAGGTACGCCGACGGGCACTTCGGCACGACCACGGTGGCCTCCTACGCCAAGTGGCAGCGCTCGGCCGCCGGTGGCCGCTATCGAGGTACGGACGCCGACGGCATTCCCGGCAAGGCATCCCTCACCGCGCTCGGCAAGCGGTACGGCTTCACCGTCACCAACTAGGAGAACACCATGCAGAAGCTCCCCTTCGACATCCTTGAGCGCGCGGGCTGGACCGGCGCACAGGCTGCCCTCGGCGCGGCCGTGACCGAGCTCGCCGACATTCCCCTCTGGTGGGCGGCCCCGGTCGCCCTGACCTTGGCCGCGGCGAAGGGCTGGGTGGCTGGGCGCCTGGGCCGGAAGGGCACCGCGTCCACGCTGCCCGCGACCGCCGACCCGGCGTCCCACCCGCGCGCCGTCTGACCTGACCTGAACGGGAGCACACCATGCCCGACGAGCCGACCCCCGGGGAGATGGTCCGCCGCCTGGAGGACCGGCTCGCCGATGTCCGCGAGGACCTGCAGCAGGCCATGCGCCGCATGGACGAAAAGGTCGACCAGAAGCTGTACGACCTTCGGCACGAGGCGCTCGGCGCCCGCGTGGCATCGCTGGAGACCCTGCGCGAGAAGGACGCCGAAAAGCTCGTGGCCACCCGCCGTTGGCTGATCGGCGCCGTGCTGATACCGCTGATCGGCGTCGTCATGCCCGTCATTCTGCTACTCGCTCAGGGGGCCGGGTCATGAGCCGTACGGCACTACGAACGGAGGAACGAAAGCGGCGCCGGGGCGATGCGCTCGCGGTCGCTGGGGCCGTCATCCTCGGCATCATCCTTGCCGGGATTTTCCTGAGCATCCGACATCTGCAGGTCGAGCTGACCGACGCCAACGTCGCTCGCGACCAACTCGCGGCGCAGGTCCAGCGGCTCGGCGCGTCCCCGGTTGCCGGTCCGCCCGGCAGCCGGGGCGAGTCGAAGAAGGGCGATCGGGGGGCGACCGGCCCCGTAGGCCCGTCCGGTCCGCCCGGTGCTCCCGGCCCGGTGGGCCCAACCGGTCCGGTAGGACGCGTCGGCCCCAGTGGTGACGATGGGGCCGACGCGATCGGAGTACCTGGCCCCAGCGGGGCGCCGGGCGCCGACGGGCAAACCGTGACCGGTCCTGCGGGGCCAGCTGGTCCGGCAGGACCCGAGGGCGCCGCCGGTCCTGCCGGACCTCCCGGGAAGGACGGGGCGCGCGGACCGGCTGGGCCAGCCTGCCCGGACGGGTACAGCCTGCAGCCCCCGGCTGATGATCCGGATGCGCTGGTGTGTCGGCGCGACGGGGCACCCGCCCCTGAGCCGTCTCCGGAGCCTGGCCCGCTCGCTCTGGACCCGAGCCGCAGACAGTACCCCTGAATTACACCGCCTCTGTCTGGCCATCCGGCCGGGCAGGGGCGGTTTCGTCATGTCCGGACAGGGAGCGACCCCCGCCGGACGGGGGGCCGGCGAGGGTCGGTGAGTGCTCCCATACGGGGCAGTTCCGAGTATGACCGACACCGGGCACAACGCGCAGTCGTACTCTGGGTATTGAGTGCTCTCACCCATCAAGGGGAATCCATGATCAACCCAACTGTCATGACCAGCGGGGAGCGGATCAGGTACTACCGCCTCAAGACCGGCAAGTCACAGGCTGCTCTCGCCGGGCTCGTCGGCCGCTCCGAGGATTGGCTCAGCAAGGTCGAGCGCAACGTGATCGCGATCGACTCGGTCAACATGTTCACCCGACTGGCCCGCGAGCTCGGCCTCGACAATGTCGGCGACCTAGTCGGCCCGGCCATCGACCTAAGTCTCGTCGGCCCTGAACACCCATCGGTCCCCGCCATCCGGCGGGCACTGAACACACCACCGTCGCACCTCGGGCTCGGTCTGCCCGGCGACGCTCTCACCGCGCAGCAGCTCGACGAGCGGGTCGTCGAAGCGTGGGGCGTGTACGAAACCGAGCGCACCCGGTACGCGCCGGTCGGCGACATGCTGCCCGGACTGCTCGCCGAGGCGTACGCCACGATCCGCGTGTCGAGCAGCGAGGACGAGCTCGATGCCACTCGGGCTCTCGTGTCGCTGCTGCACCTGCACCAACTGTTCTTGCGGCGGGTAGGCGAGCGAAAGTTGTCGCTGCGCGCCGCGGACCGGGCAATGCAGATCGCGGACGACACTGGCGACCCGGCACTAATCGCCGCTTCCGTCTGGAACGTCTGCGGCACCCTCACGAGTGCCGGCGAGGTCGCCGAGTCCCTCGACCTCGCGCGACAGACGATTGCCCACTGCAGGCCCGGCGAGAACGCATCACCCGAGCACCTCTCGGCGTACGGGGCGCTGCACCTCGCCGCCGTGATCGCCGCCGTCCGGGACAGTAAAGCGCCGACGGCGTGGGACATGCTGCACGCCGCCGACGACGTCGCCGCCCGGCTCGGTGTCGACGGCAACCTGTTTCACACCTCGTTCGGGCCGACGAACGTGCGCATGCACGGCGTGCACCTCGCGGCCGAGGAAGGCGACGCCGTCGAAGCTCTGCGGCTCGCCGACAACGTCGAGGACAACCCGGCGCTGCCACTGGAGAGGCGCACCCGGTACATGGTCGAGGTGATGCACTCGCACCGCCGGACCGGCGATGATTTCGGGACTCTGCACGCACTGCGGCAGATCATGGATGCGTCGCCCGAGGAGATCCAGTATTTCCCGCTCGTCCGCGAGGCAGTGCAGTCACTGCTCAAGCGGCCGCGGCCGATGATGCGCCGTGAACTTCACACGATCGCGGAGCACGTCGGCGTACTCGCGTAGACGCACCCGGAACCCGAGGCGACCCGGAAAATTCTTCCGGGTCGCCTTCCCATTCCCCTTCTACCGTCCGTGACATGACGATGACTCAGCGACGGCGAGGGGTGCCCGTGACCGCGAACCCCCGCCAGGGCGTACGGGTACAGCGGTCAGCAGCCTTACGCCGTACCGAGGCCGGGCGCATCGCCCTGCCGCTCTCAATCACCCAGAACGGTAAGCGCCTCGCCGACAGCGAACTCGTGATGACCTGCGACGCGGCCGCCGAGCTGTACGCGGAACTCGGACGGGTGCTCGCAGAGGCCGGGCACCCGGCGGGAGGTGCGGCGCCGTGTCCGTGACCGCCCGCCCGCTGCCGCCCCTATCCACGCTCACCGAGGCGCAGCGCCGCGGCGCCGACTGCGCGTTCTGCGCAACGCCTCTCCGTAACCGCGCGTGGGTCGATCTCGGCATGAGGCGTCGTACCGAGTACGGCCAGGTGATCACTCTGCACCCGCGACGTTGTGCCGCTGCCTGCCGATCCGGGGGTGCGAAGTGATCACCCTGTCGAAGCTCAGCGACGCCCCGGCACCCGACGATGCGTACCTGATACACATCGGGCACCTGCGCGCCTGCGCACGCTGCGCCGATCGGGTCGGCGGCTGCCCCAAGGGGAAGCATCTGCGCCGTGCTGTGGCGTCGGCCCGTTCGATGGCTCGGGGGTCACGATGACGACCGCTCTCCCGATTCCAACCCCGACGCCGGGGCTGATTGCCTCGTTGAACGCGCACACGGCACTCAACCCCAACGCACAGGGACGCACCTACGCGTCACTGCTGCTCACGCACCCGGCGCCGCAGTTCGAGGACGTCGACCGCGCCAAGGTCGAGCGCCTCATGCTCGGCGTTGCCGAGGCCCTCGGCGCGGTCCCGGCCGTACTGCCCGCCGGCACCGGCCGCGCCCCATCGTTCTCCGTGGACCGCGTATCGATCGCACCGAGCGGCGAGACCCTGGTGCATTTCAACGGCACCCCGTGGCAGATGCGCGTCGCCCGGTCGCCGTCCTGGTCGCGCGTGATGGCTGGCATCGGGCAGGTGCTGCTCGTCGTCGGGCTCGACGAACTCTCGCCGGTCGCATCGGCCGCCGAGATCGACGAGTACATCGAGAGCGCCGGCGAGGCTGGTCGGCTGTACGCGACGGTCTCGTCGGTGGCTGACCGGCGCCCCTGATCGAGTGCCCGGCGGTTGACTCCCTGTATCACCGCCGGGCCCTCACTCCCCAACGAGTTCAGCGAGCGGCACACCGAGAGCCGCAGCGATGCGCATGAGCGTGTCGATCCGTGTGCTGACGTGCCCCTGCTCGATGCGGTTGATCGTCTGCCGGTCCGTGCCGGACAGCTCGCCGAGCCTCTCCTGCGACAGCCTGCGGGACGTTCGTGCGGCTCGTATGCGCGTGCCGATCAGCCGGCGGTGGGCGAGTACCCACGCGGGGGGCGGTTCGGTCGGCGGCACCTGTCCACGGTTGCCCGCTCAAGATCGTTTGTCTGTATCAGATACCGTACATTCCCGGGATGCGGAATTAGATATTCATTCGAGCACTCGTTCGAGTGATACTGATGCGTACCGCTTGAACGATGAACCTCTCACATGATCCGCTCTGGGCTGACTGCCGAGTAAGGACCACGAGCATTCCCAGATAGGTGATACCGAGTGCCCCCCGACCCGACCGAGCTCACCGCCGCGCAGCGCGCTGCCGTTGATTTCGCACGACAGGATCTCGCCGAGGCCCGCTCAGCAGACCTCGCCGCCCTCGGCGAGGCCGGGCTCATCCTCATGGTGGAACGGCTGCGCGGTCGGCTCGACGAGGTGCTCACCGTGGTCGACGAGATCGCGAAATAGCCCTCTGCGCGCGCAGACGCCGGGCGTCGCCGTCGACACCCCCTCGCCACCTCGGTATATCTCTCTACGTAACCCACCTCCTTATGACAGGTTGGCGCCCGACACAGCGAGCAGATGAGTGAGGTCGGTGGCCTTGAAGGCGTCCTGCAGGTCAGGTGGGACCCGGGAGGTGTCGCCCACGACCAGCCCTGGCAGGAGTGCCCGCGCATCGGAGTCGAGCCCCTCGGTGGCCTCCCGCAGGCCGGACCGGAGGTGGCCCGCGACGCGTTGGACGAGGGTGGGGTCCTCGGTGATCCACGGCGGGTCGTCCGCAGCGGTACCGAGGACGGCTGCGATGCGCTCACCCCCATGGCGCGGGGGCGCGAGCCGTCCGCTGATGCGGAGACCTGTCGAGGGCAACAGCCGCTGCCACCGCACCGTCGCGTTCCCCGGGGCGACCATGACGAGCACCGGCGTGCGGAGTTCGGTGACCGTACCGTCCGGGGCGGTCAGCCGATCGACCTCGGCGTCCAGAAGCAGTGACACGGGTGTGCTGTGGTCTCCCCGTACTCGCGGCCGGGTCCGCCGCGGATCGGATGTGACGGTCACCTCCGCTTCCACCTGTGTGTACGACTGAGCCAGTCCGGGGACGGGGCCGCTACGGACATCCGCGCCATGAAACCCGGCCGCCGCAGCCCCGGCCGCCGCACAGAGCAGCACCCCTGCCGCGGCCGTGGTGCGCGTGCTTATGCGCCGGGACGGCCTCGGCGCCCCCAGGACCCCGCCCGCAGGGCCTGCCGGGCCCCCCTGAACCGCCGGCTCCGCGCCCCGGGGTCCTCGCGTCACGACTCGGTGGGTGGCGAGGAGGCCCAGACCGGCGCATACACAGAGGACCGCCCCGGCCGCCACCCACCGGCCCGGCGCTCCCAATGCCAGGACGGCCGCGCCCCAGGCCGCCAGGGCGGGTGGGACCAGCCGCAGATCGGCCGGAGCTTCCTGCCGCGGGTCGGCAGCCCCCAGCCGCCGTCCCGAATCCGTGTGGACATCAGGGCCGTCCGTCGTGGGGGCGTCAGAACCGTTCATCGTCCGGGCGTTCGGTCCGCTCATGGCCTGACCAGCGGCCGGAGGTCCGCAAACCGGCGGTCCCCGATGCCGTCGACCTCACGGAGCTCGTCGACCGAGCGGTAACCTCCGTGCTCGGTGCGGTAGTCGATGATGTGCTGAGCAAGCACCGGTCCGACACCGGGCAGGGTTTCGAGTTGCTCGACAGTGGCCGTGCCGAGGCTCACCGGCGCCGTCGGCCCTGCGGGTCCCGGCGCGGCGCCGCCTGTCCCCGCACCCCCCACGGGTAGCGCCGCGGCGGGCAGGCCCACCGCTACCTGTTCACCGTCCGTCAGAACACGCGCGCGGTTCAGGCCGGTGACCTCGGCACCTTCGCGGACACCACCCGCGGCGCTCAGGGCATCCGCGACCCGGGAGCCGGCGGGCAGATGCTGGATCCCCGGCCGGCGCACCTTGCCGCTCACATCGACCACGATCTGTCCGGGGGGTGCGGTGCCGGCCTGCGGTCCCACCGCCGGGCCAGGTACGCTGCCGGGCGACTGAGCGTCCGCGGGCCCTGGCCCGCCCACCTGCACCGCGGCAGCCTCCGCCACTCGGTCGGGTGCGCGTACGGCCTCGGGGCGAGCCGACCAGAAGTGCGTCGCCGCGAATACCGCAGCCCCGACCAGGACAACGGTGAGCGCGGCGAGCGCCCGTGGCTCCAGTCCGCATCGCAGCTGCACCCACAGGGGTAACCGATCACGCAGAGCAGGACCGGCTTCTCGCCACCACCGTGGCCGCACGGCCGGTCCGCCGGACGCCCCATGGTGGAGGGGGAGTGACGGCCCGGCCTGCGAGGCCGCCGTGGATCGCGCTTCCGGCCCCGGCCTGGGCAGCGGGGCCGCTGCCCAGGCCGGGGCCCCGCGGACAGGTGCGGCTCCATCGGACAGCGCCGCAGCCGCGCCCGCCGCAGTCGAAGTCGCGGTCGCCGGCCGGTCGACGGCCATCAGAGCGTCCGCCCGGAGCCGGGAAGCTGCCGCGCTCCCGGCTTCCGACCCGCGCACAGCGCGCCGCCGCCCGCGCCGGGCGCCGGACGCGGCACCGGGTGAGGTGCCGGCAGCTCCGCCGGGGCGGACGCCGGGCCTGCACCGGGCCCGCCCCGCCGAACGGGACCCGCGGGACACACGATGTGCGGCACGGTGCGTGGGTGGGCGCGGGGGCGGATCCATGGCTGCATGCGCACGCAGGTCCGTGCGCCGAAGTACGGTCGGATCCACGGCTGCATGCACGGTCAGGTCCACGCGCCGCAGCGTGGACGGGTTCGTAGCACCGCTCGTCAGGATCTGCCGGTCAGCGGCACGGCTGGACGTGGAAAACGTTCGGGAGGTCATGCCTCACGACGCTAGACACTTCCGCGAGGATCTGCCGGCCTGCCCCAATTTCAGTGGATAACTCGCTAGTTGTGGATAACCGCATCACCCTTCGGAGTGGTGTTCAACGTGGTGCGACCACCGCTCCCAGCAGCCCCGGCCCGGTGTGCGCGCCGATCACCGCGCCCACCTCGCTCACGTGCAGATCGACAAGCCCCGGGACCCGCCCCCGCAGTCGCTCCGCCAGCCGTTCGGCCCCGTCAGGGGAGGCCAAGTGGTGTACGGCGATGTCTACAGCCCCCGTGCCCGCCTGCGCGGCAACGATCTCTTCGAGCCGCGCGATCGCTTTGGAGGCCGTTCGCACCTTCTCCAGCATCTCGATCCGCCCGCCGTCGAGTTGAAGCAGCGGCTTGACGGCCAGGGCTGACCCCAGCAGTGCCTGGGCGGCGCCGATACGCCCACCCCGGCGCAAGTAGTCCAGCGTGTCGACGTAGAAGAACGCAGACGTACCCGCCGCCCGCTTCTCCGCCGCTGCGACCGCCTCCTCCAGGCCGCCGCCCGCCCCGGCGGTTTCGGCCGCAGCGAGCGCGCAGAACCCCAGGGCCATGGCCACCATGCCGGTGTCGACCACACGCACCGGCACCGGCGCGTCCTTCGCGGCGAGCACGGCGGCGTCGTACGTGCCGGAGAACTCCGCCGACAGGTGAAGGGAGACGATGCCGGTGGCTCCCGCCTCGGCCACGGTGCGGTAGGTGGCGGCGAAGACTTCCGGGCTGGGCCGCGACGTGGTCACGGAACGCCTCTTCTGCAGGGCCAGCGCCAGCGACCGGGCCGAGATCTCCGTGCCTTCCTCCAGGGCCTGATCACCCAGGACGACGGTCAGCGGCACCGCGATGATGCCGTGCCGTTCCATCGTCTGGGGCGGCAAGTAGGCCGTTGAATCGGTGACGATCGTGACATGGCGGGACATGAGCCGGAGGTTACCCCCCGCGAGAGGAGCACGGCAGCCCGGGACCTGTCTGCCGATCTTTCCCGGCCGGCCCGGTACCCCCGCTCGGCCTGTCCGGGACTCACCGGAGGCGCTCAGGACGCATCGAGCGCCACCGCGGTTGTGGCCTTCCTCTCCGCCGGCGCTGCGCGTCAGTTCGTGGTCTCCGGCCTGGCGGACTTCTGCCACGGATGGTCCGTGCGCAGCCGCGGGTCCGGAGGCGTGAGCGACGGCGGCGTCTTTTCGTCGACCGGTCCGCTCCACTCGTGTCCGGCCGTCTCCCTCTGCGCCGTCGGCTCCTCGGCCGTCCAGTGCCGCAGAGCCCCGGCCTCCAGGTCGATCTGCGCGTTGAGCGCGGCCAGATCGTCGCCGGCGAACTGTTCGGCCCGGTCACGCGCCGCCCAGCGCAGCGATTCCGCCGAGTGTGTGATGCGTTCCGTGCGTTCCCTCAGGCTCGGCATCAGCCGGGCCACCGTTGCCCGGTCCGGTTCGCGTTCCAGCCTCTTGAGGTCGTTGTCGAGCTCGTGGCCATGGGCACTCAGGCGCTCGAAGAGCCCCAGCGACTCCGAGAGGGAGGCGTCCTGCACCACCCCCGCGTCGAGCACGTCCTGGGTAGCCCGCATCGACGTACGAAGCTTCAACCTCAGCTGCGCGAGCTCCCCCGGCACGCCCGGCTGACCGTAGCTCTTGGCCCTCAGCGTGGTGTCCTCCACGGAGCGGCGTGCCTGTGTGATCGTCCGGTCCACACCGCGCTTGGCCGCGCGCACCGTCTTCACGCCGGCGTACACCCCGAGCGCCATGAGCGCCACGAACAGCAGCGTCAGGATCAGGATCACGGCTTCCATGAACGCCCCTCGGTTGTCGAATCGGCTGCCCGTGTGCGGTCGCCCCTTCTACCGTAAACGGAACGGGCAGGCCGAGGGTTCCGCAGGAACCCTCGGCCTGCCCGTAGGGGAAAGCCCTGACACATCCGGCGCGGACCGCCCGGCACCATCACCCGGACGCCCGAACGCCTCGGCCGGCGTTACGCGGGGACGATGTTGACCAGCTTCGGCGCCCGCACGATGACCTTACGGATCCCGGCCCCGCCCAGTGCGGCGACGACGTTCTCGTCGGCCAGGGCCAGCGCCTCCAGCTCCTCGTCCGAGATCGACGGGGAGATCTCCAGACGCGCCTTGACCTTGCCCTTGACCTGCACCACGCAGGTCACGGTCTCGTCCACGACGTACGCCGGGTCGGCTACCGGGAAGTCCTGGTGCACGACGGACTCGGTGTGGCCCAGCCGACGCCACAGCTCCTCCGCCACGTGCGGCGCCAGTGGTGCGATCAGCAGCACCAGCCGCTCGGCGACCGACCGCGACAGCGGCCCGCCCGCCTTCGTCAGGTGGTTGTTCAGCTCGGTGACCTTGGCGATGGCGGTGTTGAACCGCATTCCTGCCATGTCCTGGCCGACACCGTCGATGGCCTTGTGCAGCGCACGCAGTGTGTCCTCGTCCGGTTCCGTGTCCACGACGGTGACCTCACCGGTCTCCTCGTCGATGACATTGCGCCACAGTCGCTGCAGCAACCGGAACTGGCCGACCACGGCCCGGGTGTCCCAGGGACGCGAGACGTCCAGCGGCCCCATGGCCATCTCGTACAGCCGCAGGGTGTCCGCCCCGTACTCGCCGCAGATCTCGTCGGGCGTCACGGCGTTCTTCAAGGACTTGCCCATCTTGCCCAGGACGCGGCTGACCTTCTCGCCGGCGTAGTAGTACGCCCCGTCGCGCTCCTCCACCTCGGCGGCCGGGACCGCGATACCGCGGCTGTCCCGGTAGACGAAGGCCTGGATCATGCCCTGGTTGTACAGCTTGTGGAACGGCTCGGCGGACGAGATGTGCCCCAGGTCGTACAGCACCTTCGACCAGAAGCGGGCGTACAGCAGGTGCAGCACCGCGTGCTCGGCACCTCCGACGTACAGGTCGACGCCGCCGGTCGGCTGCCCCTCGCGCGGTCCCATCCAGTACTGCTCGACCGCCGGGTCGACCAGTTGCCGGTCGTTGTGCGGGTCCAGGTAGCGCAGCTCGTACCAGCAGGAACCCGCCCAGTTCGGCATGGTGTTGGTCTCACGGCGGTAACTCCGCAGGCCGGCGCCGTCGCCCAGGTCCAGGGTGACGTTGACCCAGTCGGCGTTCCGGGACAGCGGGGTCTCGGGCTGCGTGTCGGCATCCTCCGGATCGAAGGTACGCGGCGAGTAGTCCTCGACCTCGGGCAGTTCCAGCGGCAGCATCGACTCGGGCAGCGGGTGGGCGATGCCTTCCTCGTCGTACACGATCGGGAAGGGCTCTCCCCAGTAGCGCTGGCGGCTGAACAGCCAGTCCCGCAGCCGGAAGTTGACGGTTCCCTCACCCACGCCGTGCGCCTGCAGCCACGCGGTGATCTTCGCCTTGGCCTCGACGACGCCCAGGCCGTCCAGCGAGATCTCCTCGCTGGCGGAGTTGACCAGCTTCGCGTCGTACGAGCTGAAGGCGTCCTCCCAGGTGGAGGCATCCGTGCCACGGCCGTCCGACGGCTCGACGACACAGCGCACCGGCAGTTCGAAGGCACGCGCGAAGGCGAAGTCACGTGCGTCGTGCGCCGGTACGGCCATGATCGCGCCGGTGCCGTAGCCCATCAGGACGTAGTCGGCGATGAAGACGGGAACCTTCTCGCCGCTGACCGGATTGGTCGCGTAGGCCCCGGTGAAGACACCGGTCTTGTCCTTGGCCTCCGCCTGCCGCTCCACATCGGACTTGGCCGCGGCCTGCTTACGGTACGCGGTGACGGCCTCGGCCGGGTTCGCGTGGCCGCCCGTCCACACCGGGTGGGTGCCCTCGGGCCAGGCCGCGGGGATGATCCGCTCGACCAGCTCGTGCTCGGGCGCCAGCACCATGTAGGTCGCGCCGAACAGGGTGTCCTGGCGGGTGGTGAAGACGGTGATGTCCCCGGCTCCGTCGACGGGGAAGGCGACGCGAGCACCCTCGGAACGGCCGATCCAGTTGCGCTGCTGCAGCTTGATCGCCTCGGGCCAGTCCAGCCCGTCCAGGTCGTTCAGCAGCCGGTCCGCATAGGCGGTGATGCGCATGTTCCACTGACGCAGCTTGGCCTTGAAGACCGGGAAGTTTCCGCGTTCTGAGCGGCCGTCGGCCGTCACTTCCTCGTTGGCCAGCACGGTACCCAGTCCGGGTGACCAGTTGACGGGCGCGTCCGAGGCGTATGCCAGGCGGTACTGCCCCAGGACGTCGGCGCGGTCGGCGGCGCTCAGCGTGCCCCACTCGCGGCCGTCGGGGACCGCACGCTCACCGCTCTCGAACTGGGCGATCAGTTCAGCGATCGGGCGCGCCCGGTCGGCCTCGGTGTCGTACCAGGAGTTGAAGATCTGCAGGAAGATCCACTGGGTCCACTTGTAGTAGTCCGCGTCGATCGTCGCGAACGAGCGTCGCTTGTCGTGGCCCAGGCCCAGCCGGCGCAGCTGGACCTTCATGTTCTCCATGTTGGCCTCGGTGGAGGCCCTCGGGTGCGTGCCCGTCTGCACGGCGTACTGCTCGGCCGGCAGTCCGAACGCGTCGAAACCCAGGGTGTGCAGGACGTTGTGTCCGGTCATCCGCTGATGGCGGGCGTAGACGTCGGTGGCGATGTAACCCAGCGGGTGCCCGACATGGAGACCGGACCCCGAAGGATAAGGAAACATGTCCATGATGAACTTCTTCGGCCTGGCGGTCAGCTCCGGATCGCCCGCCAGATCACCGGCCGGGTTCGGTGCCTCGTACGTCCCCTCGGCGTCCCAGAAGTCCTGCCAGCGTGCCTCGATGTCGGCGGCCATCGCTGCCGTATAGCGGTGCGGCGCGGCCACCTCGGCCGCGGTATTCGTCTCGCTCATGATCCTCAAAGCTCCATCGATCGTCATCTGCCGGCGCCCACGTCTACGGACACACGTCTACGGAAACGAAAAATCCCCTCGCACAGGAGGGGACGCCGCGCCGAGTCCGACCAGGCATTCTCACCGGCCGGGAATGATCAGCGCGGCTCGCTAAGCAGAAGGCGTACGGCACGCATGGCGTCAGGGTACCGCACGGGCCCGGACCGCGGCCCGGCGCTCGCCCGGCCGGGAAGCCGCGTGGGGCCCGCCGCATCCGAAGCTGGTCAACACACCGTCCGCGCGAACCTCCTCCATGCCGCACGCGCCATGAGAACTGCTCCGCGTCGCTGTCCCTGTCAAAGCATGAGCCCCCATCCCGTACCAGCCGGTAACCGACGCCTCGGCTTGCAGCGACAGGACCACCCTTCCGGACCATTCGGAGTCGCCCCTAGGAAGTCTCATCTCAGGACACCCCTCCCCTCCGTGAGCCCCAGCCCTGGAACGGGGCAAGGGAAAGCCTGCCAGCCGCAAGGGCACCCCGCTCCGCTCCCCGGAGCCCATGGTCTCCGGGGAGGCGCCGGCCCCGCCCTGCCGTCGGGCCACCGTGAGCGGGCGGCGGAGCCCGGCGCGACCGGAAGCCCCGGCCCTCCTTCCCGGCACGGAGGCCTGCGCACAGGCCGCCACCCGGCTCGGCTCCCTGCGTGCCGGGCGCCCCGGCCTGGCCGGTGCGCCCGGCACGGTCCTGCTGACGGCCTCCGGGGCGGTGGCACGCCTCACTCCCGAGCGCCCCGTGAAGAACCCTCGGCAGCGGACTCGGCTGAACCGCACACCACCCCGGACCACAGAGGTGACGGACACGACAAGAAGCGGGTCACCCGATATCGGATGACCCGCTTCTTCACTGTGGAGCTAAGGAGAATTGAACTCCTGACCTCCTGCATGCCATGCAGGCGCTCTACCAACTGAGCTATAGCCCCGTGCTGTCCGCCGCCCGGTTTCCCCGGCGACATCGAGAACATTACACGGTCACACCGGCCCATCAAAAATCGTTTCCACTCTGTCCGGGTATGAGTGGTGGACGACGCCCTGACCAGCGGCTGCTCCGGTGGTGAACATCCTGCTCGGAGGGTACGACGTCAGGCGGTGGCGAAGGAGTAGAACCTCTTGAGGGTGCAGTGATCCTCCAGGAGCCGACCGTAGATGGGCTCCCCTTCGAGCTCACGGTACGTCTCGATGGGGTCGCCTTTTATGATCAGCGCCCGCGCGCATTCCTCGCACCAGTACTGGAACTCCGCGTTGACGGGGTCCATGTCCCTGACGATGGGCGTACCACTGCCGCACCAGTCGCACTTCCGCCTGTGTGCACCCATCCGGTCAGCTCCGAGGGCGGCCGCAGGCCGTGCACACGAAGGGGTCCTCCTGCGAGGCGCCGAGGGAACGGGGCGTGATGGAGCGGCGGGCGGTGACGGAGCCATGGATCGCGGTGAGGGCAAGGGGCGGTCCCGGGGCCCGTACACGGCTCGCAGGCATCGCGCTCCCTCCCGATCGGTACGTCGCCCCCTCCGGCGCTCCGATTCTGCCATGCCCCCGCAAGGGGGTCAGCCCGACGACCTCCCCGACGTCAGCCTTTGCCCTGGAGGGAGCCCCCCGGGCCGGCCGGCCCGTCTGCGAAGAAGGCACCGGAGTGCCCCGTCCGCCCTCGCTCCCAGGCGGGCAGGGCAGTTGAGGCATGAACCGCGCGGTCACCGCATCGACTCCGCACAATCGGCCAAAAAAAATCCCGCCCCCAGCCGGGGACGGGATCTTGCCTGTGGAGCTAAGGAGAATTGAACTCCTGACCTCCTGCATGCCATGCAGGCGCTCTACCAACTGAGCTATAGCCCCGCTGTCCGCTGTGTTTCCCTGCGTTTCCGCGCTGCGAACAAGAAGAACTTTAGCCTGCGACGAGCCGGAAAGCGAAATCCGGCCCCCGCCGCCCGGAGAGTGCCTCCGGGTGCCCGCTAGTCGTCGTCCCCGAGCACCGGTTCGGGAAGTGTCCCGGCGTTGTGCTCGAGCAGGCGCCATCCACGCGCGCCCTCGCCCAGCACGGACCAGCAGCAGTTGGAGAGCCCGCCGAGCCCCTCCCAGTGATGGGCCTCGAGCCCGAGCAGCCGGCCGATGGTCGTCCGGATCGTGCCGCCGTGGCTCACGACGACGAGCGTGCCGGCGTCGGGCAGCTTGCCGGCGTGCTCCAGGACGACGGGCGCAGCTCGGTCGGCGACCTCGGTCTCCAGCTCGCCACCACCTCTGCGGACCGGTTCACCGCGCTTCCACGCGGCGTACTGCTCGCCGTACTGACCGACGATCTCCTCGTGCGTGAGGCCCTGCCAGGCGCCCGCATACGTTTCCCGCAGTGCGGAGTCGTGTGCGACGTCGAGGCCGGTGATCAAGGCGAGCTCCTGTGCCGTGGCCGCCGCCCGCCGCAGGTCGGACGCCACGATCGCGTCCGGCTGCAGCGAGGCGAGCAGCCTGGCGGCGCGGCGTGCCTGGCCGACACCTGTCTCGGTCAGCTCGATGTCCGTGGAGCCCTGGAAACGGCGCTCCAGATTCCAAGCCGTCTGGCCATGCCGCCAGAGGACGATCTTGCGGCCCCGGCCGCTACGGCTGCCGTTCAGCTCTGGTCACCTTCCGTGCCGCCGTTGAGCTGGGCGTGCTCCTCGGCCTTGCCCCGGGTCTTGAGCGCGTCCTCGGGGAGGGCGATCTCGGGGCAGTCCTTCCACAGCCGCTCGAGCGCGTAGAACACACGCTCCTCGCTGTGCTGTACGTGGATCACGATATCGACGTAATCGAGGAGGATCCAGCGGGCGTCGCGGTCGCCTTCGCGGCGTACCGGCTTGGCGCCGAGCTCCTTCTGCAGCCGCTCCTCGATCTCGTCGACGATCGACTTGACCTGGCGGTCATTGGGAGCCGAGGCCAGCAGGAAGGCGTCGGTGATCGACAGCACGTCGCTGACGTCGTAGGCGATGATGTCGTGCGCGAGCCGGTCGGCCGCCGCCTGGGCGGCGGCGTTGATGAGCTCGATGGAGCGGTCCGTGGCGGTCACATGCAGGCTTTCGTCGGCGGTCAGATCAACCTCTAGGGTCTCACGGACCGCCGACAGCCCTTACGACGTCTGCTCAGGGATCTTGTAGTTCTGTCCCAGGACGACGGACACGTCGGCGTTCGCCGCGGGCTCGCCCTTCTTCACCGAGCTCTCCGGCAGGCCCAGGGTCTTGGCGACCTCGATCGCCTTCGCCCTGTCCTCCGCGGCCCCGTGGAGCACCTCGGACGACGCCGCGGCCTCCGCCTTGCCGCTGTCGACGAAGGCATAGCCCCCGTTGACGAGCTGAATCCTGGCGTACTCCGTACCCTTTGTGTTCCCCGTGGCGTTCTTGATACCGACACGCACGGCGGCGCCCTGCTCCGGGGCTCTCACCTTGCCGCCCAGGACGTCCTTGACGACGTTCTCGGTGGCCTTGTCGGTGAGTGTTCCGTCGCTCTGGACCGGGAGCAGTTCCGTCTTGTAGTCGCCCACCTTGGCGTGACCGGCGAGCTTCGCCAGTGAGGCGCCCAGGTCCTGCTCGGGCAGGGACGGGTCGAGGATCTGCGCAAGGGTCTCAACGGTCACGGTCGCGGCTTCGGGGTCTTCCGACAGCTTGCGCAGCACGCTGCGCATGACCTGCCCGAAGCGCATCAGCTGTTCGGCCTCCGGCTCACCCGGGCCCCGGTAGGTGGCGTACGCGACGGCCGCCGGCCCGCTCAGCGTCTGTGCCTCGCCCTTGCTCACGAGCGGCGAGGCGCCCTTCTCGGAAGCGGGCACATCCGTGTCGGTGTCGACCTCGATGTTGCCCACCAGTTCGACGAGGTTCTCGAGGTACGGGGTGTCGAGCCGCCAGGTACCGCTGATGCTGGTGCCGAGCAGGGTGTCGATCGCCTCGCGGGTGCCGGTGGACCCGTCGTCGTCGACGGACTCGCCGAGCGTGGTGGTGGACCCGTCGTCCGCGGCCACGGCCAGCGAGTTGGGGAGCAGGACGGTGGTGCCCTGCCCGGTGGTGACGTTGTCGACGAGCAGCGCCGTGGAGGTGCCACCCTTCTTGGTGTTGTGCAGGTGGACGACGATGACGTCCCGCTTCTGCGGGCCGGTCGCCGCGTTGCTCCGCTCGTCGCTGCCGGAGGTTCCCGGAATCTTCCCGGCGAACCAGAGGTAACCCGCTCCGCCGACGACCACGAGAGCCACGACGACGATCAGGGCGATCATCCGGTTGTGCCCGCGCCGGCGTGCTTCCTCGCGCCGCTCGCTGCGGCTCTCGGTGAACTTCAGCCAGTCGATGACGTCTTCGGAGTCCTCGTCGGGCTCCTCGATGAAGGCGAACTGCTCGGTGCCGTAGTCGCCGTCGGCTCGGCGCTGCCCCGGAACGGCCGCGGCGGCCGCCGGTTCGGGATCGCGCCGCTGTTCCGGAACCGGTGGTGCCGGTGCGGCGGCGGTCGGCGCCGTAGGGGCCTGGGGCGCGCTCCACTGCTGGGCGGTGTCGTCCACGGCGGGCTGCCGACCGGTGCCGTAGCCGTACGCGCCGTCGTCGTACCCGTACCCCTGTTGCGTCTGCTGCTGGGCGTGCTGGGCGGTGTACGGGTCGTAATCCTGCTGCGCACCGGCGTACGGGTCGTAGCCGTAGCCCTGCTGCGGCTGCCCGTCCTGCTCAGGCTGTTGCTGGGCATAAGGGTCGTACTGCTGTTGCCCCTGCTGCTGGTAGACCGGCTGCCCGTACTCGTCGTAGCCGATGATCTGCGGCTGCTGGTACGGGTCGTACGGGTTCTGTCGGTCGTTCACAGGTGCCCCTCTCCGTGGCTCATTCGCCGCGGTACAGCTGGCGCTTGTCGATGTAACGGACGACACCGTCCGGCACCAGGTACCAGACCGGATCTCCCTGCTCGACCCTGGCGCGGCAGTCCGTGGACGAGATCGCCAGCGCGGGCACCTCCACCAGCGAGACACCGCCCTTGGGCAGCCCGTCGTCCGTCAGCAGGTGGCCGGGCCGGGTCACGCCGATGAAGTGGGAGAGCGAGAACAGTTCCTCGGCGTCCCGCCAGGTCAGGATCTGGGAGAGGGCGTCGGCGCCGGTGATGAAGAAGAGGTCCGCGTCGCCGTGGACCGTGCGCAGATCCCGCAGCGTGTCGATCGTGTACGTCGGCCCGCCGCGGTCGATGTCGCTGCGGCTGACCGAGAACTGCGGGTTGGACGCCGTCGCGATGACCGTCATCAGATAACGGTCCTCGGCCGGGGAAACCTGCTTGTGGCTCTTCTGCCAAGGCTGCCCGGTCGGGACGAAGATGACTTCGTCGAGGCGGAAGTGGGCGGCCACTTCGCTGGCCGCCACCAGGTGTCCGTGATGGATCGGGTCAAAAGTCCCGCCCATCACTCCGAGTCGTCGTTTGGCGCGGCCGGTAGGCACTTCCTGCTGTCCCATGCGCGCAGACCCTACTGGCACAGTTGTTCGCCTCTGCCTCAGCGGTCCCGGTTGAAACGGGTGGTGATCCACAGCAGGAGCATCAGTGCGACGAACGCGCCGATACCGGTGAGGTACGGGCTGAGGCTTTCGTGGTTACCACCCTGCTCGCCTTCGGAGGCGAGGGTGACCAGCTGGTGCGCGGTGCTCGAGAGGCTCATCTTCTGCAGGACCTATCCATCGGGAATCAGGAGGGAGACGTCGCCCACATCGTATGCGGGCGCCACGGGCACGCTCACGCCGACTCAGTCGTTGTTGTCGTCGTTGCGGTATCCACGCAGCAGGAGCCAGGCGAGCAGGGCAGCTCCGACGAGTGCGGCGAGCAGCACGACGCGGAGCGTGCTGCCCGGCCCCTGGTCCTCGGGTACGGCGACAAGCATGACGGCGGTATGCGGCATTCCGGGCGCTCCTCAAAGTTATCCACAGCCCCCCGCGCACCGTAGCGCCAGCGCATACGCTGGCTTTTGTCAGGGGGACGAGCAACGTCTCGTACGAACAGGGGGCATCCATGACCGACACCAGTCACGAGAACGTGCCGAGCAGGCACCGCAAGCGATTCCCGGGCATCTCGTCGCGTGCCTACGAACATCCGGCGGATCGCTCGGCCCTGGTGGCCCTGCGCAAGCTGAGTGGTTTCGACACGGTGTTCAAGGCGCTGAGCGGTCTGCTGCCTGAGCGCAGCCTGCGGCTGCTCTTCCTGTCGGACTCCGTCCGGGTGAGCGACGCCCAGTTCGCGCATCTCAACGACATGTTGCGGGACGCCTGTTACATCCTGGACCTCAAGAAGGTCCCGCCGATGTACGTGAACCAGGACCCCCAGCCCAACGCCATGTGCATCGGTCTCGACGAGCCCATCATCGTGGTGACGACCGGGCTGGTGGAGTTGCTCGACGAGGAGGAGATGCGGGCCGTCGTCGGCCACGAGGTGGGGCATGCCCTCTCCGGGCACTCGGTGTACCGCACGATACTGCTCTTCCTCACCGGTCTGGCGCTCAAGGTGGCGTGGATTCCGCTCGGCAACATAGCGATCATGGCGATCGTGACCGCGTTGCGCGAGTGGTTCCGCAAGTCGGAGCTGTCCGCCGACCGGGCCGGGCTCCTGGTGGGGCAGGACCTGCGTGCCTCGATGCGCGGGCTGATGAAGATCGCCGGCGGCAACCATCTCCACGAGATGAATGTGGACGCCTTCCTCGCGCAGGCCGACGAGTACGAGAAGGGCGGCGACCTCCGCGACTCCGTACTCAAGATCCTCAATGTGCTGCCCCGGACGCATCCGTTCACCACGGTCCGGGCGGCCGAGCTGAAGAAGTGGTCGGAGTCCCGGGACTTCCAGCGCATCATGGACGGCCACTACCCCAAGCGCGACGAGGACCAGGACACGTCGGTGACGGACTCCTTCCGTGAGTCCGCGGCGCATTATGCCGACACGGTGCGCACCAGCAAGGACCCGCTGATGAAGCTCGTCGGTGACATCGCGGGCGGTGCGGGCGACCTGGGAGGCAGGCTCCGGGACAAATTCACCGGCGCGGGTGGCGGGAGTGCGGGCGGTGGGGGCGCGGACAGGGGTGGCGCCCCGTCCTCGGGCGCTACGGACGGCTCCGAGGGGACGTGGCGGCGTCCGGACCCCGAGGAGGGTCCTGAGTCTGCGAGCTGACGGACAGCGTGCCGCAGAGAGCGGCCGTGGGCACGCCCGTGGAATAAGGGTCGGTGCCTGTGGGGCCCCGGCCGTCCGCCTGCTCGCCTGCGAGCAGCGGGCGCAGAGCTCCCGTCGTCTCCGCTGAGCACGCCTGCGGGCCGGCCTGTACGTAGGCGCTGCGGACCTCCAGCCGGTGCAGCCGGATGTCTTCCCGGTCGAGCAGGAAGTGCAGGACGCGTCGCACGCTGAAGAGTGAGGCTCCGTCGGCCCGGTGGGGGCCGGACACGGCGGGCCGCAGCACGTACGTGAAGGTGTGGTCGGACACCACCTCCAGGGTGTCCGCCCCTGCCTCCGTGTACGAGAGGGTGCCGTGGACCCTGATGTCGGGGTCGGCCAGTTCCGCCTCGGCCGGGTCGAAGCGCACCAGCCAGCCGGTAGCGCTGTGCTCGCCGTCGTCAGCCGGCGCGTCCATGCTCTTGTCGAACTGCGCTGTCTGGTCCGGATCGAGGAGCCGCCCGACCGGCCGGACGACGCCCCCGGTGAGTACGTCGGGGTCGAGGGAGGAGCTCACCAGGTAGTCCTTGACCGTGGTCAGGGCGAGGGTCACCTGGCTGTCCGAGAAGTTTTTCGTCCGCCGGACGGACGGAAGGTTGATGCCCGAAGCGCCGGAACGGTGCCCCGCGGCCGGGCCGTCGTCGAGCAGCGACTCGGCGGTCCCTGCCGGCACGGCGCCCCGGGGGGCGAGTGGGATCACCGTGGCCCGGAGCGGTTCGGCACGTCTGCCGACGGGCGGCGGGTAAGGGTTGCGGAAGCCGATGTAGGCGGCGGTCGCGAATGCGAGCGTGATCAGCACGACGAGGGCGATACCGGCTCTGGAGCGATGTCGGCGGGTGCCTCGGCCGGGGAGGGATCGTACGGCGCGTGCGTGTTCCCCCATACGCTCCTGGGCAGAGAACTCCTGCAGCCGGGCAGCACGGACGAACGATTCGTCGAAGACGAGTGAGCGGTACTCGTCCTCCCCTCCCGAGGGATTCTCGGGCGGTCCTTCCGGTGGTTCTCCGCGGCCTGTCATGACTTCTCCCGATCTCCGCGCCACTGGCGGGGCTGGCGCTGGGATCCACCTCAGCTCATCGGCATCGGGCGGCCCTGTCCGTCACGGGTTCGGCACATGGACGAGTAGCTGGCCCTCGTCCCGGGGACAGGGACGGGATGAGGGGGCAAGGGGTCATATCTTCAGATTGGGTCGATCGTCATCAAGGTAAACGCCCTGCAGGTGGGCGCGCAGGTGGAGCGCGGCCGGGAGGGCTGCCAGGAGGGCAGCTGGGAAGCACGCGATCGTGCCACCGGCTCAGCGGCCTCGGCCGCCGAAGCCCACCTTTCCGGGCCTCCGCCTGCCCGAGCGTCATGAGGGCCGGGCCACCACGGCCTCGAAGGACTCAGTGTTCACCGGGCTCCACCCGCACCGCGGGGCGGATCAAGGCGTACGGGGAACCGCGGAAACGCCGGGGCGGGAGTGACCGACCGGGGAGGAGGGGGCCGCGTCCGGCTTGTCGACGCCGCTGGTCGCCGGCGGCGGCACCTGCCGCTCATTCGCCGCGCCGCGGTGGGCGGCGCTGAAGGCCAGTGCCACCATCCCGATCCCCATGAGCAGCGCGAGCAGCCAGGCGACCGGGCGGTGCCAGCGAGCCGTGCCCCGGTACGGGCGCAAGGAGCCGCCATGACGCCCGTAGGGGCCGTTGTCGTCCTCGTAGACGCCATCGGGGCCATCGGGGCCCCGGGAGCCGCCGAAAGCTCTCTCGGGGCTGTATGCGCCGTCCGGGCCGTAACCGTCGCCGTAGTGGTCGTCGTCGTAGTGGTCGCCGTCCGGGGCCCCGCCGCCCGAGCGCGCCCTGGACGCCTCTGCTTCGGCGCGGGCCTGCGCGGCGGCCAGCAGACGCTCGGCCGCGGTGGGCTCGTGGACCTCGGCGGATCGGACGAAGTCCTCGTCGAACACCACGGAGGCGAAGTCCTCGTCCGCGCCCCCGCGGTCGTCGTCGGGCTCCCAGCCGTCCGGGAACGGCCTGCCCCCCACGTCGTCCGGCACAGCTTCAGCGTAGCCGCGGCGGAGCGTTTTGGGCAGGGAGCCCCCGGACTCACCCGTCCCGGCGCGAGCACCCGGCTAACGGATGTGGCCGTCGCCGGTGACGATGTACTTGGTCGACGTCAGTTCCGGCAGCCCCATCGGCCCCCGGGCATGCAGCTTCTGCGTGGAGATGCCGATCTCGGCACCGAATCCGAACTGGCCGCCGTCCGTGAAGCGCGTCGACGCGTTCACAGCGACCGTGGTGGAATCCACCAGCTGGGTGAACCTGCGGGCCGCCGCCTGCGAAGTGGTGACGATCGCCTCGGTGTGGCCGGAGGACCAGAGCCGGATGTGCGCCACGGCGGATTCCAGCGACTCCACGACCGCGGCCGCGATGTCGTACGAGAGGTATTCGGTCTCCCAGTCCTCCGGCGTGGCCGGTACGACGGTGGCCTTGGACCCCTCGGCGTACGCGAGCACCCGCTCGTCGCCGTGTACCGTCACCCCGGCCCCGGCCAGCGCCTCCAGGGCCAGAGGGAGGAATTCCCCGGCGATGTCCTTGTGGACCAGGAGCGTCTCGGCCGCATTGCACACGCTCGGGCGCTGGGCCTTGGAGTTGACCAGGATCTCGACGGCCATGCCGGGATCGGTCTGCGCGTCGACGTAGACATGGCAGTTGCCGGTGCCGGTCTCGATCACGGGGACCGTCGACTCCTCCACGACCGTGCGGATCAGTGAGGCGCCACCGCGCGGGATCAGTACGTCGACGAGGCCACGCGCCCGCATCAGTTCGCGTACCGAATCACGGTTCTCCCCCGGGACGAGTTGCACGGCGTCCGCCGGGAGACCGGATCCGCCGACCGCGTCGCGGAGCACCCGAACGAGCGCGGTGTTCGAGGCGTAGGCCGACGAGGATCCGCGCAGGAGCACCGCGTTGCCCGACTTCAGGCAGAGCGCCGCGGCGTCGACCGTCACATTGGGCCGGGCCTCGTAGATGATGCCGACCACCCCGAGCGGCACCCGCACCTGACGCAGGTCGATGCCGTTGGGGAGGGTGGAACCACGGACCACTTCGCCGACCGGGTCGGGCAGGGCCGCCACGTCCCGCGCGTCCGCGGCGATCGCACGGATCCGCTCCGGGGTGAGGGTGAGCCGGTCGACGACCGACTCGCTCGTCCCGCCCTCCCTCGCCTTCGCGACGTCCTCGGCGTTGGCCTCGACGATCTCGCTGGTGCGCACCTCGAGTGCGTCCGCGATCGCCAGCAGAGCGCCGTCCTTCGCCGCGCGCGGGAGTGGCGCGATGTCGTCGGCGGCGGCGCGTGCCCGGTAGGCGGCCTGGGCGACCGGGGACATGTTGTCGTACGGCGAAAGCGTGGTCATGCCCGCAGGGTAGTGCGCATACTGCGGGCATCCGTCACGTATCCCGTCATGCGAGACAGCCGTATCGCATGCTGTGCACTCCCGCTCGGTGAGCCCGGTCTACGGGTGGACCCCGGCGGTCAGCACGGTCCGTACAGGCGCGCCCGGGCATGTACGGCCGGTCAGTACGGGTGCACCCCGACGGGTGCGGCCGGGGGCGGGCCGTAGCCCTCGGCGACACGCAGGTGGTAGGTCTCCCGGTCGATGACCTCCAGGCCGACGATCTCCCACGGCGGGAGCTTCGCGCTGGAACGGTGTTCGCCCCACAGCCGCAGCGCCACAGCCGCAGCGTCGTGGAGGTCCCGGGCTTCTTCCCAGTAGCGGATCTCCGCGTGGTCGTTGGCGTACCGGCTGGTCAGCAGGAACGGATGATCGTGCGCCAGTTGTTCCAGTCCGCGCCTGACCTCCTTCAGCGGCGTCTCGCTGCCGGAGACGCTGAGGGTGATGTGCCACAGCTTGGAGCGGATCCGCTCCTCGTCCGTCACCACCGGTTCCTGCTCGACGGTCTGGTCAGGGGGCGTGTCGACGTAGTCGGCTCCCGCCCCGACACTGGTCAGGGCACGGCTGCCCGTTCCGCGGGGCAGCGCCCCCGGGCGCGCTCGTCTCACCGGCGGCCTCCTGTGAATGCGTAGCTGTGCTGTCCCCTTCGGTTCCCGTGACAAAGTTGACCAGCCCGGGGCCGGGCGTGGGGCGGTTTTCGTGAAGGTGTCCGCTCGAAGGCTGGACTTTCAGCCGCTTCAGGGGGCCGGGTGCGGTGTGAGGACGACGAGATCGTCCCTGTGTACGACTTCGCGCTCGTAGGCGGGGCCCAGTTCGCGGGCGAGGTCGCGGGTGGACCGGCCGAGCAGCTGGGGGATCTCCTTGGCGTCGAAGTTGACGAGTCCGCGGGCGACGGCCCGGCCGGCGGGGTCCCGCAGCTCGACCGGGTCACCTGCGGAGAACTCGCCCTCGACAGCGCAGATGCCGGCGGGCAGCAGGGATGTGCGCCGCTCGACGACGGCGCGCACGGCTCCTTCGTCGAGTGTGAGGGCGCCCAGCGGCGTCGAGGCGTGGGCCAGCCAGAGCAACCGGTCGGCCGAGCGGCGCCCCGTGCGGTGGAAGTACGTGCCGGTGTCGCGCCCCGCGAGGGCGTCGGCGACATGGCTCGCCGAGGTGAGGACGACCGGGATTCCGGCAGCGGTGGCGATCCGGGCCGCCTCGACCTTGGTGACCATGCCCCCGGTCCCGACACCCGCCTTGCCCGCGCTGCCGATGGTGACGCCCTCCAGGTCGGCCGGTCCGCTCACCTCCGCGATGCGAGAGGTTCCGGGCGTACTCGGATCTCCGTCGTAGAGGCCGTCGACGTCGGACAGGAGCACCAGAAGGTCGGCATGGACCAGATGGGCGACCAGTGCGGCGAGCCGGTCGTTGTCCCCGAAACGGATCTCGTCCGTGGCCACCGTGTCGTTCTCGTTGACGACGGGGAACGCACCCATTTCCAGGAGCTGGTCGAGCGTGCTGTAGGCGTTGCGGTAGTGGGCACGCCGACTGGTGTCGTCGGAGGTCAGGAGCACTTGCCCGACCCTCACGCCGTAGCGGGCGAAGGACGCGGTGTAGCGGGCGACGAGCAGCCCCTGGCCGACACTGGCCGCGGCCTGCTGCCGGGCGAGGTCCTTGGGCCTGCGTACGAGCCCGAGCGGAGCGAGGCCCGCCGCGATGGCACCACTGGAGACGAGGACGATCTCGCGCTCCCCGCCGCTCCTGACCTTGGCGAGTACGTCGACCAGGGCATCGACCCGGTCGGCGTCAAGCCCTCCTGCCGCGGTGGTGAGCGAGGAGGACCCGACCTTGACGACGATCCTGCCGGCCTCGGTCACACCCGGCCTCCGGCCCGCGCCGCCCCCGGGGGGTGTGCGGAAGGTGTCTTCGGATGCCCCTGCCGCGCGTTCGGATTCCTTTGCCCCTGACACGTACGCCCGTCCCCATCACGTCGTCCTGCTCGGTTCTCCTCAATCTACGCGAGGGGCGGGGCCGGCACCGCGCTGTCTCAGCTGCTGTCATCACCGGGGAGGCACTGCCTGGAACCGACTGTTCCGAGGCGCCCTCCGACGTGCCCCAACGGAGTCATTTACGTAATCTCCACCCCCCATTCATGGGGCTACCCTCTATTGCGTGACAGATGAACCCACCCGCCCGAGGCGCATTCTTCTCAGATCAGGCAAAAGCCCCTTCGATGTGGCTTCGCTCGAACAGTCCCTCCACAGAGACGTCTTCGCCACCAACGCCGGCAACCTGATCTTCAGCGACGCGGCGCACAAGATCCTCACGACCCCACGGGCAGAGGTCTTCTCGAACGGCATCCGGACGGATCCGTCGGCGGCCGGTCGCATCAACGAAGAGTTCGACGTATTCGTCGTACCCCTGGCGAACGCGTTCCGTCCGACCTTCGAGCGGCCCCTCAAGCGGATGACGCAGTTGATCAAGAAGCTGCGCATCCCCGTCGTCGTCCTGGGGGTCGGCGCGCAGGCCGACCTCAAGTACGACGCGGCCCGGCTGAAGCCGATGGAGCCGACCGTCAGGGAATTCGTCACCGAGGTGCTCAACCGCAGCGCGTCCATCGGCGTGCGGGGCGAGTTCACCGAGCAGTACCTCAAGAACATGGGCTTCCGGGACGTCGAGGTCATCGGGTGCCCTTCCATGTTCATGAACGGTGAGACGTTCACGCTCGAGAAGAGGGCCGGGTCGCTCACCACGGAATCGCGCGTCTCGGTGAACGGATCGCACAGCGCCGTACGTTCGCACGGTCTCGACGCCATCATCCGTCAGGCCCACGAGCGTTATCCGCACCTGCGGTTCGTCGGGCAGAACCTCCTCGAGGCCCAGCTGCTCCACTGGCGGGAGACGTCGAACCCGATCGGCGCCCAGACCTCGATGCCCACCCATCCCTCCCACCCGATGTACCGCGAGGGCAAGGTCCGCCTCTACGTCGATCCGGCCACCTGGATCGACGAACTGCGTGCTTTCGACTTCTCGTTCGGATCGCGCATCCACGGAAACATCGCGGCGCTGCTGGCCGGCGTCCCGAGCACCGTGCTCTGCAGCGACTCCCGGACCCTGGAGCTCTGCCGGTACTTCGGCATTCCGCACCGCAAGATCTCCGAGACACCCAAGAACATCGACCCCGCCGAGCTGTACGAGGCGGCGGACTTCGGCGAGCTGGTGAACGGCCACAAGGAACGCTTCCTCCGCTTCACCGGCTTCATGGAGAGGAACGGCCTGGAGAACACTTTCCACCACGGCGACAGCGGCAAGGCCTTCGAAGCGCAGTTGTCCAAGCTCGCTCTTCCGCCCGCCGTCCGCCCGTGGACGGACTCCGACCCCGATTCGCTGAGCAGCCGCTTCAGCTGGATGCAGAGCCGGATGGAGGAGCTGGCCGCACAGAACGCCCTGCTGCGCAGCCAGCTCGAGAAGAAGGCCGGCCAGGTCAGCATCAAGGTCCAGGCCGGAGAGGGGGCGGCCGCGTGGCCGTCCGCCTACCGTCGGGCCCGCCGTGTGGTGGGACGCCCGGTCCGGAGGCTGCTGCGCCCCGAGCAGTAGCGAAGACGTCCACTGCCGCCCGCATCCGCCTCAGGTCTTGTGGGCACGGCGCGGTATGTGCAGGCCGGCGGACCGGGCCGTCCTGCGCGCCTTGCCTGCCAGCCGTCGCAGGAAAGCGGCAGTGGACTGACGCCCCGGTACGTCGATCCGCTTACGTCCGATCCGTTCGGGCACGGTCACCTCGTAGGCCGACAGAGGCAGCACGCCCTCCCCGAAGTGGGGGTAGGTCAGGTACAACCGGCCCCGAAGACCCTTGCGGACCGCCCGGGGCTCCTTCTTGTCGCTCATGAACCGCAGGACGTCCAGGAGCAGGTCGAGCCTGCCCTGGGAGAGACAGACCAGCCGGAGCCGCTCGTGGACCTTGAGGCGACGGGCCAGACCCGGTGACCAGTAGTTCTCCAGCAGCGGCGCCGCCAGTTCCATCTTCTTCCTCCGCACCTCGTCGGACTGCCGCAGCAGAACGGGGCCGAACTGCGGGAGCAGTGTGATGACGAACGGCCGGACCATCAGCACGTCCCGCTTCGGCCCCGGCGGCACGTGGGCGGCGATGAGCCCCGCCAGTGCCCGGGCCGAGTCGAAGCGCAGCACGTAGCTGCCGCTCTTGGTCACGTGCTTGCCGTCGTCCCGGCCCACCAGGTAGTAGCAGGTGTAGTCGGCCACGACGGAGACGCCGTTGCCCCGCAGATACGCCTCCATGGTGAAGAGCGCGTCCTCACCCGTCTTGAGGCTTTCGTCGAAGGTCATCCCGAGGCGGACCAGGAGATCCCGTCGGAACAGCTTCTGGGCACTCAGGGTGAATTTGATGTTGGAGGAGTAGAGGTCGGCCCGCTCGACCGTCTGCTTCCACATCGACTTCGCCGCACCGCGGTTGACGCCGACGACCTTCCCCAGCACCACATCGGTACCGGCCCGGTCGCCCATCGCGACCATGCGTTCCAGCG
The DNA here is from genome assembly GCF_043088245.1 of Streptomyces sp. NPDC014623. Taxonomy (NCBI): domain Bacteria; kingdom Bacillati; phylum Actinomycetota; class Actinomycetes; order Kitasatosporales; family Streptomycetaceae; genus Streptomyces; species Streptomyces sp. NPDC014623. The sequence continues at coordinate 11,002 of NZ_JBIBZU010000021.1, read as the reverse complement.
CTTCCTCACCGAAGTAGTCGTCCGCGTCGAGGAAGAAGACGTACCTGCCGCGGGCGAGGCCGATACCGCGGTTGCGCGGGCCGCTGGGACCACCGGAGTTCTCCTGGCGCACGACACGCATGTCGATGGCGGTCCGGGCCGCGAACTCCTCCAGGTACTCCCCCGTGCCGTCGGTCGATCCGTCGTCTACCGCCACGATCTCCATACGTCCGGCCGGAAGCGTCTGCGCCTCCACCGACTCCAGGCAGCGGATCAGATAGGGCATCGCTTGATAGGCGCCGATGACGACGGTCACATCTGGTGCGCTGCTGCTCATCTCTCCCCGGTCCACGCATATTCACACTGATCAGGAGAAACGACAGAACGACGACACATGGCGTGCTCCAGGCACGAACACGCCGAACGGCCCGTACGTTCCCTCCCTGAGGGGAGACGGACGGGCCGTCGAGTAGGTTGCGTCGCGAACCGGACGACTTCCGAACAACTGAATGACAGCTGGATCACACCTGGCTGTCAGCTCCGCATCCGGCCGACGCCCTCACTTCTCGCCGTCGGCCGGCATGCGGTCAGCGGAGCGCCGAAGGACCCGCGCCGATACCCGCGTCGGTGTCCGGGGCGGCCGCCACGTCGGGATCGACCGCGGCCTCCGCCTCGGCGACGATCTCCGCCAGTCCGTCCCCGGCGCCACTGGACGCGGCCTCGAGGTCGGGAAGCGGAGCGGGCGCCTGCTCACCCAGACGCTGCGCGACACCCGCGTTGCGGGCCTCGGCCTTGGCCGCGAGGGCGCGGACGGCGGCGTTGAACTGCTCCATGGAGGTGGGCTCGTCCGGCCCCAGCAGATAGCTCTTCAGCTCATGGCGGGCTCCGGCCAGCGAGTCCGCCGCCGGGTCGGCGACGGCACGCAGCAACTCGTCGATCTCCTCCGCGCTGTTGGAGAGGATGAAGGCCGCCCGTACAGCGGTGTTCTGGCGCTTGAACTCGTCCGCACCGACCTCGGCCGAGTCCGTCACCGCATACGGCTTACCGCTCGCGATGAAGTCGGACACCACACTGGAGATGTCCGAAACCATGGCGTCGGACTGGTTGAAGCAGTCGTACAGCTTCGGCTGCGCGCCGGCCACCGTCCTGTGCTCCCACCAGCCGAAGGAACGCCAGTAGGCGTCGTTCCACTCGGCCCTCAGGGTGGCGATCTCGGCCTGGCGGGCCGGGTCGGCGAGCGCGACCCGCGACTCCTCCGACTCGTCCCCCCCGGCCCGCCCGGGCTTCGCCAGCTCCGCCAGACGGGCCGCGATACGGGTGAGTTCCGCCTTGGCCGCCTTCTGCCCGGCGGCGGCGGCCGAGGCCTCCTTCGCCCAGCGCGGGTCGGCGGCGCGCTCCTGCGCGGACTTGGCGACCAGGGCCTTGATCCGGGCGTCGACGGCTTTGGCCTTGGCGCTGCGGATACCGGTGAAGGGGTGCGGCTTGTAGATGACCCGGACCGGGCTGTCGGCCGTCAGCAGCCGGCGGACGATGTTCTCACCGGCCAGCAGCAGTGAGGTGTTGCCGGGGTTGTCGTCCCAGCCCTCCCAGGTGGGGGCGTACAGCACCGTCGGGACGGGGTTCTTCGTGGTGCCGGTCCAGCTCCGGATGGGGGCCAGCTGCGGCCGCCCGACCTCGACGATGTCCTCGTCGCGGACGCCGACGTCGGCCAGGGCGTAGCGGTCACGGCCCGCGCGGCCGGCCGTCCACACCTCGTCGTACACCTTGGAGTACGGGTTGACGCTGGCCAGCTTGTCGCTGTCGCCGTGGCCGATGAACACGTGTTTCATGGTCGGGACACGCAGCATGTGGATGTTCTTGCCGACGTTGGCCGGATACAGGCACACACGGACGGTGGAGAAGTCCATGTTCATCAGGTGGGTGCCGGCCGGCACGCAGACCACGGGTACGGAGGTGTCCGCGAGCTGCGGGACCAGGTTGCGCTCGCGCATGATGATCAGCGGCCGCCCCTCGACGGCGGCCATGGTGTCGAGCCACATGTTGCACTGGTACGCGGACTCGTTGGAGCCGGAGAAGTAGAGCACGACGGTCGGCTGGTACTCGCTCAGCCAGGTGTCCAGGGCCTTCAGCACGGCGGGGGCCGACGGTGCCCGCCGGCTCCGGCGCAGGTACGGGACGAGGAGGGCGTTGTAGCCGACGGCTGCCAGCAGGGTCGCCGCGGCGCCGATGTACCCGATGAAGTCCTCACCCGTACCGGCGGCGACCAGGACGCCTGCCACCGCGGGGAGGTCGAGGTGGAGCATCTTCTCGCTGGAGCGGTGCAGCAGCGCGCGCGGCGGCGCGTCGGGGATGCGGACGGCGTGCAGGTCCACGTTCCGGGTCACGATCGGCAGACTGCGGCGCAGCCGGATCAGCGTCGTCAGCGCGCCGTGCGGGGCCTGGAGACCGTAGAAGAGGAGGAAGCACGCGACCGCCGCGTAGAAGAGCGGTTCCTCGGCGAGGTCCAGCCTGGCCAGCAGCAGAATGATCATCAACTGGCGGAGCAGGAAGCGGATGGGCAGTCCCGCCCTCACCTTGCCGAGCCGGTTGAGCAGATAACTGCCGCGCTGGTGCAGATACCAGTCCGCGAGGTAGGTGACAGCCGTGGCCGCCGCGAAGAACCAGAGGTCGGGGAGGAGGGCGGCGACCATGACACAGGGATACCCCAGCGTCATCAGTATCGCTGCCAGCAGTTCTGACCGACTGCCCACACGGGCCAGGCGAATGACTGTCGAAATCACGAAGAACCTGCTCCAGGGGGTGCCGGTTGTTTCACGTATAGAGGGAAATGTGAAGATGCGGCTTCACGCACTCGGGCCCCTGATTTCACCTTTCGGCAAATCCAGAGGCCCGTAAAAGTACATTTGTGAAGAATTATTACACATCTTCCTGACGGTCCAGGACCGAGGCCAGCGCCTGCTCGAAGCCCGAGGCTTCGGCGGCATCACGGGTCGGGTCCTGCTGCCGCACGTCGATGACGTGGCCCGTCATCGCGGACAGGAGGACGTCCAGCGAGGTGCGCGCCACGGCTTCGGAGGAGAGCAGCGAACCTTCCGGCTCCTGGCCGAACGCCTTCGTCCGCATGGGGGTCGCGGTGCGCTCCGGGTTCACGCAGTTGACCCTGATGCCCTCGCCCGCCCACTCGTCGGCCAGCGCCTGCGTGAGGTTCACCATCGCGGCCTTGGTGGAGGAGTAGAGGCTGTACTCGGCACGGCCCCGGGTGTAACTGCTGGAGGTGTAGAGCAGCAACTGCCCCTGGGTCTCCGCCAGGTACTTGTACGAGGCCCGGGCGATCTGCACGGGCGCCAGGTAGTTGACGTTCAGCGCTTCCTGGATCGTCGTGTTGTCCGTCTCCGCCAGCTTGCCGATGCGCAGTACGCCCGCGGTGTTGATCACGTAGTCGACGCGGCCGGTCTCGGCGTACGCCTTGGACAGCGCGTCGTCGATGTGCTCCGGGTTCTCGACGTGCGTACCGGTGGTGGAACGGCCCAGCGCGTACACGCTGGCGCCGTACTGCTCGGCCAGCGTGGCGATGTCGGCACCGATGCCGTACGACCCGCCGAAGACGACCAGGGTCCTGCCCGAGAGCAGCTCGCGGTAGGCGGCCTCGTCGGCCTGGCGGGGTGCGGCGGTGGAGGCCAGCTGGAAGAGCTTGTCGGTGATGAAGACGTCGACCGGCTGGGTCACCTTCATGTTGTACTCGTCGCCCGCGACCACGTAGATAGGCACGTCGGGGAGGTACCGCAGGACGACCGAGCAGTCGTCGGTCGCCTGGAAGTTCGGGTCACCCGCCGCGACCTCGTACGCCTTGCGGATCGTGGAGAGCTTGAACGCCTGCGGGGTCTGGCCGCGGCGCAGCCGGGACCGGTCCGGGACGTCGGTGATGAACTCGCCGTCCTCGCCGTGGGTGCGGGTCACGATGATCGTGTCGGCGGACGGGATCGCCACGTCGACCGCCTGGTAGCGGTCCAGGGCGTCGACGCAGTCCTTGATGACGCGCTGTGACAGGAGAGGGCGGACGGCGTCGTGGAAGAGGACGTTGCGGTCCTCACCCTCGGCGAGTCCCTCACCGAGGGCCGCGATGGCGCGCTCGGTGGTCTCGTTCCGGGTGCTGCCGCCCTCGATGATCCTGCTGACCTTGGTCAGCCCGGCCTTGGCGACGATCTTCTCGACGTCGGGCACGAAGCCGGGCGCCATCAGCACGATGACATCGTCGATGCCCTCGGCGTTCTCGAAGATGCTCAGCGTGTGCTCGATGACTGCCTTACCGGCGATCTTCAGCAGCTGCTTGGGGATCGACAGGCCCACACGCTGACCGGTCCCGCCGGCGAGCACGACCGCTGTGGTCCGGGGCTTGGCTTCATGCGGCACAGACACAGACGACCTACCTTGCGATGACAGGGGGGAACAGTGTGATGGTCGCACTCTCCGTGACCGTCTCGCAAGGTGGACGTTTACCGGCGCTCGCCTCTGGGAAACCCGCAGTTCACCGCCTGGCCAGGCGGATCAGGCCCGTCACGCCCGCATCCGGAGTGACAGACTCCACAGACGTGTCACGCAATTTGCACACGGCCGACCGCCGCACTGCCCGCCACCTGGCAGTTCTCTGTGAACACGGGCGCCCCCGCCGCGCGGGGGCGCCCGGCGCGAGGGCTAGAAGGGGTCGAACTCGTCGTACTCGCGCTGCGCGGTTTCGGCCTCGGACTCGCGCTCGCGGCGGCGCTGCGCAGCGGGGCGGGGAGCCTCCAGGCGGTGGTCCTCACCGCGACGGCCCAGCATCTCGGCTCCGGCGGCCATGGTCGGCTCCCAGTCGAAGACGACCGCGTTCTCCTCAGGCCCGATGGCCACGCCGTCGCCGGCCTGGGCGCCCGCCTTGCGGAGCTCGTCCTCGACGCCGAGACGGTTGAGCCGGTCGGCGAGGTAGCCGACGGCCTCGTCGTTGTTGAAGTCGGTCTGACGGATCCAGCGTTCGGGCTTCTCGCCCCGCACACGGTAGATGCCGTCCTCCTCCACGGTCACCGTGAAGCCGGCGTCGTCGACGGCCTTGGGCCGGATGACGATCCGGGTCGACTCCTCCTTCGGCTTGGTGGCCCGCGCCTCGGCGATGATTCCGGCGAGGGCGTAGGAGAGCTCGTTGAGGCCCTTGTGCGCGACGGCCGAGACCTCGAAGACGCGGTAGCCGCGCGCCTCCAGGTCGGGGCGGATCATGTCCGCGAGGTCCTGGCCGTCCGGGATGTCGATCTTGTTGAGGGCCACGATGCGCGGGCGGTTCTCGAGGCCGCCGTACAGCCGGAGTTCCTCCTCGATCATGTCGAGGTCCGAGACGGGGTCCCGGTCCGACTCCAGTGTCGCGGTGTCCAGGACGTGCACCAGGACGGAGCACCGCTCGACGTGCCGCAGGAAGTCCAGGCCGAGGCCCTTGCCCTCGCTCGCGCCCGGGATGAGCCCCGGGACGTCGGCGATGGTGTAGACGGTCGAACCGGCGGTGACGACGCCCAGGTTGGGCACGAGGGTCGTGAACGGGTAGTCCGCGATCTTCGGCTTGGCTGCGGAGAGTGCCGAGATCAGCGAGGACTTGCCCGCACTCGGGTAACCGACGAGGGCGACGTCGGCGACGGTCTTGAGCTCCAGGACGATGTCCCGGCTCTCCCCCGGTTCGCCGAGCAGCGCGAAGCCGGGCGCCTTGCGGCGGGCGGAGGCGAGCGCGGCGTTGCCGAGGCCGCCGCGGCCGCCCTGGCCGGCGACGAAGGTGGTGCCCTGGCCGACCAGGTCGGCGAGGACGTTGCCGGCCTTGTCGAGGACCACGGTGCCGTCCGGGACGGGCAGCACGAGGTCCTGGCCGTCCTTGCCCGAGCGGTTGTCACCCGCGCCGGGCTGGCCGTTCGTGGCCTTGCGGTGAGGGTGGTGGTGGTAGTCCAGCAGCGTGGTGACGGACTGCTCGACGACGAGGATCACATCGCCGCCACGGCCGCCGTTGCCCCCGTCGGGGCCGCCCAGCGGCTTGAACTTCTCACGGTGCACGGAGGCCACGCCGTGGCCTCCGTTACCCGCGGCGGCATGCAGCTCGACGCGGTCCACGAAGGTGGTCATGGTTGAGGGCCTCCAGGTACTGCGGAAAAAATACGGGAATGTCTCTTGACGTAACGCGCCGAGGGCGGACCCGCTTCCCCGATTACCGGGAAAGCTGAGATCCGCCCTCGGAAGGTGCTGTGTCGTTCGGCCGTGCCTGACTCAGGCGGCGACGGGAACGATGTTCACGACCTTGCGGCCACGGTGCGTACCGAACTCCACCGCACCGGCGGTCAGCGCGAACAGCGTGTCGTCGCCGCCACGGCCGACGCCCGTGCCCGGGTGGAAGTGGGTACCGCGCTGGCGGACCAGGATCTCACCGGCGTTGACGGCCTGACCGCCGAAGCGCTTCACGCCGAGCCGCTGAGCATTGGAATCGCGCCCGTTCCGAGTGGACGATGCGCCCTTCTTGTGTGCCATGTCTCCTCAGTCCCTTACTTCGCAGCCGCGGGGATACCGGTGACCTTGATCGCCGTGTACTGCTGGCGGTGACCCTGGCGACGGCGGTAACCCGTCTTGTTCTTGTAGCGAAGGATGTCGATCTTCGCGCCCTTGTGGTGGTCCACGATCTCGGCCTGGACCTTGATGCCGTCCAGGACCCAGGGGTCGCTGGTCACGGCGTCGCCGTCGACAACGAGCAGGGTCGAGAGCTCGACCGTGTCGCCAACCTTGGCGGTGGGAATCTTGTCAACCTCAACGATGTCGCCGACAGCAACCTTGTGCTGGCGACCACCGCTGCGCACGATGGCGTACACGCGGATCTCTCTCTCACTCGGAACGGATCCCCTGATGCCAGCCGCCCGCGCGGGCCGGGGCCCGCGACAGTCCGGAAGGATGAGCGGCCTCCCCCGGGGACGGATCACCGGGAGGGATGTGCTCAGGGGGTAGGCGCACAGAAACACGCCGAGGGTCAAGATTACGGGGCGGGATGCGGGGGGTCAAACCGGGTGCCGTCGGCCTGCGCACGGAACGTCACCGTCCCGCGCGGCCGGCCGCTTCGTCCCTCGGTCCGGGGAGCGGGGCCGTCGGCCGTGTCAAGTACCGCCTGCCCCGCGCACGGCGCGGGATCGTATGCTCGCCGGGCAAGTCCGCTCTCCGGAAGGCGCACCACGTGAACTACAGAGTCCAGCCCACCGCCCAGGTCGACGACAGCGCCGAGATCGGTGCCGGGAGCAGTGTCTGGGAGCTCGCGCAGATCCGCGAGGGAGCCAGGCTCGGCGAGGGCTGCGTCGTGGGCCGCGGTGCCTACGTGGGCACGGGTGTGCAGATCGGCGACAACGTCAAGCTGCAGAACTACGCCCTGGTCTACGAGCCGGCCGAGCTCGGCGACGGCGTGTTCGTCGGTCCCGCCGTGGTCCTCACCAACGACCACAACCCGCGCTCCGTCGACCCCGAGGGGAAGCAGAAGCGCGGCGGGGACTGGGAGGCCGTGGGTGTGAAGGTCGCCGAGGGCGCTTCGCTCGGCGCACGGTCGGTGTGCGTCGCGCCCGTACGGATCGGCCGTTGGGCCATGGTGGCGGCCGGCGCGGTGGTGACCAAGGACGTCCCGGACTTCGGCCTGGTCGTGGGAGTACCGGCCCGCCGTGTCGGCTGGGTGGGCCGTAGCGGTGTCAAGCTCGTCGAGCGTACGGGCGAGCCCGGCGTCTGGGAGTGCCCGCGGACGGGCGCTCTGTTCGACGAGGCCGGCGACGTCCTCACCGAGCGCGTCGCCGGAGCACTCTGAGCACAGCGGGAACGAGGGACGTCCGGCGCCTTTGTCACGATGCCCATGGGCTTGGGGCAAAGGTGCCTGAGACCGGTGCGGGAGCCTCCGTACCGATGAGGGATCACCCTTCCGTTACCCCGGCGGAGCCCGTACGGTCCAAGTTCCTGACTCCGACCGTGGAGCTTCGTTGTGCAGACACCGCGCCTCTCCGAAGAACGACTCGTCGGCCTCGCACGCTGGGCCACCGGCCGGATGGCACGCGTCGAGAAACCGGTCCTGGCCGAGAGGGTCCTGGGGGTGGCGGGCCACCGCATCCGAGATCCCCGGACCAGGGCCGACGTGCTGACGGAGGCCGCGGAGGCCAGGTTGCGGCTCGGTCACCTGCCCCGCCACCTGACACAGGCCTACGCGGCGGAACTGGAGTGCGCCGACGGGCACCACAAGGCCGGGCGCCGCAAGGCCGCCGCCGCGTCGGCCGCCAAGGCGCTGATCCTCGCCTTCCACCGGGTCGCCCACCTCGACGGCCTCACCTCGCCGCTCGTCACCGAGCCGGCCCGGTTCACCGCTCCCCTGCGCCGCAGCCGCGTCCTGCGGGCGTTACGGGCACCGCGCGGCCGTGAGGCCCCGGCAGCCGCCCCGCCGACGGACCGGCCGATGCGGCTGCTCGTCGTGCACAGCGCGAACGACAATTTCCTGCCGGTGATCCTGAACCACTACCGGGAGCACCCAGGGGTCGACGTACGTGTCCTGAACACCGCGGCCGACCCGGTGACGGCCCCGCTCGCCAAGGGGCTGGGCCGGATGATCGCCTGCGGCATCGGCGTCCGGAGCGCTTACGCGGAGCAGACGGAGCAGGCCCTGCGTCCCCACTTCGACTGGGCCGATGTCGTCCTCGTCGACTGGTGCACCACCGCTGCCGCGTTCCTCACGCTCGTCGATCCCGGCACGGCCCGGGTGGTGGTGCGGCTGCACAGTTTCGAGACGTTGAGTTACTGGCCGCACCTGGTGGACTTCTCCCGCGTCGACGATCTGGTGTTCGTCAGCGAGCATCTGCGGGACCTGGCCGTGGCGACGCTGCCCCGGCTCCTGGAACCGGGAGCTCCGGTCACCCATGTCATCGACAACGCGGTCGACCTCACCCGCTTCTCCCAGCCGAAGGAACCCGGGGCGCGGTTCACCCTCGGCCTCGTCGGCGTCGGGCAGGTCGCCAAGGACCCCCGCTGGGCCCTGGAGGTGTTACGCGTCCTCCGCCGGCAGGACGAGCGCTACCGGCTGCGCCTGATCGGAGAGCCCATGGACCCGGCCGCCGGCCCGGCGCTCGACCGTTACCGCACGGCGTTCGCCGCTGAACTGGAACCGCTCGTCGCTGCCGGTGCGGTGCACCTGAGCGGCCACACGGACGATGTGTCCGCCGAGCTGACGGAGGTCGGGCTGGTACTCAGCACGTCCGTCCGCGAGAGCTGGCACCTGGGCCTGGTGGAGGGCGCTGCGAGCGGCGCGGTCCCGGTCGTCCGGGACTGGCCGTTCTTCGCGGGCCGCCCGCACGGAGCCCGTTCGATGTTCCCCGGCGCCTGGGTCGTGTCCACGCCCGCGGAGGCCGCCGCGCGGATCCTCGCGGTCAACGAGACCGAGGACAGCTGGCTCAAGGCCGGGCACGAGGCCTCCGAGCAGGCAGTCTCGGCCTGGGACTGGAGCACGGTCGGCCCGCGTTTCGACGCTTTGCTCTCCGCCCCTTCCTCCCGGGCCCCCGCTCGGCGGGCGGTTCGGACGAACGCGGAGTGACAGCGTCCGGCAGGGCACCGCGGACCCTGGTCACGGCCCGCTCGTACGGTCTTTAGGATGACCGGGCACGGTACCCCTTCGAGGTGCCCGGTAAGCCTGGCGAGGCCGACATGTCCCGAACCGAGGTCCAGGCGCCCAGCCGTCAGGTTGTCGCCGTCACAGCCGCGCAGGAAGCCCCCAGGGCCCCCGCGCCACGGCTGCACGCCCTGGACGCGCTGCGGGTCGTCGCCGCGCTCGCCGTGCTCGCCTTCCACTTCACCGGGGTGGACGCTGCGACGAAGGCCAACTGGGGTGTGAATCCCAAGGAGTTGTTCCCGTGGCTCTTCCCGGTGACTTCCTACGGCTCCTACGGCGTCCAGCTCTTCTTCCTGATCAGCGGCTTCGTGATCTGTCTGTCCGCCTGGGGCCGCACCCCGGGGCAGTTCGTCCGGGCCCGGTTCCTGCGGCTGTTCCCCGCCTACTGGTTCTCGGCGGCCGTCGCGTTCGTGGTGTGGCGTGCTCTGCCGGACGGTTCGCGCACCGGCCCCAGCATCAGTGAGTCGCTCACGAACCTCACCATGCTCCAGGTGCCCCTGTCCGCCCAGCACCTGGTGGGCGCGTACTGGACCCTGTGGGCCGAACTCACCTTCTACCTGATCTTCCTCGTGGTGATCTGGAAGGGCCTCGACTACCGCAGGGTCAGCGTCTTCTGCTGGCTGTGGCTGCTGGCGAGCGTCCTGATCCAGCAGAAGGACAACCAGGTCCCGGTCCTCGGCATCTTCGCCCAGCCGCTCAACACCGCTCTGTTCGTCGGCGGCATCGCGATGTACCTGATGTACCGCTTCGGGCCGGACCTCAAGCTCTGGGGTCTGCTGGCCGCGAGCTGGCTCGTCATGCAGAGCGACCTGGTCCAGCACGCCGACGGTCTGCGCCATGACCGGGGGATGGACCGGCACCCCTACATCGCCCTGGCGCTGGTGACCGTCTTCTACCTGCTGGTGCTGGCCGTCGCGCTGCACAAGCTCGACCGGATCCACTGGTCCGGGTTCGTCACGCTGGGCGCGCTCGTCTACCCCCTCTATCTGCTGCACGAAGAGCTCGGGTGGGCGCTGATCCGGAACCTGTACGGGCCCCTCGGCGCCTGGCCCACGCTCCTGGTGACCACAGCCGTCATCCTGCTGTCGGCCTGGCTGCTGCACAGGCTGGTGGAACGCCCCTCGCAGCGCTGGCTGCGCGCCCGGCTGGAGCAGGAGGCCCGCCGGTCGGCGGACAGGGAGAGGGGCAGGGACAGCGCGGAGCGTACCGCCGTCTGACGCCCCCGCCCGGCTGGGAACGGCTGAGGGCCCCACCCGGTGCTTGGGTTCAGGGGGTCGTTGCAACACCGCCTGGTTTTAGGTGGTGAGTAGATCACGCAGACGCTCGGCTGGGGTCTCCCAGCCGAGCGTCTTG